>JAKVOA010000001.1:1282500-1582500 GCA_022483045.1 Oscillospiraceae bacterium | reverse complement strand
TTTCCTTGATTGAAGACGGAACGCCGGTAATCGGCGTGGCAACCCAGCCAGAGCTGTACCCCAAGACGGTCAGCAATCTAGAGGAAGTCAAGTCCCGCGGCGCCAAGGTGATTTTGGTCTGCTGTGAGGGCGACCACGTCAGCAAAGACTTGACCACCAGTCTGCTGCGGGTGCCAAAGGTGCGCGGCATCCTTTCACCTATGGTCACCATTGTCCCGCTGCAGCTGCTTGCCTATCATGTTGCAGTTCTGCGCGGCTGCGATGTCGACAAACCACGTAACTTAGCAAAATCTGTTACAGTTGAATAAATTCTTGTACGAATTGTTTTCTATATTTTTAAGAAAGCCGCCCTGCGGACAGCATTGTCCAGTACAGGGCGGCTTTTTGCGCCCTGTTTCACTTTTTCGGGAAAACAGGGGGCGCGCTGATAACAGATTTGATACTGTTCATTCTGTTTAAAAAATGCTATACTAAGAAGCAAAGTATGCAGATAAAGGAGGTGAGCGTGTGAAACAGCGAAAAAGGCACAGCGGCTGGCAGACGGCAGCGCTGGCAATGGTGCTTTGCTTTTTGCTTTCTGGCTGCTCTATTAGCGGGCTGGACGCGCGCTCTCTAATGCGGCCGCCCAAGCCGACCGGTGAAAAAGCGAATATTTATACATTGCTTGAGGCAAAGGCCGGGCGCAGCTTTACCCTGAAATATCCGGCAGAGGGCGACTACCGCTCTGCCATTATCCAGTACAATCTGTGCGGCGACTCTACACAGGAAGCAATGGCCTTTTATCAGCGCGGGGACGACGACACCACGGTGAACCTGCTGTTTACCGAAAAGAAAAACGGCAGATGGACAGATATCGGCTCGTTTTCCAATGCGGGTGCCCAGGTAGACCGCGTCTGTTTTGGCGACCTCAACGGCGACGGCAAAGATGAAGTCATTGTCGGTTGGGGCAGCAGCACCGGCGCTGCCGGCAGCATCTCTATTTATTATTACCAAAAAGGCAAAATGAATGAAATGAAACTGGACCAGACCTACAATGGTATGACAGTCATGGATTTTGACGGCGACGGCATAAAGGAGCTTTTGACAGTCAGCATTCCACCGGACGGTCAACAGCAGTTTACCGCACAGCTCTTTAAGCTGAAAGATGCCTCCCTGCAGGTGATGGGCAGCGCTAAACTAGACGCGGGCATTTCCAAGCTTGCGGATATTAAAAGCGGAAAAGTCAGCAAAAACCAGCCCGGTGTCATGCTGGACTGTATCCAGACCGACGGCAAAACAATCAGCGAGATTTTGTATTGGAATAAAACGAAAAAAACGCTGAGTACACCGCTGTACAATGCCCAGGCGCCCCAGCAGAATGTGACGCTGCGGGATTTGTCGCTGCCCTGTACGGATATTAACAGCGACCAGATTTTAGAGTTCCCCATTGTTATGCGGCTGCCGGGCTATGTCGGCTCTGCATCAGACGATGTCGGCAGCGAGACCAAGTGGACTCGTTTTGACGCTGCCAGCGGCGACTATACCACGGTTTGTGCGACAATTTCCAATGCACGGGACGGCTACCGAATAACGTTGCCAGACAAATGGAGCAGCAACAGCATTACGACAAAACAGGATGCAAGCGCACGCACGCTTACCGTATCTTCCTTTGATATTTCAAAAGGGACCGCCGGCAAACCCCTCATGGTGGCGCAGGTGTTTACCCAAAGCGAATGGAGCGCAAAGAAAAACACCAAGGGCTTTGAGCAGGTCCTTTCAGACGGCAGCCTGATTATCGCCGTTTCCTGCCCGACACCGGGCGATTCCCTCGCGGTGCCGGCGGCACAGCTAAAAAAGTGTTTTCAATTCATTACTTCAGAAAGCTGAAGCCAACAGGCACTGCTTTTCAAGGGCCGCCGGCGGCTGCGGGCCGCCGCGGATTTATATACGGAGGTAGTTATGAAAAGAATACTGGTAGCGGAAGATGAGCAGGCAATCCGCGAATTTATTGTCATCAACCTGAAACGTGCCGGCTACGACGTGACTGAGGCAGAAAACGGCGACCAGGCACTGGAAATCTATGCTCAGCAAAACGGCGACTTCGATGTTGCTGTGCTGGATATTATGATGCCCGGCAAACATGACGGCCTTGCAGTCTGCAAAGAGCTGCGCCACCAAAGCGGCTTTATCGGCATTATTTTGCTGACTGCACGCACACAGGAAATGGACAAGGTCAGCGGCCTGATGATGGGTGCCGATGACTATGTGACAAAGCCTTTTTCTCCCAGTGAGCTGGTTGCCCGAGTGGATGCGGTTTACCGCCGAGTTGCCCTGGCACAAATGCGTGACGAAAACAATTTTACGGAAGAAATTCGTTCCGGTGAGTTTTCTCTCAATCTGCGCAGCCGTACGCTGATGAAGGGTGCTAAAAATATCGAACTGACCCAGGTGGAGTTTCAGATTATGGAGTATTTTTTCAGCAATCCCGGTACAGCACTGGATCGCAGCGCAATTTTGCGGCATGTATGGGGCGAGTCTTATGTGGGCGAGGAAAAAATAGTGGATGTTAATATCAGAAGACTGCGCATGAAGGTAGAGGACGAGCCCAGCAATCCAAAGCATATTGTGACGGTTTGGGGCTTGGGATATAAATGGGAAGCCTGAAAGCAGAGGCTGCACAGGTGGCAGCAAATGAAGAGGAACGCCGCAAAAATACGAAAAAAATTTCACAGCGCTGGCTGCTCAATTCCCTTGGTATGACCGTCTTGGTCCTTGTTGCCATTATTGTGGCGACTTCTCTTATGGTGCGCAGCAATACTTACGGAAGCATCCAGACTGCAATCGATTCTCGCAGCGAAGAGCTGACCAATGTCTTTGCCAATAACGGTCTGCGTACTTCCAGTGCTTTCAGCACGGCAGCACGGCAGTATGTTGAGAATTTCCCCAATAAAGAAAGCATGGAGCTCATGGTCTTCAATGCCCACGGCGATATCATCAATACCAGCCTGGGCTTTGCGCCGGACGGCAGCGAAGATATGCCCGACTACACTATGGCCATACAGGACAAAAAAGGTTATGGCACCTGGACCGGCTATCTTTCCAGCGGAGAAAAGGTTATGGCGGTCACGCGCGTGCTGCGTAGCGACAGCGGCAAGTCAGTCGGCGCCATTCGGTATGTCGTTTCCCTTTCCAATGCAGATCGGCAGATTTTGGTTGTTGTGTTGCTGCTGATTTTAGTGGGGCTGATTGTCATTGCACTGGTGCTGCTGTCAGGGCGGTACTTTATCCGCAGTATTTTAGGCCCGATTCGCCAAATCAGCAGTACAGCAAAGCGTATTGCGCAGGGCGACTTTCAGGCACGCATCGAAAATTACCAGGATGATGAAATCGGCGATTTGTGCCGCACAATCAACGACATGGCCAAAGAATTGGGTACCACCGAGCGTATGAAAAACGACTTTATCTCTTCTGTTTCACACGAGCTGCGTACGCCCTTAACGGCAATCAAGGGCTGGGGCGAAACGCTGCAGTCCGGCGGACTGGATCAAGAGAGCTTTAATAAGGGTATGGACGTTATCCTGAAAGAAACCGAGCGCCTTTCCGGCATGGTCGAGGAACTGTTGGACTTTTCACGTATGCAGTCCGGCCGCATGACGCTTACCATGGACCGCATTGACATTTTGGCCGAGCTGGGCGAGGCTGTCTATATGTTCAGCGAGCGTGCCAAAAATGAGGGCAAATTCCTTTTATATGAAGAGCCGGCCATGCTTTCGCCGGTTTTGGGCGACGTAAACCGTTTGCGTCAGGTGTTTGTCAATATTCTGGATAATGCTTTAAAGTATACGGACCGCGGCGGAACCATCAATGTGGCTGCGACCGAGGCCGAGGGGTTCATTCAGGTGGCTATTAGCGACAACGGCTGCGGTATTCCAGCAAAGCACCTGCCAAATGTTAAAAAGAAATTTTATAAAGCGAATCAAACCGTGCGCGGCTCCGGCATTGGGCTGGCGCTGGCAGATGAAATTATGCGCCTTCACTCTGGCAGCTTGGATATTGAAAGTCAAGAGGGCGTGGGCACTGTTGTGACCATTACAATCCCGACTATCCAAAAGCTGCGGGATCACCTGCAGGAAGAGCACAATAAACAAAGCCAGGAAGAAAGGGATGCAGATGACAGTACAGAAACCTAAAAAATGTATTACTTCTATTGGCGGTCAGGCACTGATCGAGGGCATTTTGATGCGTGGTCCACACCGCATTGAGGTGTCGGTGCGCACCCCCAGCGGTAGCATCGACTCAGAAGAACTGCCGTATGTCTCTTTGTGGGATCGCTACCCGGTTTTAAAGCTGCCGATTTTGCGCGGCGTGGCATCTTTTATTGACAGCCTCTCTATGAGTAGCCGGGCGCTCAATCTTTCCGGTGAAAAATCCGGTATGACTGAGATTGAGGAGGAAGAAGAGGAGAGCAAATTTGACCGCTGGCTTGAAAAACATTTCGGCGATAAACTGACAAATATTGTTATGGTAATCGGCAGTGTACTGGGAATTTTACTGGCGGTGGCGCTTTTCTTTATTGTGCCGACAGTGCTGTTTAACCTGCTTGAGGGGGTCACCGGATCCTCTATTGCTGGGTGGCGCAGTCCCTTTGAGGGGGTGCTGCGGCTGCTGATTTTTGTTGTATATATCGGCCTTGTCGGTTTTCAGCCGGATATTAAGCGGATGTTCCGCTACCATGGTGCCGAGCACAAAACAATTTTCTGCTATGAAGCTGGCTTGCCCCTGACCGTTGAAAATGTAAAGAAGCAGGGCCGCTTTCACCCGCGCTGCGGCACCAGCTTTATGGTGCTGATGATTTTAATTGGCGTATTAGTCGGTATTTTTATTCCATTTTCCAATCCCTTCCTGCGCACCTTTGTCAAGCTGCTGTGCATTCCTATTGTTATGGGTTTAGGATATGAGCTGATTCGCTACTGCGGACGGCACGAAAACCGCCTGACGCGCATCATTGCCGCGCCGGGGCTATGGATGCAGCGCCTGACAGTAAAGGAACCGGACGACAGCATGATGGAGGTTGCTATTGCTGCCATGCAGAAAGTGATTCCGGAAAATGGAGAGGATAGGATTGTTCCATGACAAATGAGCAGAGTTACCTGCAGGCGAAAAAAATTTTGCAGGAGGCCGGCAACGAAAGCCCCGCTTTTGATGCGATCTGTCTGTGCAAAAGCGTTTTGGGTCTGGATCGCCCCGGTTTGGCTGTGCATGGACATGAGCAGGCAGCTGCCGAAAAATCGCAGCGCCTGCTGGCTTTAGCGCAGCAGCGTGCAGAGGGAGAGCCACTGCAGTATCTACTGGGCAGATGGCCGTTTCTCAATTTGGAACTTGCGGTTGGCGAGGGAGTCCTTTGCCCGCGGGAGGAGACTGAGCTGCTGGTACAGACAGCGGCGCGTCTACTGCCAAAAGGGGTGCGCGTGTTGGATCTTTGCGCGGGCAGCGGCGCGGTTGGGCTTGGCTTAAAAAGCCTGCGCGCGGACCTTGCGCTTTTCTGCGGAGAAAAATATGAGCGTGCACTGAAGTATTTGCGCGAAAACTGCCGGACATACCGGCGGCTGCAGGTGATGCCGAAAAGACTGGATGCTTTTTCGGCTGCCGATGCCGCAGCTTGTGGCAAACTGGGCGGTTTTCTCTGCAATCCGCCGTATGTGCGGGAAGGGGAAATCCCAGGCCTGCAGCGGGAGCTGCAGCACGAGCCGCACGCCGCACTTGATGGTGGCACGGACGGCCTGCAGTTTTACAGGGCAATCGCGCAGCTTTGGCTGCCGCAGCTTGTGCCAGGCGGCTTCTGCGCGGTGGAAATCGGCGAAAGTCAGGCGGCAGCAGTTTCGTCTCTGTTTGCGGCGGCCGGCCTGCAAAAAATCAGTGTATTAAAGGACTTCAATCAGTTTGACCGCGTGGTCTATGGCTGGCGCGGTGAAACGGAGAAGCCGTCCATATGAACTTGAATTTCTGTAAATAAAAAGGGCAGACAGAAAAGCTTTTTTGCTTTTTCTATCTGCCCTTTGTTCATTCTATTTTATGCTTTGTGCCACTTGACGCCCTGCGGGGTGTCTTCCAGCACGACTTGGCGTACTTTCAGTTCATCACGGATGCGGTCGGCCTCAGCCCAGTTTTTGTCTTTGCGGGCCTGTGCACGTTGCGCAATCAGGTTTTCAATTTCTGCGGCGTCATCATCGGCGGGTTCTGTGCCCGGCACCGGGCGGCTGTACAGCAGGCCAAGTACATCTGCAAGCTTTGTAAACAGGTCGTAAGCGTATTGACAGATGGCTTTGCCAGGCGCTTTTTCCGCGGAAAGGTCAGTGTTGATTTCTTTTGCCATATCAAACAGCGCGGCGATCGCATTGGCAGTGTTCAGGTCATCGTCCATGGCGGCTTCAAAGGCGGCGCGGCAGTTGTCTAGCTTTTCGCGCACAGCGCTGTCGCTGTCTTTGGCGATTTCAGGTGCATGCTGCAGCACGAAGGCGAGATTGTCGCGGCAGTGATACAGGCGGTCCAGAGAAGATTTGCACTGCCCAATCATTTCTACGCTGTAGTTAATAGGCATTCGGTAATGTGCTGAAACCATTAAATACCGAATCGGCTCATAGCCAAACTGCTCAGCTACATCGCGCACGGTAAAGAAGTTGTGTAGGCTCTTGCTCATTTTCTGATTGTTTACATTGATGTAGCCGTTGTGTACCCAGTAGTGGGCAAACGGCACGCCGTTGCAGCATTCGCTCTGCGCAATTTCGTTTTCGTGGTGCGGAAAGATAAGGTCCTGCCCGCCGCAGTGAATATCGATGGTTTTACCCAGATACCGACGCACCATGGCAGAGCACTCAATGTGCCAGCCGGGCCTGCCTTTTCCCCAGGGGGATTCCCAGTAGGGCTCACCCGGCTTTGCGCCTTTCCACAGGGCAAAGTCCATGGCGTCTTCCTTAATTTCGCCGGTGGCAATGCGTGCGCCTGCCTGCAGGTCCTCTAGCGGCTGATGACTCAGCTTGCCGTATTCTTTATCTTTCAGAGTACGGAAATACACATCGCCGTTTGCAGTGGGGTAGGCATAGCCTTTTTCAATCAGCGTAGAGATAATCTGCTGAATGCCGTCAATATTTTCAGTGGCTTTGGGGTGTACGGTTGCCGGGCGCACATTCAGGCCGGCAGCGTCTATTTTGTATTCTTCAATATAGTGGCGGCTTACTGTCAGGTAGTCGCTGTTTTCTTCATTTGCTTTATTGATGATTTTGTCGTCAATATCTGTAAAGTTCTGTACAAACGTGACTTTGTAGCCGCGGTACTCCAGATACCGGCGCAAAACGTCAAACACGCAGATTGGGCGGGCGTTGCCGATATGGATGAAGTTGTAGACCGTGGGGCCGCAGGCATAAATTTTTGCTTCATTGGGTGTAATCGGTACGAACTCTTCTTTTTTTCGCGTCAGCGTATTGTACAGTTTCATTTATTAAAATCTCCCTGCAGTAGTATTATTATTTGGCGGCTGCCTTTTTTGCGGCATTTTCTGTCTGTAGATCATAGTTTTCTTCGTAACGGCGGTCGTCCTCGGCCTGCTGCATACCAATGCGTTTTTCAATATGCTCCAGCAGCACATTCATGCGGCAGAGTTCCTGCGAAACCGGGTCGGTTACGTGTACCTGGTCCAAGTTGTTTGGCCGAACCCCATTGATGCGCACAACCCGCGCCGGTACACCAACTGCAGTGGCATTTGCCGGCACTTCGTCCAGCACCACTGCGCCGGCGGCAATGCGCGCATTGTCGCCGATTTTCATAGGTCCTAAAATTTTTGCGCCGGAACCAACCAGGACATTGTTGCCCAAAGTCGGGTGGCGCTTGCCTTTGTCTTTGCCGGTTCCACCCAGGGTGACGCCCTGGTACAGGGTACAGTTGTCACCGATTTCGGTAGTCTCGCCGATGACGACGCCCATGCCGTGGTCAATGAACAGACCTTTGCCAATTTTGGCGCCGGGGTGAATCTCAATACCGGTTTTGTGGCGAGCTCGCTGGCTGATCCAGCGGGCAATAAAGGGGTGGCCTTTTTCAAGCCACCAGTGTGCGTGGCGGTAGCTGCGCACGGCCTTAAAGCCGCTGTAGAGGAAATAAACCTCAGTCCGGCTGCGGGCAGCCGGGTCGCGGTCCATAATTGAGTCGATTTCTGATTTTAGATTTTTAAACATGACTTCTCCTTGCATAGACACGCGAAAAACAGAGCGCGAAAAAAGCCTCCGCCTGTGCACAAAGTTCCTGCACAAACGGAGGCGAAAAGTCAGTTTCCGCGGTTCCACTCCGGTTTCTCGCTCTCGGCTTTTAACGGCTCCCACCGTGCAGGGATTTTCCCCTGCCTGCTCCCGGACGCATTCTTCGCAGGGATTTTGCGAAAAGCAGTTTCAGCCTAATGCTGCTTTCTCTCTGTCGCGGTTGCCCTGTTACTTCTTCCGTTCTCAGCATTTTATACCAATGCTTATTATATGTTGACAGGACGAAAATGTCAACTGCGACGGGGGCTTTACTTCATTTCGCCGATAACATGGCGGTTTTGTTGCATGTAAATCACGCCGCTGATAATTGCCAGTACGCAGGAAATGCCGATCAGCAGGTTGCCGACAAGGTTGAGGGTTGTCATTGTGCTTGCGGAAGCAATACCGAATTCACCTAAAATCTGAAACAGCAGTACAAAAAAAACGGCAATAATCTGTGAAATGGTTTTGCTTTTGCCCCATTTGTTTGCGGCAATCACTTTGCCAGACTCTGCCCCGACCAGCCGTAGAAAGGTAATGGCAAATTCGCGGAAAAGCAGAATCAGCACCAGCCAAACATTGCACAGATCTAGTTTAACAAAACAGATGAAAATAGAGAGAATCAATATTTTATCTGCCAGTGGGTCTAAAAACTTGCCGAAAGCGGTGATCATTCCCCGCGTGCGGGCAATCTTCCCGTCTAAATGATCTGTATAAGAGGCGAGCAGGAAAAAAAGCATGGCCCACAGATAATGCCCCCAGACCTGCGGCAGCAACAGAAAAGCGACAATGACCGGCACCATAATCATGCGGGCAATCGTCAGTTTATTTGGCAGATTCATGCTCTGCACCTCCTTCTTGCAGGTGCAGCTCGCCCACAAGGTCGCCGTCGATACAGTCTGTTACGAGTACCGGGACAAACATACCATAACCGGGTTTTGATGTTCCTTTTGGTACAGTAAAAAAGACTTTGCCGTCGATGTCGTCCGGGGCCTGTGCAGCGGTACGGCCAAACCAGCACTCCGCGTAGCGGTCCCAGCCTTCGCACAAGACTGTTTGGATTGTGCCGGCCAGCCTTTCGCCGGCGGTTTGTGTGCGATCCATCTGGCCCTCCATAATCAGCTCAGCACGGTGCTGCTTTACGTCTTCCGGAATCTGATTCGGCATTTTGGCGGCGGCTGTTCCCTCTTCCTGTGAGTAGGGGAAGCAGCCCAGCCGGTCAAACGAAACTTCTTTTACGAATTCGCATAATTCGGTAAAGTCCTGCTCAGTTTCGCCGGGGAAACCGGTAATTAGTGTCGTGCGCAGGGTGACGCCCGGTACTTTTTCTCGAATATGCGCAATCAGCTTTGTCAGCATTTCGCGGTTTCCCCAGCGGTGCATAGCTTTTAAAATCGGTCCGCTGCAGTGCTGCAGCGGCAGGTCAATATAGGGCAACACTTTTGGCTCTTGTGCCAAAACGTCCAGTAGGTCATCTGTCAGGTAATCCGGGTAGCAGTACAGAAAACGAATCCAATGCAGGCCGTCAATTTTGCACAAGCGGCGCAGCAGGGTGGGCAGCATCAGCTTGTGGTCATAGAGGTCCCAACCGTATTTGGTTGTGTCCTGCGCAATTAGCGTTAATTCTTTGGCACCGTTTTTCACTAACGTCTCGGCTTCTGCTACAATTTCCTCTATAGGACGGCTGCGGTAACGCCCACGGATAAAGGGGATGGCACAGTAGCTGCAGCGGTTGTCGCAGCCCTCTGCAATTTTCAGGTAGGCATAATAGCTTGGGGTCAAAAGCCGGCGCTCGCCGCACAGCGGTAGCTTGTCTTTTTCGGGGAAAGACTGTGGGTGATTTCCCGCCAGCGCCGCGCGGCAGACCGCATCAATATCGGCGTCTGCGCCAATGCCACACACAGCGTCACATTCCGGCAGCTGCTGCATAATCTGCTCGCGGTAGCGCTCGGCAAGGCAGCCGGTCACAACGATTGCTTTGGGGTGCCCTTCTTTTTTTAGGTGTGCCAGTTCCAGTATTTCGTTGATGCTTTCCTGTTTGGCGCTTTGGATAAAGCCGCAGGTGTTGACAATGGCAACATCGGCCAGCGCCGCGTCGTCCATCACTTTCCAGCCTGCATTTTCCAGCGCAGCCAGCATCATTTCTCCATCAACCTGGTTTTTGGCGCAGCCCAGGCTTACGATTCCAACCGAATCAGCCATAGTATTCATCCTCATTTGTTATATATCGTTTTAATGCGGCGCGGATATCATCGAAACCGTATCCCAGCCGCTGCAGGCACGCCGTAGCGCGGCGCCTGTCTTTTTCATCGCTTAAGTCGCGGTACTTTTTCTGCAGGACCTGCGCAATTGCCTGTGCAGGTTCCGGCTCGTTTTCCGCAGCGGCGGCCTCAATCAGGGCCAGGGAAATGCCTTTGCGCGAAAGTTCATAGCATACGCGGCGTTTTGCATAACCCTTGCGGTACAGCTCGCGGGCATAGCGTTGTGCAAAATCGCTATCATCTAAAAGGCCAAGGTTCTCCATCTTGTCAGCGGCGGCCTGTGCCGCGGCACGCGGCACAGTACGGGCAATCTTGTCAGTCAGCTCTTTTTTTGAGTGGCTGCGGTGTTCCAGCAGATACAGCGCTTTTTCGCTTGCACGGTGTGCGTCCGAGTGCTGCAGCAGGTCGTGCAGCTCTTCATCGGTCACGTCGCAGCCGAGTTTCCACCCCGCCTGTAGCAGGGTTTCTGTATCTACACTCACGGCATATTCACCATCCAAAAACAAAGCGGTCCGGCTGTGCCGCCGGGGCTCCATTGCTGTCAGTTCCACCGGATTTGTCCTTCCTTTGCTTTAGTCATCGTCTGCTTTAGTCGTCGTCATCCTCGATGTCGATGTTTACAGCAGGGGCATGCGGGGAAGCAGGCGTATTTTCCGGTTTCTTTTCCGCGTTGTCTGCTTTTGCGGGTGCGGCTGCTTGCAGCGGCCGGGCTGCCGCAGCGCGCGGAGAAATAGTCTTTGCATATAGTTTATCCGAATTTGCACGGATTTTTGCTTCAATTTCGTTGGCCAGTTCCTGATTTTCCAGCAGCAGCTTCTTTACATTTTCGCGGCCCTGCCCCAGGCGCTGTCCATTGTAAGAGAACCAGGCACCGCTTTTTTCTACGATATCCAGTTTTGCGCCAAGGTCCACAATTTCGCCAACATGGGAAATGCCCTCACCATACATGATATCAAATTCTGCCGTACGGAACGGCGGCGCAATCTTATTTTTGACAACCTTTGCCCGGGTGCGTGAGCCAACCTGCTCAGTGCCGTTTTTCAGAGTTTCAATTTTACGGATATCCACACGTACAGAAGCGTAAAACTTCAGGGCGCGCCCGCCGGGGGTCACTTCAGGGTTGCCGTAAATCACGCCCACTTTTTCGCGCAGCTGGTTGATAAAGATAGCGACACAGTTACTTTTGCTGATGGCGCCGGCCAATTTGCGCAGGGCCTGGCTCATCAGGCGTGCCTGCAGGCCCACGTGGCTGTCGCCCATTTCGCCCTCAATTTCCGCGCGGGGAACCAGCGCCGCGACAGAGTCGATAACAATGACATCGATTGCGCCAGAGCGCACCAGTGCTTCGGTAATTTCCAGCGCCTGTTCGCCGGTGTCTGGCTGACTGACCAAAAGGCTGTCGACATCTACGCCAAGCGCAGCCGCATAGACCGGGTCGAGCGCATGTTCCACATCGATAAAGGCGGCATTGCCGCCGCTCTTTTGTCCCTCTGCTACGCAGTGTAGAGCAAGGGTGGTTTTGCCGGAACTTTCAGGGCCAAAAATTTCAATAATGCGTCCGCGCGGAAAGCCGCCAATGCCTAGGGCCATATCCAGCCCAAGGCTGCCGGTTGAGATAGCTTCTACGTGCATGGCCTCGTTTTGCCCAAGGCGCATTACGGCGCCTTTGCCAAATTGTTTTTCTATTTTAGAGAGGGCCGTTTTCAGGGCTTCTTCTTTATTCTGTGCGTCCTGCGCGGCTTTGTTTGCCGCCTGTTTGCTAGTTGCCATTGGCTGTATTCCTCCTGAAAGTCCGGTGCATTTCCGGGCGGGGTTTTCGCTTGTCAGCAGAATCCTTTCAAGCGCATTCTGCAGATGTGTAGTATTAGTATACCGTAAAGGCAGGGAAAAAGCAATATATTTAAAACATATGTTCGCACTTTTAAAAGTAAAACATTTAGGGGAAAGCAAGTGCCCTTTTTGCCGCGGTATCTGACAAAAAAGCCCATGCCGCAAAAGCACGGCACGGGCGGTAAAGAATTCGAATTTTCAGCGCAGACGCAGTGCGCGAGAGGCATTTAAAATAGCGAGAATGGTTACGCCGACATCGGCGAAGACCGCCGCCCACATGGTGGCAAGCCCCAGGGCGGAAAGAATCAGCACAATCAATTTAATGACAAGCGCAAAGACAATGTTTTCATGTACAATGCGCAGGGTCTTGCGCGAAATGCGGATAGCGGCGGGCAGCTTTGCCGGGTCGTCGTCCATTAAAACAACGTCTGCCGCCTCAATCGCGGCGTCGCTGCCCAGTGCTCCCATGGCTACACCCACATCCGCGCGGGCCAGCACAGGTGCATCGTTGATGCCGTCCCCCATAAACACCAAGCTGCCATCTTTTCGCTGCAGCAGTTCCTCTACAGCGTCGACCTTGCCGCCGGGCAGAAGCTCTGCACGCACTTCCGCAATTCCCAGCTTTTCTGCAACGGCCTGTGCAGCTTGCTTGCTGTCGCCGGTCAGCATGACGACATGGCGTACGCCCGCCTGCTTCAGCTGTGCAACCGCCTCTGCGGCGTTTTCTTTGATTTCATCTGAAATAATCAGGTAACCCAAATAGGTTTTATCAGAAGCAACATACACAATGGTGCCGGGGGCAGAGACTATTTTGGGCGCAAGGCCTGCCTCCTGCAGCAGGGCGCTGCTGCCCGCCAGTACCCGGTGGCCGTCTACCTGTGCCTGCACACCGCGGCCGGCGATTTCTTTGACATCTGTCACACGTCCTTCGGCAGCCGACTGTCCCCATGCTGCCCGTAGAGAAGCGGCAATCGGGTGGCTGCTGTAGCTTTCGGCGAGGGCTGCGGTTTCCAGCAGCTGTTCTTTAGTAGCCGGCGGCACAGGCACTGTCTGTGTTACGCGGAAAGTTCCCTTTGTCAGAGTGCCCGTCTTGTCGCAGACAACGGTGCCGGTTTTCGCTAAGGTTTCCATATAGTTGCTGCCTTTAATCAAAATGCCGCAGCGCGAGGCGCCGCCGATGCCGCCGAAAAAGCTGAGCGGAACGGAGATAACCAGCGCGCACGGGCAGGAAACAACCAGAAAGTTTAGTGCGCGCATGACCCAGTCCCGAAACGGCAGATGAAACAGCAGCGGCGGCAGCACTGCTAGAATCACGGCCGCAAAGACGACAATCGGCGTATAAATGCGCGCAAATTTGGTAATAAATGCTTCGGACTTTGCTTTGTGGCTGCTGGCATTTTCCACCAATTCCAGTACTTTTGAAACGGTCGATTCCCCGTACGGTTTTGTTACACGAATGTACAAAAGGCCGCTGCCGTTAATACATCCACTCAGGGCTTCGTCGCCGGCCGTTATGCGGCGTGGAACGCTTTCGCCTGTCAGAGCAGAGGTGTCTACGGTGCTCTCACCTTGCAGCACAGTACCGTCCAGCGGGATCCGTTCACCGGGCTTTACGGCAATGGTACTTCCGACCGGTACTTTTTCCGGTGCGGTCACCTGCAGGGAGCCATCGCTTTGCTGCAGGTTGGCGCTGTCGGGGCGAATGTCCATCAGCGCGCTGATGCTTTTGCGGGAATGCCCCACAGCACTGTCTTCCAGCAGTTCGCCAACCTGATAAAACAGCATAACGGCAATGCCCTCGGCGTACTCGCCCGCGCACAGTGCGCCAATGGTGGCAACGCTCATTAAAAAGTGCTCGTCAAATACTTTGCCATGGGCAATATTCTTTATGGCCTCCCACACAACATCGTAGCCGATGACTACATAGGGTACCAGGAACAGTGCCAGCCGCCACGGGCCTTTCACCGGCAGCAGCAGAGCCACTATCAGCAGCGCAGCGCTGACAAGAATACGGCACAGGGTTTGTTTTTGCTCTTTTTCCATAAAAATTCCTCATTTCTCCGCAGTAAACTTTGAAAAGTTGGAAAGCAGACATTCGTGTAACGAATTGTTTTTCAAAAGGACTGGCCGCCGTTTAGTTCCAGCAGGTGGTCCATGCCGGTGCCAAGAATCGTGCGTACATGATCGTCTGCCAAAGAATAAAAGACAGTTTTGCCATCACGTCGGCACTTTACCAGCTGACTTTGCTTGAGTACGCGCAACTGATGCGAAATAGCCGACTGATTCATCTTTAAGAGCTGAGCAATGTCGCACACACACACTTCACTTTCAAATAATACATAAAGAATTTTGATGCGCGTGCTGTCTCCAAAGACCTTAAACAGCTCTGCTAAGTCGTATAGTGCGTCCTCGTCTGGCATCTGCTGTTCTACCTTTTTGATAATATCCTCGTGCACATGAAAAAAGTCACAGCGTTCAATTCCGTTTTTGTCCGGCATGAGAAAGCTCCTTTCGGTACAATAGATATGAACATATGAATAATTGTTCATATATTCATTATATGCTGCTTGCTGTGTTTGTCAAGGGGAATCTTGACTTTTTTGGTGGGGTGTGTTATCCTGAAAATATACCCCCCACATGGGGGGTGTCCTGCATATTTCTGCCGTGGGTGCAAACACTGCCGGCAGAGCCTTTGGGTTGCGTCGTATTTCGGAATATAAAAGAATGGAGGAATTTATGAAACAGGAAAAGTTTACGGTGACCGGCATGACTTGTGCGGCCTGTCAGGCCCATGTGGAAAAGGCGGTCAATTCCCTTGCGGGAGTAGAGGCGTGCAATGTCAGCCTGCTTTCCGGCATGATGAGCGTACAGTTTGACCCGGCATCAGTCACAGAAAAAGCAATTTGTGCGGCAGTAAAGAAAGGCGGGTACGGGGCACGCCCTATGGGACAGCACAGTGCAGTGGAAGAAGAGATTTCTGCCCGCGAGCGTGCTGAGAAGGAGCGGCAGTCGATGAAAAAGCGGCTGATTGCTTCCATCGTTTTCTTTATACCGCTTTTCTATATTGCGATGGGGCACATGGCAGGCCTGCCGCTGCCGCCGTTCCTTTCTGGTATGCAGAACGCCGTGACTTACGGAATGGTGCAGTTCCTTTTGGTGCTGCCGATTATCTACATTAACCGCAGCTATTTTGTGAATGGCTACCGCTCTTTATTCCAGCGGTCCCCCAATATGGACAGCCTTATTGCAATCGGTGCCACAGCGGCGGTCGTCTACGGTATTTTTGCCATTTGCCGCATGGGCAGCGGGCTTGCCGCCGGCGATATGGCGCTCGCCGAAAAATATCATCATGACCTGTATTTTGAGTCGGCCGGCACAATTCTTACACTGATTACCGTAGGAAAGTACCTTGAGAGCCGCTCTCGCGGTCAGACTACCGAGGCAGTGGAAAAGCTGCTGGATTTAAAGCCGCAGACAGCGGTCGTTTTGCGCGGCGGCGCCGAGCAGGAAATCCCCGCGGAAGAGGTGCAGCAGGGAGATTTGGTTGTGGTGCGCCCGGGAGAGGCAATCCCAGTGGACGGCGTTGTCACCGAGGGGAACTCTGCCGTTGACCAAAGCGCAATCACCGGCGAGAGTATGCCAGTGGAAAAACAGGCCGGCGACGAAGTCGCCGCCGCCACCATCAATGGGACCGGCCGCTTTGTCTTTCGCGCGACAAAGGTTGGGGATGACACCGCTTTGGCGCAGATTATCCGCTTGGTAGAGGACGCCGGCAGCAGCAAAGCTCCTATTGCCAGACTTGCGGACAAGATTGCCGGCGTGTTTGTGCCAATTGTAATGTCGATTGCGGCTGTGACAGCCATTGTCTGGCTCTGCTTAGGGTATGGCAGTGAGTTTGCCCTGCGTGCCGGTATTGCGGTGCTGGTAATTTCTTGCCCCTGTGCACTGGGCCTCGCCACGCCGGTGGCGATTATGGTGGGCACCGGGCGCGGCGCACAGTTTGGCATTCTGTATAAATCCGCTGAAGCGCTGGAAACCGCCCACGCGGTCGACACCGTAGTGCTGGATAAGACCGGTACGTTGACGGCGGGTCGGCCGGAGGTCACTGACTTGCTGGCACAGCCGCCTTTTACCAAAAAGGAATTGCTGCAGACTGCCGCCGCGCTGGAACAGCCCAGTGAGCATCCGCTGGCGCAGGCAGTTCTGCGGGAAGCTGCAGCAAAAGGTATTGTGCCCGCGGCCGTTACGGAATTTCAGGCAGTGCCGGGACGCGGCGTGCGTGCAAAAATCGGCGAAAGCGAGTACGAAGCGGGCAATGTCGGCATGATGCGTGACTGCGGTGCAGATATTTCACCGCTGCAGAAGCAGACGGAAAAATTGGCACAGGAGGGAAAAACACCGCTCTTTTTGGCAAAGGGCAGTACGCTGATGGGCCTGGCTGCGGCAGCCGACCCTATCAAGCCCTCCAGCCGTGCAGCAATACAGGCCTTTCAAAAACTCGGCGTTTCTGTTATTATGCTGACAGGCGACCATAAGCAGACCGCAGAGGCAATCCGCAAAAAGCTCGGCATTGACCACGCTGTGGCAGAGGTTCTTCCGCAGGACAAAGAGCAGCAGGTGCGCTCTTTGCAGGAAGCCGGGCATAAAGTGGCTATGGTGGGTGACGGCATTAATGACGCCCCCGCGCTGACCCGCGCCGATGTCGGTATTGCCATTGGCGCCGGAACGGATATTGCCATTGAGGCGGCGGACGTGGTGCTGATGAAGAGCGACCCGCAGGATGCCGCAGCTGCCATTGAACTTTCGCGCGCGGTTATCCGCAACGTCAAAGAAAACCTTTTCTGGGCTTTCTTTTATAATACGCTGGGCATTCCGTTGGCGGCTGGTGTCTTTTACCCGCTCTTGGGTTGGCAGCTGAATCCTATGTTTGCTGCGGCTGCGATGAGTTTCAGCAGTGTGTTTGTCGTTACCAATGCCCTGCGGCTGCGTTTCTTTAAGCCCAAATCCATACAGCCTGTGCAGGATACCGCTGCACAGAAGATCAAACAGACAGAAAACCACCAGACAGCAGATATTCGGAAAGGGGAACCAACAATGACAAAAACAATTTCTGTAGAAGGTATGATGTGTGAACACTGCAAGGCGCATGTCGAGAACGCATTGCAGGGTGTGCCGGGCGTTGCCAAAGCAGAGGTAAGCCTTGAGCAAAAACAGGCGAAAGTCACCTGCAGCGGTGAAGTAACGGACAAAGCCCTGCAGAAGGCGGTCAAAGAGGCCGGCTATGAGCCGGGAAATGTGGTGGCAACAAAATGAAAGCAGACAAAACTTCCATTGAGCGCCTGCTAAAGACCGCCTCCGGCCAGCTGAACGGCGTCATGAAAATGGTGGAAGAGGACCGCTACTGTATCGATATCAGCAACCAGCTGCAGGCAGTTACGGCAATTCTAAAAAAAGCAAACCGCGAGATTCTGCATGCACATATGCGCTGCTGTGTGACAGAAGCGGTGGAAAGCGGAAACCCGGACGAAAAAATCGATGAGCTTCTAGACTTGATGGAGCGTGCCGCAAAATAAAAAAGCACGTCTTTTCGGCTGCATTTGAGCGGCCGGGAAAGGCGTGCTTCTTTATTGCTTTGTTTATTTTTCTTCCGGTACTTCTTCTGTTTCCGGCTTGGGCAACTCTGGCTTCGGCAGTTCGCTGGGGTCCAGTTCTTCGGTATTCTCTAGTTCGGCCGATCGCCGCTGCTGATAGGTCTTGTGTGCATGGCGCAGAATCAATACGACAATAATATTCAGTATGCCGTCGGTAATCAGTACTGCATAAGTAAACGTCAAGCGCTTGGCGTCGTCGCCAAACGGATTTGCCAGCGCTGTCATGGCGAGCGCAATGCTTGCCCCGGCCAGCAGCAGAACAATCCACCACTTTTTCATCTGCAGCCGCAGTAAATCGGTAGAATACTGAATT
This sequence comes from Oscillospiraceae bacterium, assembly GCA_022483045.1. Classification (NCBI taxonomy): domain Bacteria; kingdom Bacillati; phylum Bacillota; class Clostridia; order Eubacteriales; family Oscillospiraceae; species Oscillospiraceae bacterium. The sequence continues at coordinate 1,564,181 of JAKVOA010000001.1, read as the reverse complement.
TTAATTAAGCTGTCTGCCAAAACAGCAATGGCTAGCAGCTGACTGAAAGCAAAAGCAATTTCCGCGGTGCGCATCAATGAAAAAACGCCTAGCAGAATGCAGGCGGCACCACCTGCAAACTCAAAGTGCCCCGGGTCAAGGTAGCGCTTGCGCAGAAAATAGATCAAAATCAGCACTGTACCGGCAATCATCAGCAGAATGGCGATTGCTTGGCAGAGCGCTGGCAGTGAAATCTGAGGAAACAGCAGCAGCAGCGCGCCGCCGATAATATATGCCGCAGAAACACAGACCAAAACAGTCCATGAAAAAACAGAATCTTTCATTTTCTGTGTTTTGCTTTCGGCTTTCTTTTTTGGTTCCATAGTATTCTCCTTTTTGCGGCAGGTCATTTTCCGCATAAACAAATGATTGACTAACCATATTATATAATATCGGCAGCAAAAATGGTAGTATCTGCTTTGTCAGCTTCCAAAACTTTTTGGCTTTTTTGACAGAATGAACCTGCCGTTTGTCCGTTATAAGCGCCCGCCTGTGTGCCATACTATAGCGGAAATTAAAAACGGCGCCGGGGAAAAACGCCGCTTTACTGGAAAAGGAGCTGGAAGAATGGAAGGGGAAAACGTAAAAGCGGCTTTGCCGCAGGAAAAAGCCGCCGCACCAAATAAAATGCTCGAATACCTTGGCATGTGGCTTTTGGGCGGCGGCTGCTACTGCCTGCTGGAAGCCGCCTGGCGTGGATGGACCCACTGGACCATGTTTTTAGCCGGCGGCACGCTGTTTTTGCTGATTGGTCTGGAGCATGGCCCGAAAGACAGAGAACGGTCCCTGGCAGGCAGGGGAATGCTGGCGGGGCTAACCATTACCGCCGGGGAGTTTTTGACAGGGTGCGTTGTCAACCTTTGGCTACACATGGGTGTATGGGATTACTCTGCACAGCCTTATAACCTTTTGGGGCAGGTGTCGCTGCTGGCCTCTTTGGGCTGGTGTGCAGTCGGGCTCTTGGCAGTGCTGTTTTATGACATGTTGGTTTGGCGGTTGTTTGGGGAAGAGCGGCCGCACTACAAATTTTTTTAGATAAAAAATACGCGAAATTACTTTTTTCTGCGCGCTGGTGTGCTTGCTGTTTGGTGCACCAGCGCGTTTTTTTGTATGCGGTCATTGTGAATAAGAACGGGGATTTGCCTTGAAAAATCTGCATTATTGAAAAGATTCTAGTGAATAAAATTCACTTATTCTGTCGAAAATTTGTGTATTCTTTTATAATAAACGCATATTTTGAGAGTCAATTCCATAAAAGAGGGAAAACAGATGAAGCAGCGCAGAAAAAACAAAATTGGTCTTTCTCTGTGTGTGGCCTTCCTGACAGGACTTCTGTCCTTTTTCTGTCCATCACAGCCGGCTTTTGGGGAGGAAGCGTCGGCATGGAAAATTGGGGGCCGCGTGACATTGCTGCAGCATGCCGCTTCGCTGACGCTGCAGATGGATGGAAACACGGTTTCTTTCAGTGGTGCGCTGTGTGCTGCCTGTCTGGAACCGCACACGGATTCTGTTTTGCTGCTGATGCACAGCGGTACGGGGACTTATCTCAATTTGTACTGTGCAGGAAGTGCTTATACCGGAAGCCACGCATTGGCTGCCGCGGCGGAGGTGCCCGCGCTGCAGGCATGCTGCAGCAAACGAGCCCTTTTTGTGCGGTACAGTTCGGCGTCGGGGCAGGCAGAGTACAGTGTACAGAAAGCAGGCAGTACAGCTGTCTGTACAGCGGCTTCCTCGGTGCCTGCCGGTTCCTGGGACAGTGTCAAGGCAGTGAAAACAGCGCAGAGCGTTTCTTCGGCGCCGGTCGTATCTTCTGGGCAGAAGAGCAGCCGCCCAAGTTCATCTTCTTCCGCTTCAAAGGTGCAGGGAAGCGGCGCTGCATTAAAAGCGCCTGGTGCAGCGGAATCGAGCGGAGAAGCCGCTGCTTCCCCAGGCAGCAACTCTGCTCTGCAGAAAACGGAAGAAGCGCAGCTCCCTGTAGAAACAGTTTCACAGCAGGCGTCGGATGCACAGACGCAAAGCGTGGTTCCTTCCAGTGCCTTAAAACGTCCCTCAGCCATTCGGCAGACCGCCAGCCGCCTGTACCGCTGCGGCGGCCCAACCACTGTAGCACAGTTGCAGCAGGAACTGCTAAACCTGCACGGTGGCAATGAAAAAGAAAAAATAAATGTCTTTACAGCGGAAGGCAAGCCCGTCAACACAGGGTACCTGACTACAGGCGACCAGATACAGGATTACCGCAATGGCACAATCAGCCGGCTTACCGTGATTATTCCTGGGGATTTGTGCGGCAGCGGCCACCCGGATACAGCTTCTTACGCGCTGCTGCGGCAGAGTGTGGCAGGCGGCAGCCAGCTCAGCGGTTTAACAGCACAGGCGGCGGACATGACGCAGCCGGGCGGGGAGGCCGACAGCGCAGCCGCGCCGGTCTTAAATACAGCGGATCTTTTGCTGCTAAAGCGTGCAGCGGAAAACCATTAAATAGCAAAAGCCCGGCCTGCCAGCAGATGACTGTCTGCGGCGGCCGGGCTTTTTTGTTTTTCAGGCTGCTTTAGCCCGCCTGATCGGCGGAAATTCCGAAAGATCTGCGATCAGTTTTGTGTGCTCAAAACCGGTAAGCAGTTTCCACAGGCCATATAAAGATAAAAAGAGAAGAAATATTTTTTTCAGTACTTTCATAATTCATAAAACCTCCTTCATTTTCAGCCTTCCGAGAAGGTCTCTTTCGTTTTATGCGGTTACTTTTAAGACGTGTGTCAGTGAAAAGATGATCATCAATGCACCCAAGGCAATGCGGTACCAGCCAAAGGGCTTGAAGCTGTGCTTTTTTACAAACCGCATCATTGCGCGTATGGCAAAGAGCGAGACAAAGAATGCAACAACCATGCCCACCAACAGCACGGTCAGCTCCATGGCAGAGAAGCCAAAACCATAGCTTTTAAAGTATTTAAAGATTTCCCACACGCTGGCCCCCAGCATGGTGGGGATTGCCAGGAAGAAAGAAAATTCAGCGGCAGCGGGGCGTCCGCAGCCCAGCAGCGATGCACCCAAAATCGTGGAGCCAGAGCGAGAGGTGCCAGGAATCAGCGACAGGCACTGAAACAGACCAATTTTAAAGGAAGTTTTCCGGTCAATTTCGTCCGGTGTGCGAAAGCGCGGCCTGTGGTGCATGTTTTCGATTACGATGAAAAGAACACCATAAAGGATGAGCATAATCGAAACGACCTGCGCGTTGTAAAGATGTTCGTGCAGAAAGTCATCGAGCAGCAAACCAAAAATGCCGACGGGCACGGTACCGATAATGACTTTCAGCCACAGCTGCCAGGTGCTCTTTTTCTGCTGCGGTGTTTTGCGCTTGCTGAAGGGATTCAGACGGTGGCGGTAAAGCGCGATAACCGCAAGAATAGAACCAAACTGAATGACAACTAAAAATAGATCAATGAATTTTTGTCCGCCGCGGTAAGCGGTAGGGTCCATCGGCCAGAAAGAATCAAACAGGATCATGTGGCCGGTGCTGCTCACGGGCAGCCATTCGGTAATGCCCTGGATAATTCCCAGAATAATCGCTTTAATAATTTCCAGTAGCTGCATGTATGTATCCTTTCTGCTGTGAATTCGGCGTTTGCAAGACGACCTGAAGCGAAATCTATTATAGCATATCGTCTTATAAAAAGAAATGCTTTTCCTTGCTGCTGCCGCATTTCTTAAATTTTCCATAAAATGAGAAGGCTTGCTGCGGCAAATGATTCTGTATCAGAATCATGACAAATTTTATATCTGTAACATTGACTTTTCGATAAAACAGATGTAAAATTGTGAAAAATGACGAAATTATGAACTGGATATGAAGTCCTGAAACGGAAATCAATGGGTGCAGCAGCTGACTGTGGATGTGCCTTTTTATCATTATACATTTCCATAAGGGGGAAAAATGTGTGGCTTTACTGGGTCTTTTAATTGGGATACCGGCCTTGGCGTCGCTGGTCCTGCTGGTGATGCGTGACGACCGGAAGCGGGGGATTTTTGTAAAAATTGCTGCGGCAGCCACCGCAGCAACTGCCATTGCGACCGCAATCACTTTTTTTGGCAGCGCCTCAACTTCTTTTCGTATTGGCAGCGAGGTGTTCACTAAAACCATTTTGGTACTAGAAGTGGTTTTGTGTGCGGTCATTTTGTGGCTGACATTTTCGGCAAAGCGCATTCTCATTGGTCTGCTTTCTATCGTGCAGACCGCGCTGATTGTGTGGTTTGAGCTGACAGCCGGGGACAAGCTGCATGTACAAAAAGATATTGTTATAGACCGCTTTGTCATTATTATGATTGTCATTGTCGGTGTTATTGGCAGCACAATCACGGTCTATGCACTGGGGTATATGAAGGATTTTCAGAAGAAAGCGGGCAGTGTACCGGATCGCCGTCCGTTCTTTTTCTTTGTCATGTACCTTTTTTTGGCAGCCATGTTTGGCTTGGTGCTTTCCAACAACCTGCTCAATATGTATTTCTGCTGGGAAATCACCAGCCTGTCGTCTTTCCTTTTGATAGGCTATACGCGTACGCCTGAGGCACAGCACAACTCTTTCCGCGCTTTGTGGATGAACCTGCTGGGCGGGGCGGCGTTTGCACTGGCCATTGTGATTTTGGGTATCTATTACGGTACAGTAGAGATTACCCAAATGATTTCCATAGGCAAGGCAGGCGCCAGTGTGGTGCTGCCGGCCTGTCTGCTGGTTTTTGCGGGCCTGACCAAAGCGGCGCAGATGCCGTTTTCCAGCTGGCTTTTGGGTGCTATGGTCGCGCCTACACCAACCAGCGCGCTGCTGCATTCTTCCACAATGGTCAAGGCGGGCGTATTCCTCATCATTCGCATCAGCCCGGTGCTGGGCGAAAACCAGGCGGGCATTATGGCAATGTTTGTCGGCGGCATGACGTTTTTGTTTGCCTCTTTTGCGGCTATTTCGCAGTCGAACGGCAAAAAAGTTTTGGCGTACTCGACCATTTCTAATCTGGGTCTGATTGTCTGCTGTGCAGGCATTGGTACCTTTGAGGCTGTGTGGACAGCCATTATGCTGGTGATGTTCCACGCGGTGGCAAAGAGCCTGATGTTCCTGACAGTGGGTACGGCAGAGCACCACGTCGGCAGCCGCAATATTGAGAGCTTTGACGGTTTGTTCAGTGAAATGCCGCAGCTGGCTATCTGCATGGCTGTTGGCATTTGCGGCATGTTCCTTGCGCCTTTTGGTATGCTTATTTCCAAGTGGGCCGCAATGAAAGCCTTTATCGATTCGGGCCATGCACTGCTGCTGCTGGTGCTGGTTTTTGGCTCCTCTGCAACGTTCTTTTTCTGGACAAAATGGCTGGGCAAGATTACAGCGATTGTACCCGGCAAACGCAATATAGAAGGTTCTGTACATAAAGAAGAGTGGTTCGCTATTAAGGGCCTTGCAGTCCTGACGATTGTTGTCTGCATCCTGTTCCCTGTGCTTTCTGCACAGCTGGTTGTGCCCTACCTGCATGAGGTATTTCATACGGAAATGCAGGTTATCAGCAACGACAACCTGATGATTATGTCCTTTATGGTGGTGCTGTTGGTTGTGCTGCCGCTGCTTGCTTTTGGTAAAAGCCATAAAAAGCTGGTCAATACCAACCTCAGCGGTGAAAATATGGGCGATGACCTGACTTTCCGCGGTGCCATGGATGTGCCGGTTCCGGTGTCTTTGCGCAACTGGTACATGACCGACTGGTTTGGAGAGAAAAAAATGACAGCGATTGGCAGTGCGGTCTGTATTGCGGCAATCATTATTGAATTTGCAGCTCTGTTTGGGGGTGAGTTGCATGTCTAATATTCTTTCGGGAATTGCGTACATCCTTTTTGCGCCGCTTGTCGGCGGGCTGCTTGCCGGTATTGACCGCAAAATCACGGCGCACATGCAGCGCCGCAAGGGACCGCCGCTGCTGCAGTCTTTCTATGATGTCTTTAAGCTATGCAGCAAACAGGGTATTTCTGTAAACCGTGTGCAGGACTTTTACGTCGGCGGATTTCTGCTGTTTGTTATCATCAGCGGTATTTTCTTCTTTACGCACGGCGATATTCTGCTGGTCGTGTTTACACTGACCCTTGCCAGCGTGTGCTTAATCGTTGCAGCGTATTCTTCCAATTCGCCCTACAGCCAATTAGGCGCAGAGCGAGAGCTGCTGCAGACCATGTCTTACGAGCCCATGCTTCTGATGATGTCCATCGGTTTTTACCTGACATTCGGTACATTTAATCTGGCCGATATCGTCAGCGGGCCGCAAATCGGAATTTTGTATATGCCGGGGTTGTTCTTTGGCTTGTGCTACATTCTGATTATCAAATTCCGCAAATCTCCGTTTGATCTTTCCATGTCACACGAAGCGCACCAGGAATTAATTAAAGGAATTGCAACAGAATTTTCTGGTAGAACGCTTGCCATGGTCGAGGTTGCACATTGGTACGAAAATATTTTCCTGCTCGGCTTTGTGTACTTGTATTTTGTCTGGTCGGCGCCCTACAGTCCGCTTATCGGTATTGCGGCCTGCGCAGTGGTCTTTGTACTGGAAATTCTGATAGACAACTGCTGTTCGCGCGTAAAGTGGCAGCGTGTGCTGACTTCTTCGTGGCTGGTTTCGCTGGTCGCGGGCTTTGTCAACCTGCTGGTGCTTATGTCACTGCGCTGAGGAAAGGATGGTTTTGCAGCAATGTCTTATATGAAAAAATCTCCGTGGATTATCCACTATGATGGTTCCAGCTGCAACGGCTGCGATATTGAAACGCTTGCCTGCCTGACACCGCTGTACGACGCGGAGCGCTTTGGCGTAATCAATACCGGCAACCCCAAGCATGCAGATATCTTTTTGGTAACGGGCGCGGTCAATGCCCAAAACTTGCCGGTCGTGCGGCAGATTTATTCCCAGATGCCAGAGCCGAAAGCAGTGGTTGCAATCGGTATTTGTGCCTGTTCGGGCGGCGTTTTTCGGGAATGCTACAATATTATGGGCGGCGTAGATAAAGCAATTCCGGTAGATGTCTATGTGCCCGGCTGTGCCGCGCGCCCAGAGGCCATTATCGACGGCATTGTGCAGGCACTGGATATTTTGGAAAAGAAACGCGAAGCACTGCGCTCTGGAAAAGTGGAAGAGCTCGAAAGCAAAGATAGCCTGCCGCCGATGCCGGAGAAAACAAAGCGCAAGGAGGCAACACCGTGAAGCAGCAGATGATTCATATTGAAGTCCCGCAGCTGCTCGACCAGGTTGAGCGTATGAAGAGGCAGGGCTGCCGCATGGTGCAGATTTGCTGTACCAGAGTGCCAGAGGGCTATGAGCTTACTTATTCCTTTGATAAAGATTATACTTTATACAACTTACGCTTGACAGCAGCCGAAAATGAGCCGGTTATGAGCATTACCAGCATTTATTGGCCGGCATTTGTTTATGAAAATGAGATGCACGACCTGTTTGGCGTGCAGATTCGCCATATTGCCCATGATGTTGATTATGGTGGAACGTTTTATCGCCTGGCAGAAAAGACACCGTGGCATGAACTGTCGCCGCGCTGCACCATTGTGCAGAAAGCACCGCCGGCCGACAAGCCTGCGGCGGCAAAACAGGCGGGTACGGCCGCTGAAAAGTCAAAAGGAGGAGAAAGCAATGGGTAGCCATACAGTCATTCCCTTTGGGCCGCAGCACCCGGTTCTGCCCGAACCGGTGCATTTGGACCTTGAGCTGGAAGATGAAAAGGTGATTCGTGCCATTCCCTCGATTGGCTATGTGCACCGTGGACTTGAAAAACTGGTGGAAAAGCGCCAGTTTACAGAATATGTTTATGTAGCCGAGCGCATCTGCGGCATTTGTTCTTTTGGCCACGGGTGGGGTTACTGCAAGGCCGTAGAGGGCAACATGAATATTGAGGTGCCGCCGCGTGCGCGGTATCTGCGCACGATTTGGCATGAACTTTCACGTCTGCACAGCCACCTGCTGTGGCTGGGGCTTTTGGCAGACGGCATGGGTTTTGAAAGCTTATTTATGAATGCGTGGCGGCTGCGCGAGCAGATTTTGGATATCTTTGAAGCAACGACCGGCGGGCGTGTCATTTTTTCCGTCTGCAAAGTTGGTGGTGTGCGGCGGGATATTGACAACAGCACCCTGCGGGGCATTTCGCAGAAACTGCTGGATATGCGCGCAGAACTCAAACGCGTCACCGATACGTTTTTTGAAGAACCCACTGCGGTCAGCCGTCTGCGCGGCGTAGGCGTTTTGAGCCGCGAAAAAGCGCAGGACCTGTGCTGTGTAGGGCCGATGGCCCGCGCCAGCGGCATTCCGCTGGATATTCGCATGGTGGATACCGACGGCGCTTATCAGGATTTGAACTTTCAGCCCTGCCTTTCCAATGACGGTGACTGCTATGCCCGCTGCCGCGTGCGTGTAGATGAGCTGTTTACTTCTATTGATTTGATTCGGCAGGCAGTAGAGAAAATACCGGAAGGCGACCTTTCTGTTCCGGTAAAAGGAAACCCGGCCGGTGAATTTTTCACCCGTATTGAGCAGCCGCGCGGTGAGGCACTGTATTATGTAAAAGGCAACGGTACAAAGTATCTGGACCGCATGCGTGTGCGTACACCAACCAATATCAATATTCCGGCGCTGGTGCAGACGCTGCAGGGCTGTGACTTTGCCGATGTGCCCATGCTGATTTTAACCATTGACCCGTGCATCAGCTGCACCGAGCGGTAAGGAGGAAGAAAAATGTCTTACCTGCATTTTGCCCGAACCATTTTATCCAGTCTGTTTAAAAAACCGGCTACCCGCAACTACCCAGCTGTACCGCGCAAATATCCGGAGATTACGCGCGGAAAAATTGTGATGAATATTGAAAACTGCATTTTCTGCGGCATGTGTATGCGCAAGTGCCCGGCAGATGCCATTACGGTGACTCGTGCACAGAAAAAGTGGGAAATCAATCCTTTTTCCTGCATACAGTGTGGCTGCTGCGTAGAGACCTGCCCGAAAAAGTGCCTTTCCATGCAGCAGCAGTATACACAGCCTGCACCGCAGAAATCGGAGGAGGTATTTTATGCACGAGTACCCGATCACCCTGCGGATAGTCGAAATAGCAAACCAGCAGGCAAATGAAGCAAACGGGCGGGTCACCGGCATTCATTTGGTTGTTGGTGACGAGTCCGGCTTTATCGGGGAATCCATTCAAATGTATTTTGATGTGATTGCGGAAGGGACTCCCTGCGAGGGAGCCAGCCTTTCGATTGAGCGGGTGCGCCCAAAGCTGCAGTGCACGGCCTGCGGCAGGTACTTTGAGCGGCGTCCGTTTTCTTTTTCCTGTCCTTTCTGTGGCGGCGACGGCCGCCCGACTAAGATTGGAAAGGAATTCTATATTAAGGATGTAGAACTGGAGGTAGACTAGGAATGCATATGGTTAAAAAAGACGTTATGACAGATATTTATGCCGAAAATGATCATATCGCCGACCATGTAAACGGATACCTTTCTGAAAAAGGTATCTATACGGTCAATGTAATGGGCGCGCCCGGCGCCGGCAAGACCACAACTCTGGAGCAGCTGATTAAGCGCTTGGGGGTCAGGTGCTATGTTGTAGAGGGCGATATTGAATCGGATATCGACACAGAGCGTCTGCGCAAAGAGGGCATCAACGCAAGCCAGATCAATACTTTTGGCGCCTGCCACCTGGATGCACCGCTGCTGCACAATGCTGTGCATGCCATGACCTTTGACGAGCAGGGAATCCTGTTTGTCGAAAATGTAGGCAACTTAGTGTGCCCGGCTGAGTTTTCAATCGGCGAGGATATTAAGCTGCTGCAGGTTTCTACAGCAGACGGCAGTGACAAGCCGTATAAATATCCGCTGGCTTTTGAAAAGGCCAATGTCATTTTGCTGAGCAAAACAGACCTGCTGCCATATCTCGACTTTGATGAAGAATTCTTTATGAAAGGCGTGCGGCATTTAAACCCCAATGTTCCTGTATTTAAAGTCTGTGGCAAGACCGGCGAGGGGTATGACGAGGCGGCCAAGTGGCTTAAAGAAAGGTCCGGCAAATGACGACCTACTGCCTGCGGGTGACAGGACGTGTGCAGGGGGTCGGTTTCAGGCCGGCAGTCTGCCGCATTGCGCACCAGCTCGGGCTTTCGGGCGAGGTTTGCAATGCCGGCGGAGAAGCAGAAATTCTGTGCAATGCCGACGCTTCTCAGCTAGGGCAGTTCCTTGAAGCGTTGCGTCAGTGCCCGCCGCCCATTCGTATTGACCATATTACCGCCGGTGAAAGCGTTCCCCGGCGGTTTTCCGCTTTTACAGCGGCAGAGAGCTACCACAAATCTGAGGTGAGCTTTTTGCCCGCCGATATCGGTATTTGTCCTGCATGCCTCAAAGAGCTGTGGGAGCGCGGCAACGCGCGCCGGCGGTATCCGTTTATTTCCTGCGCACAGTGCGGGCCGCGCTACACGATTATTCGGTCGCTGCCCTATGACCGGGAACGCACGGCTATGGATGTTTTTCCTATGTGTTCCCTGTGTAAAAAGCAGTACGCCGATGTGCAGGACCGCCGCTGTCATGGCGAGACCCTTTCCTGTCATAGCTGCGGCCCGCAGCTGCTGGGTACAGTGCGGGGGAGCGAGCGGCGCTTTGAAAAAGAAGAGGCGCTGCAGCAGGCACGCGCCCTGCTGCAGGAAGGAAAAATCATTGCGGTCAAGGCCGTGGGCGGCTATAATTTAGTGTGTCGTGCAGACAGCACGGCTGCTGTAACGGCGTTGCGCACATTAAAGAACCGCCCGACAAAGCCTTTTGCAGTGCTGGCAGCGTCCTTTTCCGAAGCCGCGTCTATCTGCAGAATCAGCTCGCAAGAGCGCGCTCTGCTGGAGTCTGCCGCACGGCCGATTGTGCTGCTGCGGCGTGCGCCCGGCTGGGAAAAAGCTGTCTGCAGAGAGACAGCTGACCCCAGTGGAAGCCTCGGCATTTTTTTACCTGCAGTGGGACTGTATGCGCTCTTGGCGGAAAAACTGCCGCTGATTGTGACCAGCTGCAATCGTTCTGGGGAGCCCATTCTATACCGCGACAGCGATTTATCTGCGTATTATCAGGAACATACGAAAATCGCAGGCGTATTTTACAACCAGCGGCAGATTCTGCGTCCTGCTGATGATGCGGTTACCCGTATCATCGGTGGAAGCCCGCAGCTGCTGCGCCGCACCCGCGGGTACATGCCGGAACCGGTCGTGACAGACGCTCCTTTGGGCGACGTGCTGGCGCTGGGTGCACAGATGGAGCCAGCCATGTGCTTTGCTGGCAGTGGGCGGCTCTGCCCAGTTGCTGTACCGGGGGATTTATCAGAGCTTTCTTCGCAGCAGCTTTTTCGGGATACAGTCAAGGACCTTTCCGGTTTGCTGCAAATTCGTCCGCAGAAAGTTGTGTGTGACCTGCACCCGCTCTATTTTACAACAGCACTTGCCAAAACATATGGGCTGCCGGTTTTGCAGGTGCAGCATCACCACGCGCATGCGCTGTCGGTCATGGTAGAAAACCACCTTTCCGGCGAGGTGCTGGCAGTTTGTTTTGACGGCACCGGCTATGGGACAAACGGCGCAGTTTGGGGTGGCGAATTTTTACTGTGCAAAGGCCTAGAATGCACGCGGGTCGGCCATTTGGCTGAAATCCCGATGCTTGGCGGCGATGGCTCTATGCGGCAGGGGTGGAAATCGGCTATATGCCACTTGGCACACGCGGGCCTTACCAGCGGTGACAGCCGCTTCCCGGTGGTTTGTGCTGCACTGCGTGCAAACATCAACGTTATACACAATTCCAGTATGGGGCGGCTTTTCGATGCAGCTGCGGCTGTGCTTGGCCTGTGTCAGGAAAATACGCATCAGGGGCGCTGCGCAATGACCTGTGAAAATGCCGCCGCGGCAGCCTCCGCGCGCGGGGAAACGCCGGTACCCATGGACTTTGCCGAGCAAAACGGAATCTTTGATCCGGCGCCGCTCTTCCCGGTGCTTTTGGCGGAAAAGGAAAATGCGGGGGCTGCCGCATTGGGATTTCATCAGGCGGTTGTCCGCATGACCGTGCGCATGGCGCAGCAGTGCGGCGTGAAACAAATTGCTTTGACAGGCGGCGTCTTTGCCAACCGCATTCTGCTGGAGGGCTGTGAAGAAGTCCTGGCAAAGCGTGGCTTTGCCGTCTATGTAAATCGGCAGGTGCCGCCGGGCGACGGCGGCATCAGTCTGGGTCAGGCTTATTATGGATTACTGAAAGGATGACAGAACATGTGCGTTGCTTTTCCGGGCAGGGTGCTTTCAATAGACGGCGGCCGCGCAAAGGTAGACTTTTCCGGTTCGCTGACAGATGTCAATGTCTCTTTGGTCGATGTTAAAGTCGGTGAATATGTGCTGGTGCATGCGGGCATGGCGCTGCAAACCATGGGCAAAGAGGAAGCCGAGTCTTTGACGGACCTTTTTGCAGAGGTACGCGAGGCAGCAGATGAAAAATGAGCAAATGGCAGCGTATCTGACCCATTACCGGGGCAGGCCGCTGCGCCTGATGGAGGTCTGTGGAACGCATACCTCTGTTCTTTACCGCTCAGGGCTGAGGGGAATGCTGCCTGCACAGGTGGCTATGCTTTCCGGTCCTGGGTGCCCGGTGTGCGTCACGCCTACAGCCTATATTGACCGTCTGACAGAGCTTTCTCTGACGCCGGGGGTCTGTGTGCTTTCCTTTGGGGATATGCTGGCGGTGCCGGGCAGCAAGCTTTCTCTGGCCGGCGCGCGGGCACGCGGCGGGCGGGTTGGCTTTTTTTATGCGCCGGAGCAGGCGCTGAAAATAGCGGCCAAAGAACCAAAGACTTGCTTTGTTTTGGCTGCCGTTGGTTTTGAAACCACTGCGCCGGTATGGGCGGTGCTGGCAGAGACTATTTTACAGCAGGGCATACAGAATGTCCGCTTGCTGACGGCTTTAAAAACCATGCCCCTTGCTATGGACGCTTTGTGTGAAACAGGCGATATTGATGGCTTCTTGTGTCCCGGACATGTCGCGGTGGTGTCAGGCAGCGAGTCCTTTCGCCCTTTGGCAGACAAGTGGAAAAAGCCAATGGTCGTAGGCGGCTTTACGCCAGAGCTGCTTTTGCGGGCGCTGTGCCGGCTGCTGCGGGAAGCGGGAGAACGGCACAGCGGTGTCTGGAATGAATACCCTGCCTATGTACGCCGGGACGGCAACTCAAAGGCAAAAGCCGTCGTTGCGCGGGTGTTTGAGACTGGACCTGCGTGCTGGCGGGGGCTCGGTGTACTGGCGGGATCTGGTTTATATCTGCGCGGAAAGTATGCTGCACTGGATGCCGGCAGCGGGGCACTTTATGATGACCGTGCACCAGAGGGCTGCTGCTGTGGAAAAGTGCTGACCGGTGCGCTTACCCCGCAGCAGTGTCCGCTTTTTGGCAAGGCTTGTCTGCCAGAGCACCCGGTCGGCGCCTGTATGGTGTCGTCCGAGGGCAGCTGCCGCATTACTTACCTGGAAAGAGGAGATTCTTTATGAAAATTGAACTGCGCCATGGAGCGGGCGGGGCAGATACTGCAGGCTTGATTGACAGCATTTTTGCACGCCATTTTCACAATGCGGTGCTTGATAAAATGGAAGACGGCGCGGTGCTGCCCCGCCCGGCGGGTGAATTGGTGTTGACGACAGACAGCTTTGTGGTGCAGCCACTGGAGTTTTCAGGCGGGAACATCGGGCGGCTGGCGGTTTGTGGTACGGTAAATGACCTTTCCTGCATGGGGGCTGTGCCAAAATATTTGACAGCCGGCTTTATTTTGGAGGAGGGCCTCGAGACTGATACACTGGAGCGCATGGTTGCCTCTATGGCGGCAACCGCAAAAGAGGCCGGCGTTTCTATTGTTGCGGGCGATACCAAAGTAATAGAGGGAAACGGCGGTATGTACATCAATACTGCCGGAGCAGGGATTCGCCCGCAGGGCCGCTGTGTTTCGGCGGCCAACCTGTGCCCCGGTGACCAGCTGATCCTTTCCGGTACACTGGGCGAGCACCACGCGGTGATTCTGTCGTCGCGCATGGGCCTGCAGACAAGCTTAAAAAGTGACTGCGCGCCGCTGAATGCTATGACAGAAGCACTCTTTTCTGCAGGCGTCTCTGTGCACACAATGCGCGACATTACCCGCGGCGGGCTGGCAACGGTCGCCTGTGAATTGGCGAAAGCCTCTGGTTGTGCACTCGCAATAGAGGAAAGCGCACTGCCTGTTTCCGAGGGTGTGCACGCCCTGTGCGGTATTTTGGGGCTTGACCCACTGACGATGGGAAATGAGGGCAAACTTCTGATTGCGGTGCCGCAGGCAGATACTGCACACGCACTGGCAACTGTAAAAGCGGTACCTTATGGGGAAAACGCCGCAGTCATCGGCACGGTCTGTGCCGGCAGCGGCGTCACGCTGCAGACAGCCATCGGCGGGCGGCGGGTGCTGTCGCCGCTGCGCGGAGAGGGTCTGCCGCGCATTTGCTGAAAATGCGCATTTTGCCAGACAGATCAGGGTAGATTGCACAGTAAAATGGAAATAATATGAATAATCTGTTTCAAAAATTATAATTTTGTGTAAATAGCATCTTGCTTTCTGCCCTTTTTTCAGATATACTGTTTTCTTAGAACAGAATCACACCCGGCAGCATGTTTGTCGGGTAATTTTTGTTATGGAGGTAGAAAGATGGAGGAAACCAAGAAAAAGCCGTACCATCCCAAGGGAGATTTCTTTGACCTGAAAGGGAATGGTACAAACGTCCATACGGAAATCATGGCTGGCTTGACAACATTCTTTACCATGTCGTACATTTTGTTTGTCAACCCGCAGGTGCTTAGTAAAACCGGTATGGACAGCCAGGCAGTGTTTCTTGCCACAATTATTGCGGCGGCAATTGGCACCCTGGTTATGGCACTGTTTGCAAATGTGCCGTATGCGCAGGCACCGGGCATGGGCTTAAATGCCTTTTTTACCTACACGGTCTGCATGTCCCTGCACTTCACCTGGCAGCAGGCGCTGGCAATGGTGTTTATCTGCGGCTTAATCAACATCACCATTACCGTTACAAAATTTCGCAAGATGATTATCAAATCCATACCCAGAAGCATACAGAATGCTATCAGCGGCGGCATTGGCATTTTTGTCGCCTATATCGGCCTGAAAAACGCGAATCTGATTCAGTTTTCGACAGATTCTTCTTCTATGACTTCGATTAACGGAAAAGCTTACAGCGCCGCGGCAACCTACAGCGGCATTACCTCAGTCGCTTCCAACGGCGGCGTGGTTCCGTCCATTGCCACCTTTAACCAGCCCTCGGTTTTGGTTGCGCTGTTTGGCATTATTTTGATTGTTGTTTTGCTGATGCTCAATGTCAAGGGCGCTATCTTGATTGGCATTGTTGCGACAACAGTTATCGGCATTCCGTTTGGTGTCACCGACTTTTCGGGCGCTTCCATCACCATTAGCTCTTTGGGCACATCATTTTCCAAGCTGGGTACAACCTTTGGCGCAGCTTTCAGCCAGCAGGGAATGGGATCGCTTTTCAATGACCCAAGCAAGTTTTTGCTGGTGATTATGACGATCTTTGCATTCAGCCTTTCCGATACGTTTGATACAATCGGCACCTTCATCGGCACCGGCCGCCGTACCGGCATCTTCAGCGAAGAAGACGAAGCAGCGCTGGAAAACGGAAAGGGTTTTAACTCCAAAATGGACCGTGCTCTGTTTGCGGACTCCATTGCAACTTCGATTGGTGCTATTTTCGGTACTTCCAACACCACCACGTTTGTAGAGAGCGCTTCCGGTATCGGCGCAGGCGGCCGCACCGGCTTGACCAGCCTGACCACCGCGATTATGTTCCTGCTCTGCACGATCCTGGCTCCGGTTGCAGGCTGCATTCCGGCCGCAGCAACGGCACCGGCTCTGATTATCGTCGGCGTTATGATGATGAGCTCCTTTAAAGAAGTCAACTGGCCTGACCTGGAAGAAGCCATTCCTGCATTCGGCGCAGGTATCTTTATGGCACTGGCTTACAGCATTTCCTACGGCATTGCGGCAGGCTTTATCTTCTACTGCATTGTCAAGATTGTAAAAGGAAAGTTCAAAGAAATCCATCCGATTCTGCTGGTTTCCGCAATCTTGTTCATTCTGAACTTTATTGTACTGGCAGTCCTTTAATGGATTTTGCCTAAGAGAGAGTTTATGATAAAAGCAGCAACTGTTATTTGTGGCAGCTGCCGCTTTTTGTTTAGAAAGCTTCTCAGAAGAATATTGCGGACAGAAGCTTTATGTTTCGCAGAAAAGGCGGGCAGGGAAAACCTGCCCGCCTTTTGTTTTACAGAAGAGAAAGAGCCTTTTCAGCTGCTTTCACTGCTGCGGCCGCATGTACCTTTAATATACAGAAATATTCTGTGGGTACGCCAGACCCATTTCGCCGGTCAGCCAAAGGACCTTTGCTTTAATTTTTACAGAAGGGGCAGAAAGCAGCGAGCCGACAGAATCAATCGAAGTCTCCCACTTCGTTTTGTCTTTCGTTGATTTTCCAAGCGCTTTATAGAGTTCCGATTCGGTCAAATAAACAACACCTCTTTTCCTACCACCACTGTCTTTGGCGCCAGAGCAGAAACAAAAGGCCTTTCCCGCTGGGGAAAGGCCTTTCATCTGTGCGGATTATTTTTTGCGAGGCTTATACCCCGGGCACTGCTTTACCAAAATTGCCTGCAGATCTTCTGTAGTTCCCTTTGTAAAGTCATGCTTATTTACCAGATACACATGGTTTGCACCAAGGTAAAGGTAAAAATAGCGGTCGGTTTCGCAGACGCGGGCAATCTGCACATAAGGGTAAATTCCGGAGGAGACGCCCGTCACGTGAAAATCCTCTTCCCGGAACTGATAGTGTACCTGGCGGGTTTTCATTTTGCGGTAAGAGCCATCTTCTGTTACAAATACTTTGTGCGGGATGCGCAGTACATAGACAACGCACAGCACCGCGGCAACAATGGCAATCACGCGCACCGGCACAGAAGAATCGAAAATAGCGATAAAAATGCACAGCACCGCGGTGATAAACAGGGTAACCCAAGTGCTCTTTCGATTCAGCAGCAGGTCAACCCAGCTAAAACGCTTCAGCGCTTTTTTTACGCATTTAGTCGTATTTTCTACCAGTACTTCCGGCTCTGCCGGCGGAATGCCCTGGATACGGGCCTCCTCCTGCAGCTTGTCCTGCTTTTCGCGGTACTCAGTAATGCGCTGCAGCAGTACTGCCTTGCGCTTTGCCTCATGTTTGCGGCGAATACGGCTGACAAGGTATACGACAAGCACAATCAGAAGAATCAGCAGAACAGGGGACAGCAGAATGAGAATCGAAAGAGCCGTGGTGTTGGTTGACTGGCTGGATTTTGGCAGTGTTTTGGTAATCTGTATACTGTCGGCAACGGTTTTCAGGGTAGCGGTCTGTGCGCTGGTGAGCGGATCCGTTTCCTGGTACGTTTCAACTGTATAGCTGCTGCCGTTGACAATGGTAAAGTAAGCAGCGTCCTGTATGCTGGTGCTGTTCTGTGTACCCTGCAGCTGTACATAAATAAACGGCATGCCAGAGGGGCTGGTATAGCGCTTGCAGGTACCCTTGGCTGTATCATTTCCGGTGACAGAGGACTGCGGCTTGCTGAAGCTGTCCATCAACTTTTGGATATCGGTGTTCGACATGGTTTTCATGTTGTAGTACTTTTGTGTATCACTGGAATCTTTTTTGTGTATCAAAATTGTATACGCGCCGCCCGGGGCACTGATTAAAAGGGAGGTGCTTTGCTTCTGCATATTGCTTTTTGTTTCGTACCAGTTGGTAATGCCCGCCTTTTTCAGATCTGCATCAGAGGGGGTTACGTCCTGCGTAAAGCTGTAAAAGCCGGCCGGCACTGTCAGTTTCAGGTTTAAATCTTTCAGCTCTACAACTTTACCGGAAGAGGCAGTGCCTGCAGAGGAGCCGCCTGCTGCCGCTGCCGGAAGCAGGCCGACTGTGCCAATGCAGAGAAGCAGGGAAAACAGAATGGCTGCAATCTTTTTTCTCATTTCGGAAAAACTCCTTTGTGTAATACAATGCAATTCGTAAACATAAATGATTATAACACAGCACCTGCCGCGATACAATTCCAGACTGCCTTTTCGGTAGAATTTGCACCTCCCTGTGCATATACTGAAAAACGGGGGGTGAAAACGGTATGCAGGCAGAGGAATTTGCTGTTTTTATATCGGCTGCAGCCGCGGCTTTGTCAAAGCAGCTGAGCAACGAAGAATTGGCGGCTGCAGCCACCCTTTTTAGTCAGCTGGGCGATACGCTGGCGACGATTGGTGCACAAAGGGCCTGCCTTACTGCCGGCAGTACCGAGCCGCCGCAGGTTTTGCCGGAAGTAAAATAGGCTGCATTTACAGCTTTTTATTTTTTTGATATACTAAATGATATGCCTGTGGTGAATTGTACAGGCATATCGATAGAAAGCAGATGAAAAACATATCAATGAGTACTTTTTCAGAAGTGTTGGAAAGAATCGATGGCGCAGTCTGGGGGTCGGTCATGGTTACACTGCTGGTGGGCACAGGTGTTTTCCTGACGCTCCGCCTGCATTTTCTGCCGTGGTGCAACTTGGGGTATGCACTTCGTTCTGTTTTTGGACGGGACTCCCATAAAAAAGGCCGCGGCAGCGGGGACATTTCTCCTTTTTCGGCGCTGATGACAACCTTGGCCTCTACGATTGGTACAGGAAACATCGCCGGTGTCGCAACAGCAATGGTCATGGGCGGCCCGGGCGCACTGGTTTGGATGTGGATTTCAGCGTGGTTTGGTCTTGCAACAAAATATACAGAATGCACGCTGGCAGTACGCTTTCGGGAGCGTAACCAAAAAGGCGAGATGTGTGGCGGGCCGATGTTTACTATGAAAAACGGCTTTCGCAGCAAAAAGGCGGGTATGCTGCTGGCAACCCTGTTTGCGCTGTTTACCGTGCTTGCTTCTTTTGGCATTGGGGACCTGACACAGGCTAATTCTATTTCATCTGCGGTACAAAGTGTTTTTCATGTGCCTGCATGGATAACTGGCATGGTGATTATGCTGCTTGCTTTTATCATTTTGGTCGGCGGTATTCAGTCCATCTCAAAAGTTTCTACTGTGCTGGTGCCAGCCATGGCTGTCTTTTACATAGGCGGTTCTCTTGCCTGCATTTTTGGCCGCTTGCAGAATCTGCCGGCGGGCCTTGCCCAAATTTTCAAAATGGCTTTCAGCACGCATGCCGTGGCCGGCGGCGCCGGCGGCACTTTGGTTGTCACCATGATGAGCGCTATGCGGGCCGGCTGTGCGCGCGGCGTTTTTTCCAATGAAGCGGGGCTTGGCTCTGCAGCGATTACCGCGTGTGCGGCGACAGCAGACCACCCTTCCCGCCAGGGATATATCAGCATGACTGGCACTTTTTTCGACACGATTGTTATCTGCTCTGTTACGGGGCTTGTCATTGCCTGTTCCGGGGTGCTGGGAATGAAAGGCCCCGACGGTGCTTTACTGGACGGCGCCCAACTGACGATTGTGGCTTTTGAAAGTTCGCTTGGTCAGGCCGGTGCGTGGATTGTGACGATTGGGCTGGCGCTCTTTGCATTTTCCACGATTTTGGGCTGGGAATATATCGGTGAAAAGGCACTGGAGTTTCTGGTGAAAAAGCCGACCTTTTCCTGTCTGTATCGGTCGCTGTTTGCGCTGATGTCTTTGGTTGGGGCAACGGTTGCCATGAAGACTGTTTGGAATCTTTCGGATATTATGAATGCGCTGATGGCTTTACCAAATCTTCTCAGTCTGCTGGCACTCAGCGGGGTCGCCGCAGACGAGACAAAGGCCTATCAAAGGCAAGTAATCCTTCCGGAGCGAATGGCGCGGAAAGAAAAGAACCGGCAAAAGCGCCTGCATCGGGTAAAAAAATGATATAACCAGAAAGCTCGCAAAAACGGCCTGCACTCGGCGGCTTCGGCCGGGTATAAAAACTACCGCCGCATATCTGCGTGCATCAGGAGGAAAAATTTGAATATTGTGATTATCAACGGGCAGAACCACAAGGGAAATACGCGTATGGTTGCCCATGAACTTGCAGAAAAAGTGGGCGGGGAGATTACAGAATTCTTTCTGCCGAAAGATTTTGATGAGCCCTGCATTGGCTGCTGGACCTGTTTCAAGACGGACCTGACGCACTGTCCGCATTACGAAAAACTGCGCCCGCTGTCAGAAGCAATGGACCGAGCGGACCTCATCATTTTAGCGAGCCCGGTATATGTGTTTCACGCTACGGGGCAGATGATGAATTTTCTTGACCACTTCGGGACGCAGTGGATGGTGCACCGACCAAAGGAATGTATGTTTCACAAGCAGGGGGTCTGCATCTCTACTGCTGCGGGCGGCGGTATGAAGGATACCTGCAAAGATATGTATGACAGTCTGCTGTTTTGGGGTGTACCGAAAATTTACAGTTTGGGCTTTGGAGTGCAGGCGGCAAGCCCTGACAACATTCCGGAAAAGATTTTACAGAAGATTCACCGCAAAACAGATTCTTTGGCAGCAAAGATTCGCAGAAATTGTGAACCCTCCAGTCCAAATCTGAAAGCGCGGTTTTGGTTTACTGCCGTTAGGTCTGCCCACAGGCATTCTCTGAAAATGGAGCCGGACTATTCGTATTGGGAGGAAAAAGGATGGAACGGCAAAAATCGGCCGTGGAAATCTAAAAAAGCACAGAGCAATATAATATAAAGAGCAAAATCCTGCTGCTGTATTAAAAAAGAAGCGGCACAATTTTCATCATGCCGCTTTCCGAAAACAAAAAATTCAGTTTGACTGGCCTGCCGGGGAGAAATCTTCCCTGGCGGGCCTTTTGTAATCCTATTGTACGGTGCCCAGCAGCAGGTAAGTGCCGGCACTGCCTACACAGAAAAGCGTGACAAGCAGGGAAAGGGCAAAAGTGAGTGAACGGGCTTCAGCAGCTGGTCTGCAGCCGGGGCGCAGCACAGTACCCATGCCGACAGCGCCTGCCAGCACAGTAGGAAAGATGTAGCGGAAACTTTGGGTGCAGGCATAGGGCTGCGAGAAGCAGAACCAAATGTAAAAAATCAGATATGTGAGGTACAAGACGGCAAAAAACAGGACAGCAGAACGGTAAGAAACGGTGCCGCTTTGCAGCGGTGAGGATCCCTTTGCCGCTGAAACCGCGGTATAAATCATGCAGACAAGGGCGGCCAGCGACAGCAGAATGTTTCCCCAGAAAAGAAGATTTGCAAAGGCAAGTCCGCTTCCACTGGTAAAGAATGTGAATTCATCGAAGACCGAGCTTTTCCAAATTGTTGTAAAGAGATTGTACTCAAAAGCTTTATTTGACCAGCCCCAGTTTTCAAAAATAGAGAGGTGCTGCCAGTCAATCCCGAAGAAGCGCTGCAGGGTGCTGTAAGCGCCGAGGTACTGCGGGTTGTCGGGCGTTAAGCTGGAAATGGAGCCGGGCGAAACGCCAAAGCGCAGTTTGCTGTATACAGTCCACCACAGTCCAAGCGGCGCGCACACCAGCAAAAACAGGCCAAACTGTCCCCATAGTTTGCCGCGCTTTCCTTTGCTTTTGATGAGCTTTATTAAGAACAGAACTGCCACAGCGGGTGCGACTAGCGCCCCCGAGCTTTTGGCCATCATGGCAAGGCCGAGGAAAGCCCCTAAAAGCAGAATGTTTTTAACCGAAGCGTTTTGGTACCATCGAATGGCATACAGAATAGCAGCGAAAGACAGGGTGATGCACAGCATATCGTTGTTGATGCTGCCGGAAAGCAGAATCAAAGTTGGGTGGAAGCATAAAATTGCAAAGGGCAGCGCCAGTGCCGGGCCGTCAAAATGCAGCGCCCGCAAAATGCGATAGCCGAGGATTACTGTGGCACAGGAATAAAAAAGCGTTAGCAGCTGTACATTTTCTATGGCAGCGGCTGTGCCAAAACCAAGCAGCGTTTGCAGCTTTACCCACAGGGCGCTGAGAAAATAGTGCAGCGGCGGGTGGTAGAATTCCCAAACAGAAGTCGGGCTGAAATTCGGCAGCTGAAAATTGTGTTCTGCAAAATACAGAATATAGGCCTGGTGGCCCTCATTGCTGCTGATATCAAAAACATCGTGCTGCCGTATATTGTATGCAGTATATAGAATGTAAAGTGCCCGCAGCAGAAAAGCTCCGATTCCCAAAAGAATACAGACATTTCGGGCGGTCAGTCTGTGTGAGACGTATAAACGGATACCAGATAAAGTCAAAACAACCAGCCATAGCAGGGCAAGCGTGGGCAGTGGGTAAGAGGTCTGTAATGTAAGCAGACTGACACAGCAGAGAATTCCGGCGCTCAGGGCTGCACCGGCCACGCGCTGTGTACACGAAAAGCCGCTGTTTGCAGGCTCTGCCGAAAAGAAAAACAGTCCACCGCCCGCTGCTGCGCAGCAGGCCAGCAGCAAAACACTGCCTGCAGAAAAAGTGCCATCTGCTTTCCCAGAGGGAAAGGCCAGAAAAACCAGCAGGCAGCCAAGTGCCAGCAGCAGATAGGGGTGCGAAAAAATTGCTGCAGTTCTGTTTTGTCTACACATGAGAGCTCTCCTTACGCTTTGGGTCCGCTTTGCTTTTCTTCCTGGTAATCGTTGTCGGTATTGACATTCCAGACATTTGACTTGTCCTCTCTGCCGGCGATAATATTGTCGGCGGCTTCAAATGCCGTCATCATAGAGTGATCCATGTTGTTGTAGCGGTGCTGTCCATTGCGGCCAATGCAGTAAAGATTTGGGTATTGATTGAGGTACGCAATGATTTGGTCTATCTGCACGTAGGTATCAAAATAAGCGGGGTAGGCTTTCTTTACCCGCTCGCGGTGGGAATCCAAAATATCATCTGCACTGGAGAGAATGCCCATGCGCAGCAGTTCGCCGGCCGCATAAACGGCACACTGTTCTTCGGTCATGTTCCAGAAAGCATCGCCTTCCGTACAGAAGTATTCCAGACCAATCCACACGGTGTCATCCGGTTTTTCCACCATATAGGGAGACCAGTTGTTGAAAATCTGCAGCCGACCCAGTTTTACGCCGGTATCCTGTATATAAATCCAGCAGTCCGGTACCAGGCTGCCGAGCGTCTTGATGTTTGTTTCATTTTTAAGGTTCAGCTTTTTTACCAGCAGTCCCACGGTCACAAAGTCACGGTAGGGTAGGCCGGCGGCAAGCTTTGCAATTTCCGGCGGCACCTGCTCCATACCGGCAATGAGATCCTTAATGGGCATAGAGGAGAGAAAAACATCGCCGGCTATTTCCTTTGTACCCTCCGGTGTCTGCACGGTCAGCGCTGTGATGCGGCGGTCTTCCTTGTGAATGCCGGCAACGCGGCAGTTTTTGTACAGCCTGCCGCCCATTTTTTCTACTTCGGCAGCAGTTTCTTCCCACAGCTGACCCGGGCCGTATTTGGGGTACTGAAACTGCTCAATCAAGGAGGTTTCCGTTTCGGCGTTCTGTTTTCCGGTTGCGCGCTGCAGCATATCTTTCAGCACAGCGGAAACCGAAAGTCCCTTCACCCGCTGCGATCCCCAGTCGGCAGAAATCTTGCACGGCGGGCGCCCCCAGACCTTCTCGGTGTAGCCCTCAAAGAACATACTGTAAAGGGTTTTACCAAAACGATTGATATAGAAATTTTCCAGGCTGTCTTCCGGCAGTTTGTGCATACGCGCAGCAAGGTAGCTGCAGCCGGCTTTTGCTGTGGTGGCAAAACCCAGGTTGCGGAAAGTCTGTGGCTTCATCGAGATAGGGTAATCGAAAAAGCGGCGGTTGTAATAGATGCGCGACACCCGCTGCCGTGTCAACATCACGCGGTCCTCTTTTTCGGGGTCCGGGCCGCCCTCAGTCAGGCTGCAGGGCCGGCCCAAAATCTTGTCGTCGTAGGCGGGCGCACCCTGTGCGGGTAGACGCTCTGCCCACCAGCGGTTGACCTTTTCCTCTTTGGAAAAAAAGCGGTGGCCGCCAATATCCATGCGGTTGCCGTGCCAGCGCACGGTGCGGGAGATGCCGCCCACTGCATCGCTTTCCTCTAAAACAGTCACCGAAAAATCATTTCCGGCGCGCGAAAGCAGCTCGTGCGCCGCGGTAAGACCAGCCGGGCCAGCACCAATAATAATAACCTTTTTCAATAGGAATTCCTCCAAATGACGAATGCGTGTTTAACTTCGGACATTCTATAAAACAATTATATTATTATAAAAAAATTGCTGTGAATTGTAAAGGATATACAAGTGACAGCTGTGTGAAAAGCGGCGCTTGACAAAGCACCGAAAATGCGGTATAATCTAACCTGCTTGTAAAGCAAAATACTTTACAGGAAACGGGGGCGCGGGATTTGGCAAAAGATTTGGAAATTTCTCTTTTACTGGATTATTACGGCTCTGTGCTGACAGAAAAGCAGCGCAAAGTTGTGGCCTGCTACTACAACGACGACCTGTCTTTGTCAGAAATTGCCCAAAATGAGGGAATTACCCGCCAGGGCGTGCGCGATGCGATTAAGCGCGGCGAGGCGCAGCTGCGGGATATGGAAAAAGACCTTGGCCTGCTGAAAAAGTCACGGGAGCGCATGGCCGCCTACGCGCGTGTGCGCCAGTATGCGGAGCATGTCCGCGACTACAACAGCCGCTTTGTTTACGACCGTTCCATTACAGAGCAGATTGAAAACCTGCTGAAAGTACTGGATAAACTGGAGTCGGCAGAATAAAAGGAGGAGCGCTAGATGGCATTTGAGAGCCTTTCCGATAAGCTTTCTGCCGCATTTAAGCGGCTGAAAAGCAAGGGAAAACTTACCGAAGATGATGTAAAGACCGCCATGCGCGAAGTGCGCCTTGCTTTACTTGAAGCCGATGTCAATTACAAAGTTGCAAAAGAATTCACCAAAAAGGTGAGCGAGCGTGCTGTCGGCAGCGAGGTCATGGAAAGCCTGACCCCGGGCCAGATGGTCGTAAAAATTGTAAACGAAGAACTTACCCAGCTGATGGGCGGCGGCGAGGCAAGGCTGAAGTTTCCCTCTTCTGGTCCGTGCATTGTGCTGCTGTGCGGTCTGCAGGGCGCCGGCAAGACCACCCATGCGGCGAAACTCGGCCGGCTGCTCAAAAAGCAGGGGCACCGCCCCATGCTTGCGGCATGTGATGTTTACCGCCCTGCAGCGGTTAAGCAGCTGCAAATTGTCGGTGCACAGGCCGGTGTCCCTGTCTTTGAAGAAGGACAGGGCGACCCGATTAAAATCAGCAGGGACGCGGTGCACCACGCAAAAGACTATGGCAATGATGTCGTGCTGATTGATACCGCTGGCCGTCTGCAGATTGACGACAAGCTGATGGATGAGCTGAAAAATATCAAAGAAGCCGTACAGCCGCAGGAAATTCTGCTGGTTGTTGACAGTATGACCGGCCAGGAAGCTGTCAATGTTGCAAAATCTTTTGATGAAAAGCTGGATATCACCGGCGTGATTCTCACCAAACTCGACGGCGATACCCGCGGCGGTGCGGCCCTTTCCGTCAAAGCTGTCACCGGCAAACCGATTAAGTTCGCCGGCACCGGCGAAAAACTGGATGACATTGAGGTCTTCCACCCAGACCGCATGGCTTCCCGTATCCTTGGCATGGGCGATGTGCTGACGCTGATTGAAGACGCGGAGAGCAGCCTGGACAAAAAGCAGGCCGAAAAGGCTGCAAAGCGCATGCTGGAGAGCAAGCTGGATTTCAACGACCTGCTGTCTCAACTAGAGCAGGTTAAAAAAATGGGGCCTATCCGCGGTGTGCTGGAGAAAATCGGCATGGATACCCGCAAACTCAGCGACTCTCAGCTGGATGACCATATCCTTGACCGGGAAAAAGCAATCATCCTTTCCATGACACCGCAGGAGCGCGAGAAACCATCCCTGATCAATCCTTCCCGCAAGCGCCGCATAGCCGCCGGCAGCGGCATGCGTGTGGAAGATGTCAACAAGCTGCTGCGCTCTATGGAGCAGATGCAGAAAATGATGAAGCAGATGAAGGGCAAAAATGGGAAGGGCCGCCGCCGGCGGATGCCACCCATGAATATGCCGGGAATGCCCGGCATGCCCGGTGGAATGCCGTTTTAATTCAGATAATTCTTGGAAGCCCGCGGCGCAGCAGCTGCGTCTTCCTGATTATAGCATTTTAATACGAAAGATATGTAATTTTGGAGGTACAAATTTATGGCAGTCAAGATTCGTCTGCGCCGCATGGGCGCAAAGAAGAAACCGTTTTACCGCATTGTTGTTGCAGATTCCCGCTATCCCCGCGATGGCCGTTTCATTGAGGAAATCGGCAGCTACGATCCGCTCAAAGAGCCGGCCGAGGTGAAAGTTGACCCCGATAAGGTGCAGACTTGGATTAAGAACGGCGCACAGCCGACAGATACCGTCAAGCGTCTGCTGAAGCAGAACGGCGTACTGTAAAAAAGGAGGGCCTTTCCATGGAAGAGCTTCTGACCGCGATTGCACAGGGACTTGTACAAGACCCCACGGCGGTTCAGGTGACCGTGGATGAACCTGCACCAGACGGTACCGTCACCTATCATCTGCATGTAGCAGAGGCGGATATGGGCCGCGTTATTGGCAAGCAGGGGCGCATTGCAAAAGCAATTCGCGTGGTCATGCGTGCAGCCGCTACACGGCAGGATACAAAAGTTTCTGTCGAAATTGACTGATTAGCTGCAAAAAATCTGCCGCAGGCGCTGCTTGCGGCAGTCTTTTTCTTTGCGCAGCGGAATCACAGAATATGGAGGATACAGATGAAAACAGAGTATCTGGAGGCCGGCCGCATTGTCGGCACCCACGGTGTGAGCGGTGAGCTTCGCTTAGAGCCGTGGTGTGACTCGGCGGCGTTTCTGCAGCAGTTCGATACTTTATATTGGCAAACGGACAAGACTCCGGTAAAAATTCTCGCTTCCCGCGTGCACAAAAGCCTGCTGTTGGTCAAGCTGCAGGGGATTACAACGGTGGAACAGGGCGATACCCTGCGTGGGCGCGTGCTGTGTTTTCGCCGGGCAGATGCTGCGCTGCCGGCGGGCGCTTACTTCCATGAAGATTTAATTGGTATGGAAGTGCGAGACGCACAAAACGGACAAGTTTACGGCAAGCTGACACAGGTGTACACAACGGGTGCAAACGATGTCTACGAGGTAAAGGACAGCGCCGGCCGCACGGTACTAATGCCTGCCATTGCGCAGGTTGTCAAAAAAGTGGACCTGGAACAGAATGTTCTGGAGATTGTACCGATGGAGGGTATGTTCGATGCGGATTGACCTGATTACCCTGTTTCCCGAAATGTGTGAAGCAGTGTTGGCCGAGAGCATTGTGGGGCGTGGACGCAAGCGCGGCGCAGTGCAGATTGTGCCGCACCAGCTGCGCAGCTATGCCCACGATAAACACAGCACAGTGGATGATACGGTCTTTGGCGGAGGCAAGGGAATGCTGCTGCTCGCGCAGCCGATTGCCGCCTGCTTTGACGACCTCATTCGGACATTGGGGAAAAAACCGCATATACTGTTTATGAGCCCCCAGGGCAGACAGCTTAACCAAAAACTGCTGAAAGAACTCAACAACTACGAAAATATTTGTATCCTTTGCGGGCACTACGAGGGTGTGGATGAGCGGGTGCTGGAAAGTTATGTGGACGAGGAAGTCTCTCTTGGCGACTTTGTGCTGACCGGCGGTGAGCTGCCGGCTTTGTGCCTGATCGATTCTTTGGCGCGTCTGCAGCCCGGGGTCCTTGCCTCCGACGAATGTTTTCAGGAAGAAAGCCATTACAATGGCCTGTTGGAGTACCCACAGTATACCCGCCCGCAGGTGTGGCGCGGCAAAAGCGTGCCCGCGCCGCTGATGACCGGCCACCATGCCAATATTGCCCTTTGGCGTCATCACCAAAGCCTGCTGCGCACCTTACAAAAAAGGCCGGATTTACTGGAAACGGCACCCCTGACGCAGGAAGACAAAAAATTCCTGAAGGAATGGCAGACTGGAAAAACCAAAGAGAATTTTTAAAGAAACTGTCGGATACAGCATTTTATGTAGCAGAGAGCCTAAAAGTTTTCAACAAACATGGCAACATGCACGAAGAATCTGGCGTGCAAAGGTGTAATGCTTAGGTATTAGTCCAAACTTTTGGCTCAGCGATTGACCGCGTTTTCAAAAGTGCTATAATACATTTGACAGGATGGTACATGTATTTTTAGAATTTGTATATTTTATTTTGGCTGAAAATTTTTAATCGTTAGGAGCTAAATAATCATGTGTGTGAAAGAAGTATTAGTACAGAATCAGGTAGGATTGCATGCCCGCCCGGCTACATTTTTCATTCAGAAAGCAAATGAGTACAAATCCTCTATCTGGGTCGAGAAAGAAGAGCGCCGCGTAAACGCAAAGAGCCTTTTGGGTGTTTTGTCCCTCGGTATCGTTGGTGGTACCACAATCCGCATTATTGCAGACGGTCCCGATGAAGAAGAGGCTGTCAGCAGCCTGGTTGATCTTGTCAAATCCGGCTTTGCTGAATAATTCTGTCACAGGTAGCTGTCCCGTGCGCATGGAGTTTTCCGTGGCGGGGCAGCTTTTTTCTATCATACGGGAAAGGGGATGGCCAAATGATCGATGAAGTAAAGCGCCGGGAACTGCGTAGCCGGGCGATGAAGCTGCCTCTGCACCCCGGGGTCTATCTGATGCACGACAAAAGCGGCCAGATTATCTATATCGGCAAGGCAAAGGCGCTGAAAAACCGCGTAAGCCAATATTTTGGCAGCGAAAAGAATCACGAGGAAAAAGTGCGCCAGATGGTTGCCCATGTCGATTGGTTCGAGTATATTTTGACCGATAGCGAGTTTGAGGCACTGGTGCTGGAGGCAAGCTTGATTAAGCAGCACCAGCCAAAGTACAATATCCTGCTCAAGGACGACAAAGGCTATCATTATATAAAGATTACCAATGAAGCATGGCCGCGCATGTCGCAGGCAAAGCAGGTACTGGACGATGGCGCCACCTATCTTGGTCCGTATGTCAGCTCCTGGGCCACAAAAGAAAGTGTGGACGAGGCACTGAAAATCTTTCGTCTGCCGGACTGCACCCGCCGCTTTCCGCAGGATATCGGTAAGCGCCGCCCGTGTCTGAATTTCTATATCAAGCAGTGCTGCGCACCCTGCCTTGGCAAGATTACACAGCAGCAGTACCGCGAATTGGTTGCGGAAGCAGTCGATTTTGTACAAGGCGGCCGCGCTTCTTCAGTAAAGCAGCTGGAACAGAAAATGAAAGAGGCGAGCGACAGCTTGCAGTTTGAGCGCGCCGCGCGCATTCGTGACCGCCTGCTTGCGATTCGCCGTATGGCGGCGAGGCAGAAAGTGGTTGCGGCCTCTGTGCCAGAGCAGGACGTTATTGCCTTGGCGCAGGGCCCTGCAGCTGCCTGCTTTCAGGTGTTTCGTTTTCAGGAAGCCCGCCTTTACGACCGCGAAAGTTTCCCGATGGG
Organism: Oscillospiraceae bacterium; assembly: GCA_022483045.1. Classification (NCBI taxonomy): domain Bacteria; kingdom Bacillati; phylum Bacillota; class Clostridia; order Eubacteriales; family Oscillospiraceae; species Oscillospiraceae bacterium. The sequence continues at coordinate 1,534,536 of JAKVOA010000001.1, read as the reverse complement.
TTCAGTTGGCAGCCCGGAGAATGCTCGGCACGAGTTTATCGAGCGCTACTATCAGATACGTGAACACATTCCGCCGCGGGTTACGCTTGACGGCCCTGCGGAAAGTACAGACCTGTTGGAACGCTGGCTGACAGAAAAGGCCGGCCGCGCTGTGCATATTACTGTGCCGCAAAAGGGCGAGCAGGCACAGCTGGTGGAAATGGTGCGCGGCAACGCTGCTGAGCAGGTAGCACAGACGACCGGCCGCACTGGCCGCGAGACCAGTGCACTGGATGAATTAGGGCGCCTGCTGGGCCTTCCTGCGCCGCCCACCTATATTGAGTCCTATGATATTTCTAACTTAGCCGGGCAGGACAACGTGGCCGGTATGGTCGTGTTTGAAAATGGCCGTCCGCTCAAGTCGGCGTACCGGAAATTTAAAATTAAAACGGTAGAGGGGCAGGACGACTACGCCTCTATGAATGAGGTGCTGACCCGCCGCTTTCAGGAATACGAAGTGCATAAAGAAGAAAACGAGGGCTTTGGCCGTCTGCCAGACCTGATTCTGCTAGATGGCGGCAAAGGACAGGTCAGCGCGGTAGAGCCGGTGCTGCGGCACTTCGGTTTGACAATTCCGCTTTTTGGCATGGTCAAAGACAACAGCCACCGCACCCGCGCGATTACTGGCGGCGGCGGTGAAATTGCAATCAATTCTCATCGGGCAGCTTTTACGCTGGTTTCTAGTATCCAAGATGAAGTGCACCGCTGGGCCATCGGCTACCACCGGCAAAGCAGGAAGAAGCATGCGTTTGCCTCTTCGCTTACCCGCATAGAGGGAATCGGCGACAAACGCGCAAAGGCACTTCTGCACCATTTCGGTACGATTACTGCGATTCGCGAGGCGACGCTTGAGGAGCTGGCAGGTGCGCCAGACATGACCCGCCCCGCTGCTGAGAAAGTTTACGCATTTTTCCAAGATGAGAAAAAAGAATCATAGAGCGGCAAAAAGTCTGATTTTTCACCTTTTTCCCCTCTAAAGTTGACAGGAACGCCTTGGAATGCGATAATAGAAAACATGGCGAAAACCATCTTGATGAAAGGAGTTCGGAATCCATGCGCGTAATTACCGGCACGGCCAGGGGCCGCCGTCTTGTTACCCGGGAGGGCTCCGAAACACGCCCCACTCCGGAGCGTGTAAAAGAGGCAATTTTCAGTATTATTCAGTTTCAGGTGGAGGGCCGCCGCGTATTGGATGCGTTCGCGGGCTCTGGTCAACTGGGTATAGAGGCACTCAGCCGCGGTGCAGCGCACGCTGTATTTGTAGACCGCAGCCGTGAGAGCATAGAAGTCATACAAAAAAACCTTGCCGCTACGGGCTTGGCAGACCGCGCAGAGGTGCATCAGGCAGATACCCTGCTGTATCTGCAGCGCAGAGAGCTGCCCTATGACCTTTGCTTTTTAGACCCGCCGTACCGCACTGGGTTGCTGCAGCAGGCGCTGCCTCTTTGTGCTGCGCTGATGAATCCGGGCGGCATGATTTTGTGCGAGCACCCGTCAGATGAAACAATGCCGCAGGAAGCCGGCGGCTTTGTACAGTGCTGCCAGCACCACTACGGCAAAATTATGGTTACTACATTCACGCATAAGGACGTGTCAGTATGAAAAATGAACGCATTGCAATTTGCCCGGGCAGCTTTGACCCGGTGACTCTGGGGCATTTGGATATTATTCACCGCTCCTGCAAGCTGTTTGATAAAGTGATTGTGGCAGTGCTCGACAACCCGATGAAGCATACCGCTTTTACAGCAGAGGAGCGCGAAAAAATGATTCGCCGCTGTACCACCGACCTGCCACAGGTAGAGGTAGACAGCTTTCACGGCCTGCTGGCCGAGTACGCCCGTAAAAAGCACGCAGTGGCGGTGGTGCGCGGTCTGCGTGCCCTGTCAGACTTTGAGTATGAGTTCCAGATGTCTTTGACAAACCGCAACTTAAACCCGAACTTGGAAACAATCTTTTTTAATACACAGGCGGAAAACATGTTCCTCAGTTCCAGCGTGGTAAAACAGATTGCCATGTTTGGCGGCGATATATCAAAATGTGTGCCGCAGTGTATTCTGCCGGATATTTTGGACCGCATCTATACAGGAGGAAACAAGGATGAGTGAAGAAAATACCGTGAGCGCAGAGGAATTGATTGATGAACTGGAAAGCCTGCTGGAAAAAGGCTGGCACCTGCCCTTTGCCCGAGGAAAAGTCGTTTTGCAGGAAGCAGAAGTGCACCAGATGCTTGGTGAACTGCGTGACTCTATTCCGCGAGAAGTGCGCCAGGCCTGCGCGATTGTTGCCGACCGTTCTAAAATCCTTGGAGATGCCAAAAGAGAGGCTGAAAGGACTGTGCAGGAAGCGGAAGAACGTGCTCGTGTGATGACCAGCCAGCAGACAGTGTTGCGGCAGGCGCAGAAAATAGCGACGGAGATGGTCGCTGTTGCACAAAAACAAACCCGTGACATGCGCCGGGCAAGCGGAAAATATGTGGACGAGCTGATGGGCAGGGCAGATGAGTCCCTGACAGCGAATCTTTCTGAACTGCGCAATGCGCGCCAGAGTATTCAGGAAATTGCGGCCCATGCAGGTAAAACAACGCATACGGGCAGAGCAGCGCATACCAAAAGATAATGTACATTTAAATGTCCCCGTGCCATTCTGTGCAGCGGAGACATTTTTTATGAAAATTTCTTTTGCAAGATTATAGAAAGAAGAGAAAGTTATGTGGATCCTTTATGCTTTTGGTTCAGCTTTTTTCGCCGGCATCACAGCGGTGCTTGCAAAAATCGGTATTCGTAATGTAAACTCACATTTGGCTACGGCGCTGCGCACCATTGTGGTGCTGGCTTTTGCGTGGCTGATGGTGGCAATCGTAGGTTCCGGCAGCCAGATATCCAGCTTGTCGGCATATACGTGGACTTTCCTTGTCCTTTCCGGTTTGGCGACAGGCGCCAGCTGGATCTGCTATTTCCGTGCACTGCAGCTGGGCGATGTCAACAAAGTTGCGCCGATAGATAAATCCAGCACTGTGCTGACGATGATTCTTGCATTTTTGTTTTTACAGGAACCATTTTCCGCAAATATGCTGCTGGGTATGATTCTAATCCTTGCGGGAACAATGCTGATGATACAGAAAAAAGAGGGCGTCGCCCCGGCTGCCGGCCAAAATAAAAGCTGGATTGTCTGGGCAGTGCTTTCGGCCGTGTTTGCAAGCCTGACGGCGATTCTCGGCAAAGTCGGTATTCAGGGGGTAGAGTCCAACCTTGGCACAGCAATTCGCACGGTTGTTGTGCTGGCGCTGGCTTGGGGAATTGTGTTTGCCCGCGGGCTGCAGAAAGGCATTCCCTCGATTGATAAGAAAAGCTGGATTTTCTTGGCACTTTCTGGCCTTGCAACCGGTTTGTCATGGATGTGCTACTACCGTGCCCTGCAGGAAAGCAAAGCGAGCATGGTTGCGCCGATTGATAAACTTTCTATTTTGGTAACCGTCTTTTTCTCTTGGCTTCTCTTAAAGGAAAAACTCAGCCGCAAAGCGGCGGTGGGGCTGGCTCTGCTCACTGGCGGCACGCTGCTGCTTTTGGTCCACTTTTAAAACATAAATGCAAATTTCATTGCGATTCATCAGACTTTTCTGGTTGCATTGCATAAGATTGTATGGTACTATGCAATCAAACAGGGGGGTGAAAGTATGGGAGAGCAGCTGACAACGGCCATGCCGTATGTATGGCTGGCAGTGGTTGTGGTTGCGGCAGTTGTAGAGGGCCTTACCGTGCAGTTGGTCAGTGTCTGGTTTGCGGTTGGCGGTATTGTGGCAGCGGTTGCGGCGTTTTTCGGCGCAGATGTCACTGTACAGATTACGCTTTTTATTGTGGTTTCTGCGGTGCTGCTGCTGTGCACGCGGCCGTTTGCCAAGCGTATGTCCCACTTCCAGAAAACAGACACCAATGCTGACCGCTGTATTGGCAAAACAGGCGTTGTTACGGAAGAAATCTGCAACAGCGCTGACCGCGGCCTCATCAAAGTCCTGGGTAGCGTATGGACTGCACGCTCGGAAGACGGCAGTGATATTCCTGCAGGAGCTAATGTTACAGTTCTGCGTATTGAAGGCGTAAAAGCAATCGTTCGGCGAAGCTGAAAACCTGAGAGGAGACGATAATCATGAACGCAGCAACGCTCACTTTAATTGTAATTGTTGTTATTTTACTTTGGATTTTAATTTCTAATATCAAAATCGTACCACAGGCGCACTCTTATGTAGTGGAACGCCTGGGTGCATTTCATGCCGACTGGAGGACCGGCCTGCACTTTAAGATCCCATTTATCGAAAAAGTTTCGAGAAAAGTTTCTTTAAAAGAGCAGGTTATAGATTTTCCACCGCAGCCGGTTATTACCAAAGACAATGTTACTATGCAGATCGATACTGTGGTGTACTTTCAGATTACCGACCCAAAGCTTTACGCTTATGGCGTAGAGCGCCCGCTTTCTGCGATTGAAAATCTTTCCGCGACGACCTTGCGCAACATTATCGGCGACCTGGAACTGGACCATACGCTTACCAGCCGCGACTTCATCAACACTAAGATTCGCACCATTTTAGATGAGGCGACCGATGCCTGGGGCATTAAGGTCAACCGCGTAGAGCTGAAAAACATTCTGCCACCGAAAGAAATCCAGGACAGCATGGAGAAGCAGATGAAGGCAGAGCGCGAGCGCCGTGCCCGCATTTTGGAGGCTGAGGGTCAAAAGCAGAGTGCAATCCTTGTCGCCGAGGGCGAAAAAGAGAGCACAATTCTGCGTGCAGACGCAAAGAAAGAAGCAATGATTCGTGAGTCACAGGGCCAGGCAGAGGCTGTCCGCCAGGTGCAGCATGCTTATGCAGATGCTTTGAAGATGCTGAATGAAGCGAACCCGACTGACCGTGTTATCGCGCTGAAAAGTCTGGAGGCTTTCCAGAAAGCAGCTGACGGCAAGGCAACCAAGATTATCATTCCGTCCGACCTGCAGGGAGTTGCAGGCCTTGCCGCTTCTATTAAAGAGTTGGTGACTGAGCCAAAAGACAGCGACAGAGCAGAAAAATAAAGAGTAGGTTATAAAAGAGCCCGGCGCTTTTGTGTCGGGCTCTTTTTTGCGCTTTCCTGTCCAAAAGCGCAGATGCTTTTTCTATAGCTTGCAAGTCACTGCGTTTTCAATATGAGAAAATGTGCTGAAAATAGCAATAAACTTTATATTAAAAGCACAATTTTTTATAGTATACAGTGGGATAGAAACCGCAAAATGGGTTTCTTGATTTACACTACCGATAAATATGAGACTGTGATATAGAGACAAAAGCAACTAAAAATTAGAGAGGAAAAATCGGAAACTTTATGGAATATATGGATTTCATTTTGTTCTAAAAATTAGGGTATTTATAGATAAATTCGGATATTTTAAACAAATTATGTTTATACTGAAATGCCTTTATTTCAGGATAAATGAAAAATTACTGGTTCATGATTATAGAGCAATGTCCTTGATTTTATTGAAGTCCAGATTTGGAAGTTCTTACTTGACAAAGCATACCTACTGAATATATAATCAAGATAAAATCATTTACAAAAGATGAATATTAATGATTAATTATTAATAAAGAAAATGAAAAATTAGAAAATTTAGGAAAGGAGATACGGATTCAGCATGACCGATCAGGAAGTAAAAAAGTTAAAGCGGGTTGAACTTTTAGAAATGCTGGAATCCCTTTCCGAAGAAAACGATGCGCTACGGCAGCAGGTCGCTGAGTTGCAGAACAAGCTCGATGAACGCGCAATTTCCTTACAGAATGTTGGTTCCATTGCACAGGCGGCAATGCAGTTAAGTGGAATCTTTCAAGATGCCCAAGACGCGGCTGATCGCTATCTGCAAAGTATTCGCAGCTTGGGAGAGAAACAGACTGCAGAGCTGCTTGAGAAGGCAGAGCAGCAGTCTGCACAGACACAGGAACAGGTGCAGAAAACATTAAAAGAAACAAAAAAACAGATAGATAGTGCTATCGAGCTGCAGGCGGAACCACCACTGCCCCAAAGCAATGAAACGGCGAAACGCCAGTGCGCGCAGCAGACAGCTCTGCTTGCTTTCAAAAAAGCAGAAGATACAAAGAAAAGAGCTGCTCTTTCAGGCACGGGTAAAGATAGAACTGAGGCAGGTTTATGAATGAAAGGGACAGACCTACTACGCTTCAGATACAAGAAGAACTGAAACGTGAGCGACATAAAGGCGACTATGGTAAAACGCTGCGTACAACCATTTATGTTTTGCTGGTGGTTGCGGCAGCAACAGTATTGCTTGCAACATTGTTTTTTCCGGTGTTGCAAGTCACGGGAACCAGCATGGAGCCAACTATGGAAACCGGGCAGATTGTAGTGGCACTGAAGGGTTCTAAGTTTCGCCAAGGCGATATTGTAGCCTTTTACTATAATAACAAAGTGCTGCTGAAACGCGTGATTGGAAACGCTGGTGACCAGATAGATATAAAGAAAGACGGTACAGTTTATGTTAATGGAAAGGCTCTCTCAGAGCCGTACTTAAAAGTGAAAAGCTATGGCCAGCCGGAAATAACCTATCCTTACCAAGTGCCAGATGGCAAAATCTTTGTATTGGGCGACCACCGGGCTACCTCTTTAGATAGCCGCTCAAAGTCGATCGGCTGTATTCCGCAGGAATTGATCGTAGGCAGGATTATTTTCCGTGTTTGGCCCCTCAACCGGGCGGGTGGGTTGTAAGCAGGAACAAAAAGGAGAGCGTATTGTTGTGAAACAAGGTTTAAAGCAGCAGATTCAAGGCTACTTGGCAGACCATAAGAAAAAGAAACGCTTTGTAGCGTTGTTGTTGATTCTTTCGGCCTGTACTGTTATGGGTGTTTTTGGCACAACACTGCGCCCTGCCATCAGTATGGAAAAAACGTCTTCCAATCCAATAACGTCAGCCGTGGCAGCAGAAACAGGTGGAACCGACTTTGGGCAGTATATTACCAGTGCTACCGTGAAGGTGCAGAATGGAAGCAGCTGGGGAACCCCCACCCAAACCATTACACAGGGCGATAAAGTGAAAGTAGCAATCGACTATACTCTGCCGGCAGATGTTGCTACAAAGATAAAGGAAGGCAATCGCACCATTACTTATCAGCTTCCGACAAATATTAAGCCGGATACAGAGCAAAACGGAAATGTTACTGATAAAACCGGTAAAATAATTGGTACATATAAAATTACTACAGACGGCTTTATCAGTATTACGTTTGATGAAAATTTCGTTGCAGACGGACAGGAATTTTCCGGAGATATTCAATATAAGGGAACTGCTTCCATGGAAACGGATGGAAAGTCGGAAACAGCCACAATCGGTGTTGCCGGAAAAGGCGGTACCACGATTACCGTCAATAAAAAAACGGACCTTTCCATGACGAAGACAGGCAAGCTTCAACCTGACGGGAAAACAATTGCTTATACACTGACTGCTTCTACAACGAATGGGACAGATGGCACCGTTACTATTTCCGATGCGTTTCAAAGCAAACCAGACGGTCTTGCGTATGATGCGAAGAGCTTCAGCATTACCAAGGTCGATGCAAATGGACAATCGGTTTCTGTTTCGGCAACTCCCACTTTTTCAAATAATTCAAGTGGAAATCCGATTTTTGAAATCAAAGATTTGCCAGAGCTTGCCGCCAGCGAAAAATATGTAGTTTTCTATAACGCTACAGTTACGCCACAGCTTAGCAGTACAGGTGCAACGGTTAACAATAGTGCGACAGCCACAAGCGGGAAGGACTCTTCCAAACAAGGATTTAATGTTACCATTTCCAATAAAGTAATAAGCAAGAGTGGATATCAAGATTCTTCTGACGGTAAAATTCATTGGACCATTACGGTGAATCCAGACAAAGTCGATATTGAGGGCGCTGTGCTGAGTGACACCATAACAACCAACGATGGTTCACATGCTACTCTGCCTGATACAGTGACCATGAAAACATCAAACGGCACTGAAACGCAAGTGAAGCTTCCCTATACTTTTCCAAAGGGTTCTAAAGATACGTATACCGTTACCTATACGACAGACGTGCCAACAGGAACCGGTGGAACTACAACAAAAGTAACAAATGACGCGAAGATTACGAAAGACAACAAAGATTACGACGCTTCAACGGATGTTACAGTAAATCACAAAGCTGTTAGTGTTGAAAAATTTTTTGATAAAGAAACCAACGCCACAGAGAGTGGTGCTGATTACAACTGGAAATCTGTTATCAACCTACCGGAGGGCGGTGTGAAACCGGTAGACAATTTCGTCTATACAGATACGATTACCGACCCGGAGGGACATACCGGTGTACACTTTACCACGGCCGCTATGCTGCAGCAACTGCAAGTGACAGCAGGCTCAACAACGCTGAAAAGGGGTACAGATTATAAACTGTACAAAGCAGACGGCACAACTGAAATTACAGACTTTACGGATACTGCACATCTGCAGGGATTCCAAATAAAACTCCTTACTGCGCAGACCAGTGACCTTACTGTTACTTATGCGACCCACGCGACTTATACCGGCATGCAAGCAGGGGATACTTGGAAGTTCAGCAACACTGGTGCGGTACCTGGAAAGTCAAGTAAGGCAGACCATAGCCATACGGTGGAAAAACCGCTGGAAAAACAGATAAGTACAAATAATGGTGTGACTACTTCCTATCAGGGTGGTGACAAAACACTGGAGTACAAACAGATTGGCAATACCCTCTATTATCGTATTTTGCTGCATGTAGGAAAGACAAATGATGCCGTTGATTTAACAGATGTTCTGCCTACAGGAGCTAATTTAGTAGACGGTTCTGTATCAGCCGGCATTTATGTGAATGATTATTATACAAAAACAAAAAGTGGAAACTATGATTTTACAGCGGCTAATAACGTAACGGCAACTATGAGCGGCACGAACTTGAAGATTCATATTGCAGGGGGATATAACTCGGATAGTGCAGATGATTTGAAGCTGGTTGTAACCTACAAGCTCTCCATAAAAGACGACCCGAGTTGGACTGACAACAAAACTGAGAAAAAGGAGTATACCAATAAAGTCACTTGGGGGACAAATACGGACTCGCAGACTACTACCGTCAAGCGCGAAACTTCAGATGTTGTAAAGACAGGCAGTCAGCTTTTGGATGCAAACGGCAATCCCACAAATACTGTGGAGTACAACATAGTAGTGAATCCGCTGGGCAAAGACCTTTCAACAGGTGCTGATACCATTCGGCTGAAGGATAACTTAAATCTTGGCAACGCGGCCGGTGCGGAACTACTGGTAGATAAAGTTGCCCTTTACCAGTATGACAGTACAAAACCGGATAATCGTGGCGAGAAGCTAGATCGCTCTAAGTATTCTTATCAGTATGATGATATTAATCATATACTGACCTTTACTTTGCCGGACAGTACCCCCTGTGTCTTGGTTTACGACTATAATTTTGACCGTGGCAGCGCCGCCGGCGATATCAGCCTTAGCAATAGCGTAGAGCTTACCGGCAGCAAAGCAACAAAATCAGATAATACAGTTGATTTAAAGAATTCGGACTCCTCCGCAACAGCGACGAAAAAACAGATTACTATTTATAAAGTGGACGGTAACGACTATGCCAAGTTGCTGCAAGGCGCACAATTTACACTGCAGCAATATACAAAGGACAGCAATGGCACATACTCTTGGTCAAATGTTCAAACGGGGCTTACAACCGATGCAGAAGGCAAAATTGTACTAGACCTGAGAGATGAAACGATAAAGCTGCAAAACAATGTCCTTTACCGCCTACACGAGACAAAGGCACCTGAGGGCTATGGAATAGCCCAGGTTGACAGCTACTTTGTATGGATGGCAGAAGGAAAGACTGCAGACGATACGAAGAATGCTATGTCACAAGCAGGTATGGGCGGCATTAGTGACAGCCAAATTCACTTCTTTTCCAACAACGGTGGCGGTATGTACATTTCGGATACCTGCACTTCAGTATCAGTGCGTAAAGTTTGGCAGACAACAGATGGTAAACCCTATACGCCAACGGATGGCACAAATGTGCAGTTCCAGCTTTACCGCCAGGCGAAAAAGCTGAATGGCAACACGGTAACGCTGGTTACGAAAAAAACACAAAATGGGCAGCAGATTGAAGTTTCAACTTCAAAACTGGTGCTTGCGGATGGTAGTAGCCTTACAGTAAATATAAGTCAGTGGAATGCAAAATTCACAATTTTTCAAGATGGAAACACGGTTGCCTCACTGAGTCCTTCTTCACAATCCGGTACAGCTTCTTACACATTCAACCAGATTAAAACTGACACGACAATTACGGTAACGACAAACCAATGGGACTCGCCTACTGTTACCAGCAGTGGTTACACTTTAGCAACTGCCTATGTTGACGCAGGCGACAAAACAGCAGTAGGTGACCCTGTTACGCTGAATGCAAAAGATAGTTGGCAGTATGCATGGCCAAACTTAGACAATATAGACCCCAACGGGAGTAATTATTATTATACAGTGGAAGAAGTTGGTCCCTACAGTTACGCAGTCAGTTATTCCAATAATAAAGGAATACAGACCGGCGAAATTGTGGCAACTAATACAGTGACTCCCAGTTATATTTTGCCGCTGACTGGCGGCTTCGGCACGCGTAAAGTTTACTTAGCCGGCAGTCTGCTGCTCCTTTTAGCAGGTTTCTCATATTTGATTCATAAGCGGAAACAAAAGGGAAGGGGGACGGCTTGATTTCATCTAACTTTCGCTTTGAACATTATATTCTATAATTAATTGAAAAGGAGAACGTAACAATGAAAAAAGCAAAAAGACTGCTTAGTGTGTTACTGGCAGCGGCGATGACAGTTGCGATGTTTATCCTCCCAACATTCGCAGCAGATACAACAACTTACAAGGTAACAGTGGACAATGCCACTGCGGACCATACCTACGAAGCCTATCAGGTGTTTGCAGGTGACCTGTCTACCAGCGGTGTCCTCTCCAACGTAACGTGGGGTACCGGTGTAAAAGGCGATGAACTGCTTACAGCTCTGAAATCCGACACAACCGTTGGTTCAAAGTTCACCAATGCAAAATCTGCTGCAGATGTCGCTGCAGCCATGAGCGGCATTACAAATGATTCTGCAGAAGCAAAGGCTTTTGCGCAGGTCGTTGGTAAAAATTTGAGCAGCACAGTTGCTGGCACAAGCACCTATGCAGATAGCAAGTACACCATTTCTGGCCTTACTGCAGGTTACTACCTGGTAAAGGATAAGGATACAACGCAGACAGGCAAGGATGATGCCTATACCAGCTTTATTCTGCAGGTCGTAAAGAATGTGGAAGTACAGCCTAAGTCCAGCGTACCCAGTGTAGAAAAGAAAGTAAAAGAAAACGTTAAGTATACAACAGACGGCGGTTACGGTGCTGGTTACAACGATGTTGCTGACTACAACATTGGCGATGCCGTTCCTTTTGAGCTGATTGGTACCCTGCCTACTAACTATGATTCTTACACAACTTATAACTATGTATTCCATGATACCGCTTCGGCAGGTTTGACAATCGACTCTGATTCTGTCAAGGTTTATGTGGATAACACAGAAATCACCACCGGTTTCACAAAGTCAGTAACTGGCCAGGACCTGACAGTTACGTTTGATGACCTCAAAAAAATTACTGCTGTTAAATCTACCAGCAAAATTACAGTCAAGTACAATGCAACCCTGAACAAAAATGCGGTTATCGGTCTTGACGGCAACCCTAACGAAGTTTACCTGACCTATTCCAACAACCCGAACCAGGGTGGAGATGGCAATAAGGGTAAGACTCCGACAGATAAGGTCATTGTCTTTACATATGAGCTCGATACCACCAAGGTCGATGGCGCAACTCAGAAAAAGCTGCCTGATGCTTCGTTCACGTTATATAAAATAGTTGGCGAATCTAAAAATTACGCGCTAGTTACAGACGGTAAAGTGACTGGATGGACGACTGAAGCAGCAAAGGCAACAAGTTTAACTTCTGGTTCAGATGGCATGTTCAAGGTCGCAGGCTTGGATGACGGTACCTATTATCTGAACGAGACCAAGGCTCCTGAGGGCTATAACAAGCTGACAAGCGATGTAAAACTGGTTATTACAGCTACAACTGCAAATGGTCAGAACTGGACCGACGGCAACGCCAGCAGCGCTTTGACTGCTCTGAAAATTTCTGTAAACGAAGCAGCGGCAACTGATGGCAATGTTGGTACAGGTGTTGTCAGCGCCACTATTGCGAACAATTCTGGTTCCACTCTGCCGACTACCGGCGGCATGGGCACCACAATCTTCTATGTACTTGGTGGCTGCCTGATGGCGGTTGCAGCTATTCTGCTCATCACCAAAAAGCGTATGGCAAACAAAGGCTGATTTTTCTTTTGGTTGCTGTAACCCCTTCGTTTCAAATAAAATAATCTAAAGTATGTAAAAACCGCTGTCTCTGGCGGGGCTTTGGCCCAGCCGGGCAGCGGCAGGGGGAGGCCTATGAAGAAAAAAAGATCTACGATTCTTTTGCTTGTTATATTTTTCGTAGGCCTCTCCGTGCTGCTGTATCCAACACTCAGCAATTACTGGAATTCATTTCATCAGTCCCGCGCTATTGCTTCTTATACAGGAAGTGTGGCAAAATTGAGTAAAGCCGACTATGAGAAGCTTTTGGAAAACGCCCAAGACTACAATACATCCCTTGTAGAGAAAGGATCTAGTTTTTCGCCGGATGCAAAAGGTATGGCCCTTTATAACAGCCTGCTCAATATTGGTGGCACCGGCGTAATGGGCAGCATTGAAATTCCCAAGATCGGGGTGGACTTGCCGATTTACCACGGTACGTCAGATACTGTTTTACAAGTTGCTATTGGGCATATCGCTGGTACATCGTTGCCTGTCGGTGGAGCCGGCACTCATTGTGTCCTTTCTGGGCACAGGGGCCTGCCCTCTGCGAAATTGTTTACCAACCTTGACAAGTTGGAAGAGGGAGATACCTTTACGATTAAGGTCCTCAATGAAACCCTTACTTATCAAGTAGATCAGATTGCGATCGTTTTACCCAATGATACCTCCAAATTACAGATCGTTCCGGGAAAAGATTATGTTACACTTGTAACTTGTACTCCTTATGGAATTAACACGCACCGATTGCTGGTGAGGGGAGTGCGCATTGCAAATCCTGCAGGAAGCCTCAGCGTTTCGGCAGATGCTATACAGATAGATCCGGTACAGGTAGCACCGGTTTTAGCTGCACCCATACTGGTGCTGCTGCTCATTCTGCTGCTGACCGGCTCTAAGCGGAAAAGCAAGCGGCAACAAGACAAATAACGGAAAGGATGGCGTTAAACTTCATGAAAAGAAAACATCGCCTCTTTATTTTAGCCACCGGAGTGCTGTATGCGCTGCTCATCTGCCTGATGCCGGTCCAGGCAGCTGCAGCAGCAGGTACATCGCTGAATCTTACCTATCGGTACGAAAATGCAGCGGTGGGCAGCGTGCCGGTGCGTGCGTACCGTGTTGCTACGGCTGCGGGCACTACCTACACTTATACCCCTGAAATGCAGAAATACTCAGATATTTCAGCAGTGAAGCTTTCCGGATTGACGCTAAAGTCCGAGTGGAGCAACGCTGCCAATACCTTGGCGGGGGAAATTGCGGCGAAAAAGCTGTCGCCAACCGTCAATAAGACAACAGATGAACAGGGGAATTTGAATTTTTCCGATTTGCAACAGGGTGTTTATCTGATTGTTTCTGACGCGGTTACAGTTGACAAGACGATTTATCGTTTTTCTCCGTTTTTGGTGATTATAGGTAGCGATGCGATTACTGCACAGCCAAAGGGTGAGGCGACTACGCCATCTACTGAAAGTACTGCATATAAAGTGGTTAAGCGTTGGGCTGATACAGGAAAAGAGAGCAATCGCCCGCAAAGCGTTACAGTGGATATCTTAAAAAATGGCCAGACATATACGACACAGACTCTTTCCAGTGCAAATAATTGGTCCTATTCCTGGACTGCGCCAAAAGACGGAAGTACCTGGCAGATTGCAGAAACAAATATTGCGGCGTCGTATCAGGTAAGCGTTGCACAGGCAGGCACTGCTTTTACCATAACTAACAGTATTCCCACCGTACCAGCTACAACAAACCCAAGCGGCAAGTTACCGCAGACTGGCCAGCTCTGGTGGCCAGTACCACTGCTTGCATGCGGAGGTTTGGTGCTCTTTGCTATTGGGTGGAGTGTTTGCAATAGAAAGAACAAAGGTAATGCGTAGAAATAAAGTGGGAACTTTCCTAATGGTGTTGGGAGCAGTTCTGGTTATTGCCTCGTTAACTTTGCTTCTCTATAATCGAATACAGGATGAGCAGGCGGGTAAGACTAGTAGTGATGTGGCTGCTTCTATTATCCAGCAGTTTCCTGAACCATCACAAGGAGAGATTGATTATACCGGGAAAGGGATTGCCGAGAGTAGTCTGCTGACGATGGAAGTAAAGGGCCAATCTTATATTGGCATTATAAAAATACCATCACTTGGTTTATCTCTCCCTGTGCAGAACAGTTGGAATTATCCGTCTCTGCGAATTTCTCCCTGCCGTTATACTGGTTCTGCAGAAGCTGGTACGCTGATTGTAGCGGGACACAACTATCAACGGCATTTTGGCAGGCTTCATGAGCTTTCCATTGGTGATACCGTTACGTTTGCGGATATCAGTAATCATGTGTACAACTACAAAGTATCAGGAATAGAGACAATTTCGACGGCTAATGTGCAACAGATGCTCGCGGGAAATTGGGATCTCACTCTTTTTACCTGTACTATTGGTGGTAAGCAGCGCGTAACTGTGCGTTGCACGTTGCAGCAGTAAATTTGAAACTTTGCATAAAACATAAAGATAGAAACAAACCGAGTCAAGAGCTGTTTTTTGCAGCAAATGGCTCGGTCTTTTTTTATGTCAAAGAGTAAAAAACAGTCGGTTGCTGCTACTGAAAAAGGTAGAATTTCTTAGTGAAACTCATTTATAAGTTAATGAGCGACTGTGGGGGTGCGCATACAGAGAGCCCCCCCTAGATGCACAAAATATACCCGCCTCCACTTGGCGCAAAGCCGCATCAGTACAGGATTTTTTTGCTTTTTACGGTATTTAAAAAGGGCTGAAGGCCTGCTGAATCGGAACCGTTTTCATAGGAATTTCGCAGAAATTGGAAATTGCAAATAATTAACTAAATGCTTAACTATATAATGAGTCCCAGAATAGAGAAGTGCTTTGCATTGAATATATGAAATAATTGTAAATTGGAAATAAGCTATTTTTATAAAAAATCAATAAAAATATCTAAAATGCAGTTGACAATGTGCTGATAACTGTGCTATTATAGCGATAAGAAAGGAAAACCGAAATAATTAAGAATAATCTTAATTACAGGTTTTCTAAAACCAGGAGGTATTGAAAATGAGAAAAAGGAATCGCATGGTCAGCCTGCTGTTGGCAGCGGCCATGGTAGTCGGCAGCTGCGCCGGCTGCGGTACGTCAAGCTCTGCAAGCGGCACCTCTGCTGCCAGCAAAGCTGCTTCATCCAAGACGGCGACTTCTTCAAAAGCGCCGGTTGTCAAGACCGTTGGCCCCTCCAGCGGCACCCACTTTGAGATGTGGGACTTCGTCGATGTACACAGTCAGTTCTATGCAGAGATGGTCAACGAATGGAACAAGCTGCATCCCGACAAACAGATCAATGTCACCTTTACCACCTACCCTTACGCAGATATGCACAATAAACTGAAGATGGCTGTACAGACAGGTACAGGCGCACCGGATATGTGCGATATCGAAATTGGCCAGTTCCCGGTTTATCTGAGCGGCACCGTTCCTTTCCGCGAGATGAACGACGTGATTGCCCAGTATAAGTCCAGCATTGTGCAGTCCCGCTTGAGCATCTATTCTAAGGATGGAAAGAACTACGGTATTCCGACCCACGTTGGTGCAACAGTTATGTACTACAACACCGAAATCCTTAGCAAGTACGGTGTTGACTACACGAAGATTAAGACATGGGATGACTACACCGCAGCCGCTAAGAAAGTAAAGGCCGGCTCTAACGGCAAAGTAACCATGACAGATGTAGATACCGGCGGAACCGATTGGCTATCTTTGAGCCTTGCTGAAAACAAGACCGACTACACAGATGCAAGCGGCAAAGCAAACGTCAATGTTTCCGCAATCAAAGATATGCTGACTATGCAGAAACAGTGGAAGAAAGACGGACTTGCTGCTGACTCTCCCGGCGGCCAGCTGGATACAGAAGAAGGTTACGCAGCTGTCGGCGATGGCAAAGTTGCGTCTTTCCCGAAAGCACTGTGGTACATGTCCCGTTTCCTGAACTACCTGCCTGATCAGTCCGGTAAATGGGCTATCGCACCGTGCCCTGTCTACAAAGAGGGTCAGCCCCGCTCCGTAGGTATCGGCGGCACCGGCACAGTTGTTATGAAAACTTCTAAGAATGCAGACCTTGCTGCACAGTGGCTTGCTTGGGCGAAACTGAGCAAAGAAGGCACCACACAGATCTGGAAGATCCTCGGCTTTGACCCAACCAACATGAGCCTGTGGACCGACAAGACCATTACACAAGATAAGACCAACAAATACATCAAATACTTCAAGACCAACCCCTTTGATGTTTTGAATGAAATCAAAGATGAAATCGGCGCAATCAAGTCCGTTTCCATTACACCTACTGTCAATGAGCAGCTGAACACCAATGTTCTGCCGGGCGTATTTGACAATAACAAGGACATTGATTCTGCACTGAAAGATGCCCAAAGTGCGATTGAGCAGGAAGAATCGTAACTTCTTGATTCCTGCATACATGATCTTTTAAAGAGCAGGCTGTCAGGATGCCATATATTAGACAGCCTGCCCTTTTTATAACTATGACAAATCCCTTGTTGCGACTGGAGGCATTACCGTGAAGGTTAAAAAGTTTTTATACAGCCAAAAAACGGCGCCGTATATTTTTGTACTGCCATTTATCCTGAGTTTCTGTATCTTTTGGATTTATCCTTTCTGCAGTACGATCGTTATGAGTTTCCAAAACATTCAGCCGGGCAGCACAACCTTTGTTGGCCTGCACAACTACCAGAAGCTGCTGTCAGATAAAACTTTCCAGCTGGCTATTTTCCACAGCTTTCGCTACATGCTGTGGACCCTCATCTTGCTGATTCCGCTGCCCATGATTTTCGCTGTCATGCTCAACAGCAAATTTGCAAAATGCAAAACTGTGTTTAAGTCCATCATGTATCTGCCGGCACTGACCAGTGTCGTGGTTGCTGGCATCATTTTCCGCCTGCTGTTTTCTGAAAACGAAGAAGCCGGCATGAACCAGATCCTTACTTTCTTTGGCGGGCAGGCGACCGCTTGGCTAAAGAATGATTCGACGGGCCTGTTTGCACTGCTGCTGCTGGCGTGTTGGCGCTGGATGGGCGTAAACATGCTGTACTTTATCGCCGGCCTCAATGCCATTGATGAGTCCCTTTACGAGGCGGCAAGCATTGACGGTGCAAACGCATGGCAGAAGTTCATCTATATTACCTTCCCGCTTTTAAAGCCGACCACTGTTTATGTTATTACCATCAGCATTTACGCCGGCCTCTCCATGTTTATGGAAAGCATGATGTTGTGGTCTGGCAATAGTTCTCCGCAGGATATTGGCCTGACAATCGTCGGGTACTTGTACAGAAGAGGTATTGAAAAGAACCAGTTCGGGTATGCTTCTGCTGTTGGTTTGGTGTTGCTGGTTATTGCACTGATTATCAATACCATACAGCTGGTGCTCAGCGGTACTTTCAAGAAGGAGAGTGACTGATAGGACAATGGCAAAAACAGAAAAAGTGACTCCCGTAACCGAAGCACCTAAAAAACAGAAGCACCCTGTACATAGAGTGGTCTGCGGCGTTTGTATCTTCCTCGTTTTCCTCATTCAGGCAGTTTTTACCCTTGGGCCGCTGATTGCCGCTCTGATTTCGTCTTTCCGCCCTGGCCAGCTGCTGATGCGCTATGGCCTGAATTTCAGTGCGGATTTTACCAACATGTCTTTTAACAACTACATCGAATTGTTTACCGGCGGCAGTGCTTATTTCACATGGTTTACGAACAGCTTGATGCTGACAGCAATCACTGTTGTCCTTACGCTTTTCATCTGCTACTTTGTTGCCTACGGTCTGTCTATGTATGACTTCAAGGGTAGAAACCTGCTGTTCTTTTTGGTCATTGCAACCATGATGGTCCCGTTTGAAATTCTGATGCTTCCACTGTACAAAGAGATTATCGGCATGAATTTAATCGACAACGCAATGGGTGTGATCCTGCCCGGTGTCTGCGGTGCATCGACAATCTTCTTTTTCCGGCAGTACATGATTGGCCTGCCGCGAGACCTGCTGGACGCAGCCCGTATTGATGGCTGCACCGAGTACGGCATCAGCGTAAAAATTATGATGCCGATTACAAAGCCTGCATTTGCCTCTATGGCAATCCTGTGCACCATGGGTTCCTGGAACAACGTGCTGTGGCCAATGCTGGTTTTCCGCAGCGCCGACAAATTCACGCTTCCTATCGGCTTGAATACACTGCTTACGCCGTACGGAAACAACTATGATATGCTAATCGCCGGCTCTATCTTCTCCATTATCCCGCTGTTCATCATCTTCCTTATCTTCCAGAAGTTCCTCATCCAGGGAATGACAGCAGGCGCTGTAAAAGGCTAAAAAGACAGGCGCCAAAATTCGCATGATTAAAATTTTCCTTGCCAATGAGGAGGTATCATTTAATGAAAAATGCAAAATTGCACATCGAAAAAGATTTTCGTATAGCAGATGTAGACGACCGCCTGTTTAGTTCCTTTTTAGAGCATTTGGGCAGAGCTATTTACGGCGGCATTTATGAGCCGGGTCACCCTGAGGCCGACGAACAGGGCTTTAGGAAAGACGTTCTGCAGCTGGTCCGCGAGCTTGGTGTTTCTAATATTCGCTATCCCGGCGGCAACTTCCTTTCGGGGTATGACTGGAAAGACGGAATTGGCCCCCGCGGCGACCGCCCCAGAAGACTGGACCTTGCCTGGCACACAGTTGAGAGCAACCAGTTCGGAATCGATGAGTTTTACGATTGGTCTAAAAAAGCCGGTACACAGATTATGGGCGCCGTCAATATGGGCACGGGTACCCCCAAAGACGCCGGCCAGCTGGTGGAGTACTGCAACTATCCGGGCGGAACCTACTGGAGTGACCTGCGCGCACAGAACGGACACAAAGATCCGCTGGATATTAAACTGTGGTGCATTGGCAATGAAATGGACGGAGAGTGGCAGATTTGCCACTTGGATGCAGACGACTATGGCAAAAAAGCTGTAGAAGCAGCCAAAATCATGAAGTGGATTGATCCGGAATTACAGCTGGTTGCCTGCGGCAGTGCATCGACTTTGCAGAAAACCTACCCCGAGTGGGACAGAAAAGTCATGGAGTACACCTATGACTATGTCGATTATCTTTCTCTGCACCGCTACTATGAAAACGAAGGCAGTGACTTTGATTTTCTGGCGTCTTTTGTAGATATGGATAAATTTATTCATACCCTGGAGGGCACAGCCGATTATGTGCGGGCACTGAAGCGGGGCAGTAAAGACATCTGTTTCTCGTTTGATGAGTGGAATGTTTGGTACCAGAAAAAGCAGGAGCCGCATCCGTGGCAGGAAGCACCGCATATTTTGGAGGATCACTATTCTCTGCTGGATGCACTTGTCTTTTCTGGCTTGAGCATGACTCTGCTCAACCATGCGGACCGTGTAAAGATTGCGTGTCTTGCGCAGTTGGTCAATGTCATTGCGCCAATCTTTACGAAAAAGGGCGGTGCGGCAATTCGGCAAAGCATTTTCTATCCCTTTATGTTTATGTCCAGATATGGCCGCGGGACAGTGCTGAAGCCGGTTGTGTCGGTTCCGTGTGAAGAAAGCAAGTACGGCGATACGCCGCTTTTGCAGCAGAGTGTTGTGTACCAGGAAGCAGAGAAGCGTGTCACAGTTTTTGCGCTGAATATTGCTTCTGATGAACTTAAGCTAGATATAAATCTGCGTTCCTTTGGAAAAGTAGAAATGAAGCAGCACTACTGCATGCAGGGAAGCCTGGGCGCGGTCAATACCTTTGAAAACCCAGAGGCGGTAAAGCCGGTGTCCGTGCCGGTTTCCGGCGAAAAGGCAGAGAGCTTTTCTGCTGTGCTGCCGGCGCAGTCTTACCATGTTTTTTGCTTCCAGGTTAATTAATAAAACTCTAAATTTATAGAGCAAAATTTGTTGGATATTCATGTAGAAGCCTGTAGACGCTTATGTTACAATTTCTTTAGTTTGACAGGAAAGGTGAAAGACAAAAATGCGTGAGTATCTAAATAAAGAGGACACGGTTTCCTTTTGTAAAGCGCTTAGTTCAGAGCTGCGGGTCGATATGCTGCAGTGTATTTACAAAAACAAGGGGATCAGCCTGAATGATTTAGCCGTGGCAATGGGAGTAACCCGCGCGGCGATTACACAGAATATGAAGATCCTCTCTAAAGCGGATTTGGTAGAAGTAAAGCAGGTCCATGGGCAGAAAGAGGCCCGCAAAGTCTGCTACCTGAAAGAAAATAATTTTTCCATTTCGCTTGGGGAACACTTTGACTCTGACAATATTTATTTTGCAGAAATGCCGATCGGCCAGTTTACTTCTTATAAAGTACAGCCGACCTGCGGAATTGCAACTGCCTCAAAGATGATTGGCGTACTGGACGACCCGCGTTACTTCGACGACCCAGAAAGAGTAAAGGCAAGTATTCTTTGGCTCAATTCGGGGTATGTTGAGTATCGTCTGCCCAATTATCTGCAGGACGGGCAATACCCTACAGAGATTCAGATGTCGATGGAAATCAGTTCAGAGGCGCCCGGCTACTGCAACAATTGGCCTAGTGATATCAGTTTTTACTTAAATGATACCCTGCTTGGCAGCTGGACCAGTCCTGGCGATTTTGGCGATATCCGCGGACTTTATACACCGGACTGGTGGGCGCCAAACCTCAACCAGTACGGGCTGCTGATTCTGCTGACGGTAAACCGCATGGGTTCTTTTGTCGATGGCATTATGATATCGCCCGTTACGCTGCAGAGCCTTGGGCTGAATAAAAACAGCGAGTTTCGCTTCCGTATTGCGGCTCCTTCCAATGCTGTTCACGCCGGCGGCATGACTCTGTTTGGCCACGGTTTTGGCAACTACAATCAGGATATTAAGCTTCATGTGATTTATGATACGGTTCCTCCTGCAAAAGAAGAGGAGGCCGCTGTCGAAAGGAAACAAAAGTAATGAGTACTCTTGTAATTAACACTGCAGACCGAAAATCAAAAATCAACAAAAACATTTACGGGCAGTTTTCTGAGCACTTGGGACACTGCATTTATGACGGCCTGTATGTCGGGCCGCAGTCTAAAATTCCGAATGTAAACGGTGTGCGCAGAGATGTGATTGACGCCCTGCGGAAAATCCATGTGCCGGTTCTGCGCTGGCCCGGTGGCTGCTTCGCGGAAGAATATCACTGGAAAGACGGCATAGGCCCCAAAGAAACCCGGCGCAAAATGGTAAATACCAACTGGGGAGGCGTGACTGAGGACAACTCTTTCGGCACGCATGAGTTTCTCGATTTCTGCGATGAAGTTGGGTGCGAACCGTATATCAACGGCAACGTTGGTTCCGGCACGGTACAGGAGCTGAGCGAGTGGGTGGAATACCTGAATTTTGACGGCATTTCCCCTATGACTGAGCTGCGCAAAAAGAACGGCCGCACCGACCCCTGGGGTGTGCGATACTTCTGCTTCGGCAATGAAAACTGGGGCAATGGCGGCCACATGCGCCCTGAGTACTATGCGGACCTTTACCGCAGATACACCGCTTTTGCACATGATTTCGGCAGCAATAAGCTGTTTCGCATTGCCTGCGGCCCGAATGTAGACGACTATAACTGGATGGACAAAGTTATGAAGAGTGCAGCGCCATTTTTAGACGCCATTTCTCTTCACTACTACACCATTCCCGGGGAGTGGGAGCACAAAGGCTCTGCTCTGCTCTTTGATGAAGCCGAGTACTACGAAACGATTCAAAAAGCCCTGCATATGGAAGATTTAATCCGCAACCATACGGAAATCATGAACCGCTACGACCCGGAGCACCGTGTCGGTCTGGTGGTTGATGAGTGGGGCACATGGTTTGATGTGGAGCCGGGGACCAATCCAGGGTTCCTTTATCAGCAGAACACAATGCGCGATGCACTGGTTGCCGCTGTCACGCTCAATATTTTCAATCAGCACAGCGACCGTGTGGTTATGGCAAATATTGCGCAGATGGTCAATGTACTGCAGGCAGTTCTGCTGACCAAGGGCAGTCAGATAATTTTGACACCTACTTATCATGTTTTCGATTTGTATCAGGCACATCAAAATGCCACTTTGGTGGGCTCTTTTGTACAGGCAGACAGCGTGGGCAGTGAAAAGGACAAGGTCCCGCAAATCAGCGTTTCCGCTTCTGAAGATGGAAAGGGCACGCTGCACATTACGGCGGCCAATGTTTCCTGCACAAATGCAGATGAAATCAAGTGCAGAATTCTCTCTAAGCCGTTCCAGCATGTCAAGGCCAGAATCCTTTCGGGTGAGATGCACCGGCACAACACATTTGAAGAACCCGATGCGGTGCAGCCGGCTGATTTCTCAGAGATTCAGGTGAACGGGGATACACTTTCCTTTAGCATGCCCCGCTGCAGTGTCATAGAGTTGACAGTAGACTAAAAGCAAAAACCAAATGCTGCTGCGACGCAGCTGCTTTTGCACGAAAACCAACAAAAAGGCCGCCCCTGAGAAGTTTCAGGAGCGGCCTTTTGCTGTGCAGGAGTGCTGCTTTTAGCAGCTTTCTTTTTCAATCAGTTTCCAGGAAACCGCGAGGGACTTTGCCGGGGTTCCTTTCATGGTGTCAATCAGAGCCTTGGCGGCCAGCCTGCCGATATGGTGGGTGCCGTGTGCCAAAGAAGTGATACGCACAGGGGAGAGTTCGCTGTAGTAGCTGTCATCAAAGCTGACAACGGCCATTTCCTGTGGAATTTTTATTTTCTGTTTCTGCAGAAGGGAGATTAAGGAAAAGGCAATTTCATCATTGTAACAGACTACGGCGGTGCACCGGTGCAGTATAGCATTGACAAAGGGCCCGATTACTGACAGGTCGTGGTCTTTCAGAAGGCGGCTTTTGTCTTTGGTAGAAAACCAAAGGATGTTAGAGTCCGGCAGGGGCAGGCCTCTGTCTCGAAAAGCAGAAAGATAGCCGTTGTATCGATTGAGCCCCTGAATATCGTCGCTTTTAAAAATGCCGGCGATATTTTTGTGCCCTTTCTGCAGCAGATACTTTGTCAGCAGGTAGCCGCCCCCAAAGTCATCGTCAGAGATGCAGATACTGTCTTTAATCTGTGGGTAGGCGCCGTGCAGAAATACAATGGGAATGCCAAGTGAATGAATGCGTTGGTACAAATCGAGGTTTGGGTTTGGCAGCGCGGTCTTTGTGCCCTCTGCCAAGATGCCGCAGACGGGATTGTCGAGAATATGCAGCAGAATGTCGCGTTCACGGCTGACTTCGTTGCCGGTGCAGTACAGCAGGGTTGCATAGCCGCTTTCTGAAAAGACACGCTGTGCGTCCTGCAGAATTGCCGGGAAAATGTAGTCGTTGATGTAAGACGCCAGTATCGCAATGCTGTGGCCCTGCTCCGGCAGCGGTGCGGAAAGATAAGAGCCGCTGCCCTGCTTTGTTTCGATTAAGCCCTCTTCTGTCAGGACAGCCAGCGCGTGGCGGATGGTCTGCCGGTTGGCGCCGTACTGCTCTGCCAAGGCGTGCTCTGTCGGCAGCTTTCGAGTTTCGCTGTAAGCGCCGCCTTTGATTCTGCTGCGCAGGTCGGCGGCGATATCTGTATATTTTTTGGTCATGCCCGTTTCCTCTTTATTTTCAGGTTGATGAGTATAATTGTCTGCTTTTTTATTAGAATAAAATTACTATACAACAATTCTGAAAATTTGTCTACATGATATTTACGAATTTACAAATATGTTCAGCATTTAGTATAGAAAATATAGAGAATAAACGGTGAACTTATAAAATATACAAAACATGATACTTATATTTGTTCATTAATTGTATAGAAACAGGCAAAAAATATGTTGACTTTTTGTATAGATAATGCTAAAGTGAAACAAGAAAAACAACGGTGCAGTTACGGTACCGTATCAAAACATGAAAAATAGAAAAGAGGATGTGCGATGAGCAAATATGTAGTTGGTGTGGACTACGGAACGCTTTCCGGGCGGGCACTGGTGGCGGATGCGAAAACCGGAAAAGAGATTGCCTCGGCGGTCTATGAATATCCGCACGCGGTCATGGATACCGCCCTGCCAGATGGAACACCTTTGGAACCCGACTGGGCACTGGAGGATGCACAGGATTATTTGGACGTGCTGAGTCACGCGGTACCTGAGGCTATAAAAAAGGCAGGAGTTTCCCCAGATGACATCATTGGCATTGGCACGGACTTTACAGCCTGCACGGTCCTGCCTGTTTTAAAGGACGGCACACCGCTCAGCTTTCTTCCAGAGTACAAAAACCGTCCGCATGCGTACGTGAAACTGTGGAAGCACCACGCAGCACAGGACAAAGCAAACCAGCTCAACAAAATTGCCGAAGAGAGAAATGAGCCGTGGCTTAAAAATTACGGCGGCAAAATTTCTTCTGAATGGACAGTCCCTAAGATTTGGCAGATTCTCGACGAGGATCCGGAAATTTATAACCGTATGGACCGCTTTATTGAAGCAGCTGACTGGATTGTATGGCAGCTGTGTGGCAAAGAAGTGCGCAACTCCTGCACAGCGGGCTACAAGGAAATATGGAATAAGAAAACCGGCTATCCGTCAGAGGATTTCTTTGCTGCGCTTGACCCGCGGCTGCGCCACGTAGTCGACGACAAGCTTTCGCGGGATATCACACCGCTTGGCCGCCGCGCGGGGGTCATTACCGAAAAGGCAGCAAGGCTGACAGGCCTGCGCCCGGGTACGGCTGTCTCTGTTGGCAATGTAGATGCACATGTCTGTGTGCCAGCGGTTGGCATTGACGGCCCCGGCAAGATGCTTGCCATTATGGGAACTTCCACTTGCCATATTATGATGGGCGAAGAAGAGCGCCAGGTTCCCGGTATGTGCGGCGTCGTAGAAGACGGCGTTATGCCAGGCTACTTTGGCTATGAAGCGGGCCAGTCCTGTGTTGGCGACCATTTTGCATGGTTCATTGACAACTGCCTGCCGAAGTCCTGTTATGAGGAAGCAGAAAAAGAGGGCAAAGAGATTCACCAGTACCTTGCCGCGAAAGCTTCTGCGGAAAAGCCCGGTGAAAGCGGCCTGGTGGCTTTGGATTGGTGGAATGGCAACCGCAGTATCCTGGTCAATGTTGACTTGACAGGTATGATGCTTGGTATGACACTGCAGACAAAGCCGTGGGAAATTTACCGTGCACTGATTGAGGCGACCGCCTATGGCACGCGCATGATTATTGAAAATTACCGGAAACACGGTGTTCCGGTCAATGAGTTCTTTGCTTCCGGCGGCATTTCTCAGAAAGACCCGATGACCATGCAGATTTATGCAGATGTCATTGGCATGCCGATTAAGATTGCCGCTTCCAAACAGGGGCCGGCACTTGGTTCTGCTATCTTTGCTTCTGTTGCGGCGGGCACCGAAAAGGGCGGCTATGATTCTATTTACGATGCTGCCCGTGCAATGGGTCGTATCAAAGACAAAATTTATCAGCCGATTCCGGAAAACTGCGCAGTCTATAACAAGCTTTTTGCAGAGTACAGTACCTTGCACGATTACTTTGGCCGCGGAACAAATGACGTGATGAAGCGGCTGAAAGACATTCGCGCAGAAGCCCTGCGCGAAGACGAAAAGAATATGGCATAAAAGGAGAACGCAAATGCTTGAAAAACTAAAAGAACAGGTTTGGAAAGCCAACCTTGACCTCCCAAAGCTCGGCTTGGTCGTCTTTACCTGGGGAAACGTCTCTGGCTTGGACCGCGACAAAGGGCTGTTTGTTATAAAGCCTTCCGGTGTGCCCTATGAAGAACTGAAACCAGAGGACATGGTTGTTATGGACCTCAATGGCAATAAAGTAGAGGGCAAGCTCAACCCCTCTTCCGATACACCGACTCACTTGGAGCTTTACCGGAATTTCCCGGATATCGGCGGCATTGTGCATACGCATTCCCGCTGGGCCACCATTTGGGCACAGGCCGGGCGCGATATTCCCGCGTATGGCACTACACAAGCAGATTATTTTTACGGACCGGTGCCATGCACCCGCCTGATGACCGATGAGGAAATTCGCGGAGAGTACGAAAAAGAAACGGGAAAAGTCATTGTAGAAACATTCAAAGGAAAAAATCCTGCGGATGTGCCGGCAGTTCTGGTGCATTCTCATGGTCCGTTCACCTGGGGCAAAGACCCGGCAGAGGCTGTGTACCACGCGAAAGTACTAGAAGAAGTTGCAATGATGGCATGGCATACAGAAAAAATTGCATCTGAGCCTGCAAAGCCCATGCAGCAGACCCTGCTTGACAAACACTTTCTCAGAAAACACGGCAGCAATGCCTATTACGGTCAGGCAAAACACTAAAGCGAGGAACCAGTTGATTGGAAAGGAATCAGAGTATGGCATCATTAAAAAAATATAAATTCCTGTTTGTAGTAGGCAGCCAGGATCTTTACGGAGAAGAAGTGCTGTGCACGGTCGATGAGCACGCAAAACGCATGAGTGAAGAACTCACCGGCGACTCGGCTATTCCGTGCACCATTGTGTTTCACCCGGTTGTACGCAACGCCGAAGAGATCTATGACGCAATGATGGAGGCCAACAACGACAAAGACTGCGCCGGTGTTATCACCTGGATGCACACGTTTTCTCCCTCTAAAATGTGGATCCACGGTTTCCAGGCACTGCAGAAACCACTGCTCCATATCAATACGCAGTACAACCGCGACATTCCGTGGGACTCTATCGATATGGACTTCATGAATCTGAATCAGTCGGCGCACGGCGACCGTGAGCACGGCTTCATCCTTGCCCGCATGCGCAAGCAGCAAAAGGTGATTTCCGGCTGGTGGAAAGACCCCAAGTTCCGTGAGCGAGTGGGTGGCTGGATGCGCGCGGCAGTCGGTGCCTTTGAGAGCCGCCGCCTGCGTGTGTTGCGTGTCGGCGACAATATGCGCGACGTTGCCGTGACCGAGGGCGATAAGGTCGAGGCCGCCATCAAGTTCGGCTGGCGGGTTGACCAGTACGGCGTAGAAGACATCATCCGCGAGGTCGAGGCCGTCACAGACCAGGAAATCGATCAGCAGATGCAGGAATATCAGACATACTATGATATGGATACGGACAATACAGAATCTGTGCGCTACCAGGCGCGCGAAGAGGTTGCCCTCAAAAAGTTTATGGACCGCGGCGGCTTCAGCGCTTTCCATACCAATTTCCAGGACCTGCAGCAGCTGCGACAGCTTCCCGGCCTTGCTGCACAGGACCTAATGCGCCAGGGCTATGGCTTTGGTGCAGAGGGTGACTGGAAAACAGCTGCCCTTGACCGCATTATGACGGCGATGACCGCCGACAAAAACACCGGCACTGCCTTTATGGAAGACTACACCTATAATTTCGACCACGACTGTGCAATGAATATGGGCTCTCACATGCTGGAAGTTTGCCCGACCGTGGCTGCAGACCGCCCAAAGATTCAGGTATTTCCGCTGGGTATCGGCGACCGGGAAGATCCCGCAAGAGTGACTTTCCGTGCAAAGGACGGCCCGGCTGTGCTTGCCACAATCATTGATATGGGCGACCGCTTCCGCATGATTGTCAACGATGTCGAGTGCCAGACACAGACCCAGCCCATGCCAAAACTGCCGGTTGCCGCTGTTTTGTGGAAGCCGCTGCCCAACCTTGAAACTTCTGCAGAAGCCTGGATTTATGCGGGCGGCGCACACCATTCGGTATTGAGCTATGGCCTTACTGCAGAAGATCTGCGCGACTTTGCAGAAATCATGGATATCGAGTTTATCCATATCGGCAGAGAAACCAAGATTCCAGAGCTGCGTAAAGAGCTTACATGGAATGACTTGATTTGGAAACTCAAAGATTAAGTTTGCCAGCTTTCCCTGCCCCCCAAAAGTTTCCCTTACCGTGAAGCGTACAGGAAACAGCCAAAGATAAAAATGAAGCGGCCGATTTTACCTCCGCTGGGGTTTGCCGTACGGCAAAAGCTAAAAGAAAGCCGCCAAAGACTGCTGCTTCGTAAGATTTTTTGCGAAAAAGCGTGTCAAACCTTGCAATTATTCGTATTTTCCCCTACAATAGAGATATCCTACAGGTTGGGGGGCGGAATAAGATGAATCATCTTTTCGGCTCTACCTGTATCTTTAAAAATAGGCTGTACCTGTAACAGGCACAGTCTATTTTCTTTTCTATTATTAAATTGATACAGGAGTGATTGATTATCATGGCAGCAAAAAAAGTAGCGGTCATTATGGGCAGCGACAGCGATTTTCCGACAGTCAGCAAGGCAGTAACAAAACTTAAAGAATTGGGTATTCCGTTTGAGGCGCATGTCATCAGCGCCCACCGTACCCCAGAGGCCGCCGTCTCTTTTGCACGCGGCGCAAAAGACGCTGGTTTTGGCGTCATCATTGCAGCGGCCGGCATGGCAGCACATCTGGCGGGTTTTCTGGCAGCAAATACGACTCTGCCGGTAATTGGTATTCCTATGAAGTCCTCTAACCTTGGCGGTATGGAGGCTCTGCTTGCCACAGTACAGATGCCAAGCGGTATTCCGGTTGCCACAGTCGCAATCGACGGCGCGGCAAATGCGGCAATCTTAGCGGCAGAGATGCTGGCCCTTTCCGATGATGCTTTGGCTGCAAAACTAGTACAGGCGAGAAAAGATATGACAGCGGGCGTCGCCAAAAAGGATGCCGCAATTCAAGAAAAACTGAAAGATCTGTAAACCGCTTTTTATCTGGCGGTGTTTCTGAAAAAGAAATGCCTGCCTTGAAAAATGGAGGGACAAATGAATCAAAAAAGCTACAGCGACAGCTACAGAAAGGCCGGCGTAGATGTGACCGCCGGCTATCAATCTGTAGAACTGATGAAGCAGTACATTTCCCGCACCAATACCCCCGGTGTGGTTTCCGGTATTGGCGGCTTTGGCGGCCTGTTTCAGCCGGATTTGACCGGTATGAAAGAGCCTGTGCTGGTCAGCGGCACAGACGGCGTGGGCACTAAGCTGAAAGTTGCCTTTTTGATGGACACACATGACACCGTCGGTATTGACTGCGTTGCCATGTGTGTAAATGATGTCATCTGCTGCGGCGCAAAGCCGCTGCTTTTCCTGGACTATATCGCGACCGGGCGTAATTTTCCGCAGAAAATTGCCGCGATTGTCAGCGGCATTGCAGAGGGGTGCGTACAGGCCGGCAGTGCACTGGTTGGCGGCGAAACAGCTGAGCACCCTGGCCTGATGCCGGAAGACGAATACGACCTGGCCGGCTTTTCTGTGGGCATTGTCGACAAGCGACAGATCATTGACGGCAGCAAAGTGCATGCCGGTGATGCTTTAATCGGCCTTGCTTCCAGCGGCGTACATTCTAACGGCTTTTCATTGGTGCGCAAAGTGTTGGGCATTTCAGATGAAGCCTCGGTCAAGCGCTATGTGCCGGAACTCGGCAAAACATTGGGTGAAACGCTTTTGACCCCGACCCGCATTTATGTAAAGCCTATGCAGAAGCTGATGCAGGAAGTAGAAGTCAAGGCAGTTTCGCATGTGACTGGCGGCGGCTTTTATGAAAATATTCCGCGTATGCTGAAACCGGGCTTGACTGCAAAAATTGAGCTGGCCTCTTTCAAAAAGCCTGCAATCTTTTCGTTGATTCAAAAAGAGGGGCGTATTTCTGACCATGACATGTACAATACCTTTAATATGGGCATTGGCATGTGCTGTGCAGTTGCAAAAGAGGATGCCAACAAGGCCGTTTCGGTGTTGCAGGCGGCCGGCGAGACTGCGTCTGTCATTGGCGAGGTCGTTGCCGGGGAGGACGGCGTAATTTTATGCTGAATATTGCTGTTTTGGTTTCCGGCGGCGGCACCAACCTGCAGGCACTCATTGATGCACAGGGCCGCGGAGAAATACCGAATGGCCGCATTACGCTGGTTATTTCCAGTACGCCCAAGGCGTTTGCACTGCAGCGTGCACAAAAGGCCGGTATCCAAACCAAGGTTCTGCGCCGCAAAGCTTTTGCTGAGCAGGACGGCTACGATGATGCCCTGCTGCAGGCTTTGAATGAAAATCACACCGGGCTGGTTATTTTGGCGGGCTTTATGACCATTATCAGTGAGCGGGTCATTCGCGCCTACCACAATCAGATTATCAATATCCACCCGGCACTGCTTCCCTCTTTTTGCGGTGAGGGCTTTTACGGACTGCATGTACACGAAGCAGCTTTGGCGCGCGGCGTCAAGGTGACCGGTGCTACGGTTCACTTTGTCAATGAAGTGTGTGACGGCGGACCGATTATTTTACAGAAAGCAGTCGCGGTACAGCCGGGCGATACCCCCGAAATCCTGCAGCGCAGGGTGATGGAGCAGGCCGAGTGGAAGCTTTTGCCTAAAGCGGCGTCGCTTTTCTGTGCCGGCCGGCTGCAGGTGAAAGATGGAATTGTAACGATTAAGGAGGCAGCTGAATGAAACCGACAGAACTTGCAAAGGAACTTTCTTCCTGCACTTATCCCGGCCGCGGTATTCTTTTGGGCCGCAGCGAACATGGCCAAAGCGCAGTGATTGCGTACTTTATTATGGGCCGCAGCGAAAACAGCCGCAACCGTGTTTTCGTTCCTACTGAAGATGGCATTCAGACCAAGGCCTTTGACGAGAGCAAAATGACCGACCCGTCCCTGATTATTTACGCGCCGGTGCGCCAGTTTGAGGACAAGACTATTGTTACCAACGGCGATCAGACCGACACTATTTATGAATTTATGGGCAAAGGGAAGTGCTATCGCCATGCACTTTTGACCCGTACCTTTGAGCCAGACAGCCCCAATTTCACCCCGCGTATCAGCGGAATTGTCAAGCCAAACGGCGACTTTAACCTTTCCATTTTGAAAAGCGACAACGGCGATCCCAAGACAACCCTTCGGTATTTTTATGAGTATGAAAATCCCAAAGCGGGACAGGGACGCTATATCCATACCTATTTGGGGGACGGCAGCCCGCTGCCTAGCTTTGAGGGCGATCCAACTTTGGTAACCGTTTCGGGTGACCTCGATTCCTTTACAAAAACTGTGTGGGAAAACCTGAATGCCGACAATAAGGTTTCCTTGTACACCTGCTTTATCGACCTAAAGACCGGCAGACATACTTCTAAAATCGTCAATAAAAATGTTTAAGGAGGGCTTACTTTGAAAGAACTGGAACTGAAATACGGTTGTAATCCAAACCAGAAACCCGCGCGTGTTTTTATGCGGCAGGGCGAGCTGCCCATTACAGTGCTCAATGGCCGCCCCGGCTATATCAACCTGCTCGATGCCATGAATTCCTGGCAGCTGGTGCGCGAGCTGAAAAAGGCAACCGGCCTGCCCAGTGCGGCTTCTTTTAAGCACGTCAGCCCGGCAGGTGCCGCGGTTGCAACGGAACTGTCCGATACCCTTAAAAAGATTTATTTTGTAGATGACCTGCAGCTTTCACCGCTTGCCAGCGCCTATGCAGCTGCCCGCGGAGCGGACAGGATGTCCTCTTACGGCGACTGGGCAGCCCTTTCTGATGTCTGTGACAAAGAGACGGCGCTGCTGCTAAAGCGTGAAGTTTCCGACGGCGTCATAGCGCCCGGCTATACCGATGAGGCACTGGAGATTTTAAAGAAAAAGCGCCGCGGCACTTACAATATTGTAAAAATGGATGCAGCGTATGTTCCGGCAGAAGTTGAGCAGAAAGACGTTTTTGGTGTTACCTTTGAGCAGCGCCGCAACAATTTTAAAATTGACAACGACTTGTTACAGAATATTATTACAGAAAAGAAAGACCTGCCCGAAAGCGCGAAGCGCGATATGCTGATTTCTTTAATTGCCCTGAAATACACCCAGAGCAACTCGGTCTGCTATGTCAAAGACGGCAAAACAATCGGTGTGGGCGCCGGGCAGCAGAGCCGCATTCACTGTACCCGTCTTGCCGGTAATAAGGCCGACGTCTGGTGGCTGCGCCAGCACCCGAAAGTGTTGGCTCTGCAGTTTGTGGAGGGTATCCACCGCCCGGACCGCGACAACACAATCGACAACTATATTTCTGATGAGTGGGAAGACCTGCTGGAAACGGATAATTGGAAGCAGTTCTTAAAAGTAAAGCCGGAGCCGCTGACCACTGCCGAGAAAAAAGCCTGGATAGCAGAGCTGACCGGCGTCACCCTGGGCAGCGATGCGTTTTTCCCCTTTGGCGACAACATCGAGCGTGCACACAAGAGCGGTGTCTGCTATGTGGCAGAGCCGGGCGGCTCTATCCGCGACGACAACGTGATTGACACCTGCAACAAATACGGCATGGTTATGGCGTTTACCGGTATGCGCCTGTTCCATCACTAAGCAAAGGAAGAGAAACAACATGAAAATTCTGGTAGTTGGCGGCGGCGGCCGCGAGCATGCGGTGATTCGCAAGCTGAAAGAAAGCCCCCGCGCGGAAAAAATATACTGTGCGCCGGGCAATGGCGGTATTGGCTGCGATGCCGAAAATGTACCGATTGCGGCGATGAATATTGCAGGAATGGTCGATTTTGCCAAAAAGAACGGCATTGGCATGGTATGCGTTACGCCGGACGACCCGCTGGCGGCGGGCATGGCAGATGCGTTTACAGAGGCAGGCATTCCTGCTTTTGGCCCAAGCCGTGCGGCTGCGCAGATTGAGGCTAGCAAGGTATTCAGTAAAAACTTGATGAAGAAGTATGGAATTCCCACAGCGGGCTATGAAGTCTTTGATACGCCGGAAAAAACGCTTGCCTATATCAAGCAGCAGAATCAGTTTCCTGTAGTCATTAAAGCTGATGGTTTGGCTCTGGGCAAAGGAGTCATCATAGCGCAGAACTTTGCAGAGGCTGAGGATGCAGTAAAGACGATTATGGAAGACAAAGTCTTTGGTGCTTCCGGCAACAAAGTGGTTGTTGAGGAGTTTCTGACCGGCCCGGAAGTCAGCGTGCTTGCCTTTACAGACGGCAAAACGCTGAAGCCAATGGTCAGCAGCAAAGACCACAAGCGTGCATTAGATGGCAACAAGGGAAAAAACACTGGCGGCATGGGCACAATCAGCCCGAATCCTTCCTATACGGCCGCTATGGCCGATGAATGTATGAAAACCATCTTCCTGCCGACGCTCAAGGCGATGAATGCAGAAGGACGCCCGTTTAAGGGCTGCCTGTATTTTGGCCTGATGCTGACCCCTCAAGGCCCCAAAGTGATTGAGTACAATTCTCGCTTTGGTGACCCCGAGGCGCAGGTGGTTCTGCCGCGGCTCAAGACCGACTTAGTCGATATTTTTGAAGCAACTATCAACGGTACACTGGACCAAATTGACATTCAGTGGAAAGACGAAGCCTGCGCCTGCGTGATTTTGGCGAGCGGCGGGTATCCGGGCAGCTACGAAAAGGGTCTGGAAATTTCCGGCCTGGACCAAAATGGCCAGGTAGAGGGCGCAACCGTTTACCACGCCGGCACCCTGAAAAAAGACGGAAAATTCTACACCAACGGCGGCCGTGTGCTGGGCGTTACCTGCACGGGTGTTTCGTTAGACGAGGCATTAAACAAAGCCTATGCGGCTGTTGCAAAAATCCATTGGGACGGTGTACAGTACCGTCACGATATCGGCCGGTCATAAAGAAAACACAGCATAATAAAAAGCAGAAGTGGAAAGAAAATCTTTCCACTTCTGCTTTTTTAAAACGCTTTATTTTGCCAGCGCACGCGAAAGCCACGCATCGGCAATATCCATCGCCAGGTACAGACCAGACTTTTCGCTGTTCTTTACAATTTGTTTGCGAGAGCGCACAGCCGGGTCGGTCAGCATCAGCTGAATAGAAACCCTGTCGGCGACCTCCATATCTTTCACTTTTTTTGTGCTTTTAATTTCCAGCCGGCATACATAGCGGTCTTTCATGCTGCCGTAGTACAGCACATTGCCGCTGCGCACCAGCGGCTTGCCCTTATACAGGGGAAACTGCGGTTCTGTCTTCTGTTCGCTCAATAGGAGTCCTCCTTTTCAGGCGGCAAAGCAGGCTCAGGCTTGCAGATAGGATTTTACAAGTACCTGCAGCAGTTCGTCCCGGTCGACCTTGCGGATAAGGCTGCGTGCATTATTATGGGTCGTAATGTACGTTGGGTCCTCTGAGAGGATGTAGCCCACAATCTGACTGATCGGGTTGTAACCCTTTTCCTGTAAAGCCTGATATACCGTTGTCATAATTTTTTTGATATCATCTTCCCGGTTGCCGCCAATCGAAAAGGTCATGGTCTTATCCTGCATGCGATCACCTCCTGATATACGAATATCATACATCAGTCAGTTACAAAATGCAAGGGAACTTTTGTAAAATTTTGGGCAGAGCTTTTTGAAAAGCGGCAGATTTTCACGAAATTTTGGGAAGAAATGCGCATATTACTCCCGCAGCACGGCTCCGGCTGTTTCGAGCTCTTTCATCACTTTGTGCATGGCAGCATTTACCTGCTCGTCGGAAAGGGTTTCATTTTGGCTGCGCAGCACCAAGCTGAAAGCAACGCTCTTTTTTCCGTGCTCAATCTGTTCACCGCGGTAAACATCAAAGATATGAATGCTTTCGAGCAGCTTGCCTGCACCGCGGCGAATTGCTTTTTCCAAGTCGCCGACCGGCAGTTTTGCATCGCAGACCAGAGCAAGGTCACGTGTGACAGCCGGGAATTTTGGCAGCGGGTGATAAGTGCGGTTGGTTTCGGCGTGTTTCTGCAGGATACCGATGTCCAGTGTAAAAGTATAGACGCGCGTGCCGATACCGTAATTTTCGGTGACGGTCGGGTGCACCTCACCAATAACACCCAGGCTGTCTTCTCCGGCGGTCAGGCGGGCACAGCGGCCGGGGTGGTAGCTGTAGGCATCTTTGCAGGCGGTAATGTCCCAGTCGGAAACGCCAAGCTTCTGCAGCAGGACTTCCAGCATTCCCTTTGCTGTATAGAAATCAAAATCTTCGCCGTACATACCGCAAATCAGCTGCGGGCGTTCTTCCGGCAGGGTGTCCGGGCCGGTGGGCAGGTAGATGTTGGCGAGTTCATACAGGCAGGCCTGCGGGTTGCGATTGTTGTAGTTGCGGGAAAGGACCAGCAGCATACTGGGCAGCGCAACGGTGCGCATAATGCTGGTATCTTCGCCAAGTGGGTTGCGGATTGTAACAGAATTGCGCAGCGGGCTATCCTTTGGCATCTTGATTTTATCGTATTCCTTAGGAGAAATAAAGGAATACGTCATAATTTCATCTGCGCCGAGCGAGAGCATCGTGCGGCCAAGGGTGCGGGTAAAGTGCTGCTTTGCGGTTAGAACGCCTTCAGCACCGCCGGGCAGCTTTTTGCTCTGAATTTTGTTGTAGCCATAGAAGCGGGCAATTTCTTCTGCAATATCCGCTTTGTGTACAAGGTCCGGGCGGAAAGTGGGCACCAGAATATCGTCACCGTCAAATTCGCATTCCAGTTTTTTCAGGATTGTTTTCATTTCTTCAGCAGAAATATCGGTATGAAGGAAACGGTTGGTCCACTCTGGCTCAAAGCGGATACGGTGCTTTTCTTTGCTGGAATGGTCGTCTGCAATAATACCGTCCATCACGTCGCCGGCGTCCAGCATTTCCACCAATTCGCAGGCGCGGTTAATAGCCGGAATGCAGTTGTTGGGGTCGAGGCCTTTTTCAAAGCGGCCGCTGGCTTCGGTGCGCATACCCTGGTCGCGCGCAGTGGTGCGTACACTGGCCCCACTGAAACAGGCGGACTCAAAGACGATTGTTGTAGTACTGTCTGTAATTTCGCTGTTTTCGCCGCCCATTACACCGGCAATCGCCACCGGCTTTTGGCTGTCAGCAATGACCAGCTGCTTTTCTGTCAGGGGGTGCACAGTACCGTCCAGAGTTGTAATGCTTTCGCCGGGTTTTGCGCGGCGGATGCGAATGGTATGGTCAGCGACGCTGTTCAGGTCAAAAGCGTGCATCGGCTGGCCGTATTCCAGCATGACATAGTTTGTAATATCGACAATGTTGTTGATAGGCCGCACACCCATGGCACGCAGGCGCTCACGCATCCACAGCGGAGAGGGCTTTACACGCACATTCTTTACTACACGGTTTGTATAAATGGAACAGAGGTCCGGCGCCTCAATCTTTACGTCCAGCAGACCGGTGCAGTCGCCTGCGCCGCCCTTTACGACAGGTGTGTGCAGCTTCAGCGGCAGGTCAAAAGTAGCCGCTGCTTCACGCGCGAGGCCGATAATGGAGAAGCAGTCCGGCCGGTTAGAGGTGATTTCAAATGCGACCGTTGTGTCGTTGTACCCCAGTGCTTCACGGATGTCCATGCCGAGCTGTAGCTTGCAGCCGTCCGCTTCGGTAAGCACCATGATGCCGTCTTCAATCGTCGAGGGGAAGTCATGTGTTGTTAAGCCAAGTTCGGTAATGCCGCAGAGCATGCCGTTGCTTGCCACACCGCGCAGCTTGCCGCGCTTGATTTTTTTGCCGCCGGGCAGCACGCTGCCGTGCAAGGCTACCGGCACGTAGTCGCCGACTTTTAGGTTTTGGGCGCCGGTAACAATCTGCAGCGGCTCTTCCTTTTCATTTACGGTTGTTTTGGTGATCCACAGGTGGTCGCTGTCGGGGTGGCGCTCCAGTGACAGTACCTTGCCGACAACCACCTTTGAGATTTCTTCGCCCTCTGTGCCCCAGCTTTCCACTTTGCTGCCGCTGAGCGTAATGGATTCTGTAAACTGACGCAAAGGCATTTTAGGCAGGTCGACAAATTCTTTAAGCCAACGCATTGAAAGATTCATTGTTTGTTATCTCCCACACTTTCCGGTAAATTCCGTATCTCTGCCGCTTCAGAATTGCTCTAGGAAGCGGATATCGTTTTCATAGAAAAGGCGCATGTCGTCAATGTTGTATTTGCGCATAGCAATGCGCTCCAAGCCGATGCCAAAAGCAAAGCCGGAGTATTCCTCGGGGTCAATGCCGCAGTTTGAAAGCACTTTCGGGTGCACCATGCCGCAGCCGAGAATTTCGATCCAGCCCTCGCCTTTGCACAGGCGGCAGCCTTCGCCGTGGCAGTGGAAGCACTGTACGTCGACTTCGGCGCTTGGTTCTGTAAAGGGGAAGTGGTGCGGGCGGAAACGCACAACACTGTCTTCACCGTAAAGACGCTTGATAAAGGTTTCTAGTGTACCTTTCAGGTCGGCAAATGTAATACCCTTGTCGACAACCAGACCCTCTACTTGATGGAACAGCGGGGAGTGGGTGGCATCTACCGCGTCGCTGCGGTACACGCGGCCCGGTGCAATAATGCGGATAGGGGGCTTCTGCTTTTCCATTGTGCGCACCTGTACGGGGCTTGTCTGGGTGCGCAGCAGAATATTGTCGTTGATATAGAAAGTATCCTGGTCGTCACGGGCCGGATGGTTTTTAGGAATATTCAGTGCTTCAAAGTTGTAGTAGTCGTACTCGACTTCTGGACCCTCTGCAATACTGAAGCCCATACCGAGGAAGATTTCCTCCAAGTCCTCCAGCGTCAGCGAAATCGGGTGCTTTGCGCCGAGCCGGCGGCATTTGCCGGGCATAGTTACATCGAGAGACTCTGCCTGCAGGCGGTGCTGCAGCTCCAGATCTTTAAGCTCACTGCGGCGGTCGGCGACGGCACCCTCAATTTTGGCGCGCACTTCGTTTGCCAGTTTGCCGATAACCGGGCGCTCTTCTGCAGAAAGACTACCCATTTTCTTTAAAATCGAGGTCAGAGATCCTTTTTTGCCGAGATAGCGTACACGCAGCTCATCGAGCAGCTTTTGGCTGTCGGCACTGTGCAGTTCCTGCAGCGCTTTGCTGCCGATTGCCTGCAGTTCTTCTTTGATCATGGAAGGTCCTCATCCTTTCTTTTGAAATCAAAAAAGCCTTCGCCCCACAAAGGGGCGAAGGCTTTGACTTCGCGGTACCACCCTAAAATTATACTTTTGTGGCCGATAACGGGGCCAAAAACCGTTCACGCCTAATTTTGCGGAAAAGCCGCAGGTTCAGCGGGGACGCTCAAAAGGGAACTTCACGGTACACGCGCAGGCAGGCATGTTTTCAGCCAATGGCATACCCTCTCTGATCCTGCGGCTTTGGTCCGCTACTTCCTTTTTCACAGCGTTTTATCATGGATATCTGCGTTATTATAACATGCGTTCCTGTAAAATGCAACCGCAGCCCGGGCAAAAAAATGCGAGAAAGCGCCCAAATGGTTTGTAATTCCCTGCGGCCTATGCTAGAATATGCAAAAGAAGCAAAGACTACTGTATGACCGGAGGAGTAAGGATGGATATTTTTTGCGAACAGATTATTAAGCGAAAGTTTGGCGGTAAAGAAGCGGGCATTATGCTGCTTACCCTGGTTGGTGCCATTGCCATTTTGATGCTGACCATGATGGTTTCCGTACTCATGTACTTCCTTGTCTTTATCATTGCCGGCGTGCTGGTTGGCATGTACTATATCATTACGAATTTTGACTGGGAATTTGAGTACAGTGTGACAAACGGCGACTTTACCTGTGACAAGATTATCCACCGCCGCAAGCGCAAATCTATTTTTTCGATTGACTTGCATGATACAGAAGAAATCGGAAAATACAGCCCTGAAAAATTCGAGGGCAAGCAGTTTGACTATACCTTTCAGGTCGGCAAAACTGCAAAGGGCACTGACGGCGAGTGGTACTTGACCGGCCGCTATGACCGCTATGGGAAAATCTTGATTGTCTTCAGCCCCAGCAACCGGGTTCTGCAGGCAATTAAGCTCAACTTAAAGCGCACAGTAGACACCTCTGCTCTGCCGGCGCCGGAGAAAGAAAAATGATGACCGTGGGGCTTGACCTCTGTGAAATCGAGCGCATTCGGCGCTCTATGCAGAACCCGCACTTTTGCAGCCGCGTTTTGGGAAAACAGGAGTTTGCCCAGCTGCAAAAGCGCGGGTTTCCTGCACAAAGCGTAGCTGCCTCTTTTTGTGCAAAAGAAGCTTTTGGTAAAGCAATGGGCACGGGCCTGCGCGGCTTTTCCCTGTGCGAGGTGGAACTGCTGCGTGCAAAAACCGGTGCACCGCGGCTCTGCCTCAGCGGAAAGGCGGCAGAACTTGCCGCCGGGTGGCAGTTTCAGGTCAGTGTAACCCATACAGCCGCTGCAGCCGCTGCAGTTGTGCTCGGAGAACGAAAGGAATCGAGAGAATGAACAGTATTTCCGCCGCATTGGCGGCTTCTGCGGTCAAAAAGCGCCCCAAAGACAGCAATAAAGGTACATTTGGCCGGCTGCTGTGCATCTGTGGCAGCTATGGCATGGCGGGGGCGGCTATGCTGTGTACCGGCGCCGCGCTGCGCTGCGGGGCCGGTTTGGTTGACGCGGCTGTGCCTGCATCCATTTACCCAATTGTCGCTGCACGTCTGCCAGAGGCAGTCTATACTGTTTACCAAGACGATTTTTCGCCTGTATTTTCTTCTCTAAAAAAGGCTTCAGCCTGTGTGATGGGCTGCGGCCTTTCCACAAAATACCCGCAGCGGGTGGAAAACGTTCTGCAAAACTGCCGGGTGCCGCTGGTACTGGATGCCGATGCGCTCAACTGCATTGCAAAAGACATTTCTGTACTGGATACCGCGCAGGCACCGCTTGTTTTAACGCCTCACCCGGGTGAAATGGCGCGGCTGCTGGGCTGCTCCGTCCTGCAGGTGCAGGCGGATCGTGCGGGCGCGGCGGCATCTTTTTCAAAAAAGCACCATGTCATTTTGGTGCTGAAAGGCGCTGGGACCCTGGTTGCCGCGCCGGATGGACGCATTTTGCAAAACACGACTGGAAATCCGGGTATGGCCCGCGGCGGCAGCGGCGACCTGTTGGCTGGTATGATCGGTTCCTTTTTGGCACAGGGAGTCGAGCCGTACACAGCCGCTGCGGCTTCTGTCTACCTGCATGGCCTTGCCGGCGACCGCTGTGCGGCTGCTTTATCACAGCAGGCCATGCTGCCGCAGGATCTGCTGCATCAGCTGCCGCAGATTTTTTTGGAAATTGAGCGCGGCCAATCTGTCTTTTCAGAAACGTAAAATCGCGTTTCTGCATACAATATTTTCAGCAGGGCAAAAGAGAAGCATTCAATGTATAGAACTTTCCACTTTTGCCAATGCTATCTGCAGAAAATAAAATGCGGAGCGTGAGAATCATGCAGGTCAGACGTGGAGATATTTTTTATGCAGACTTAAGCCCAGTCGTCGGCTCGGAACAGGGCGGTGTGCGGCCGGTGCTCATCATTCAAAACGATATTGGAAACCGCTTTAGCCCAACGGTTATTGCAGCGGCCATTACCAGCCAGCGTGGGAAAACAGAGCTGCCTACACACATTCATCTGCAGGCAGCTACGACAGGTCTTTCGCGAGACAGCATTGTCCTGCTTGAGCAGGTGCGCACACTGGATAAACACCGGCTGCGTGAATACATGGGCCGCCTGGGGGAAGCAGGCATGGCCGCAGTCGACCGTGCCCTTTCTGTCAGTTTTGGCCTTGTTTCTCAGCCAAGACACCCTGTTTCTACCATTCCCGCTGCTGCAGCGCAGGTTTCTCACGGTGCTGCTACATAAAACAGCGCCGAATAAAACAGAGCAGCTGCCGCAAAAGGTTTCCTGCAGTTTGCAATACTGAAAAACGGAATACGCGGAATTTCAAAGCGGCCGCATGGCGGCTCTTTGTACAAAGAGCAGAATATAAAACTTTTCATGTAAATAAAGACGGGCAGCACACCTGCACTTTTGCAGATTTGCTGCCCGTCTTTCTATGGTAAACAGAAAATGTTTGGTAAAAATGATTTTACTCAGGCATTTTCATTTACAGCGACACCGGCATAGACGATTCCGCGGTCGGAGTCAAGCGTAATCGTCACACCGCTGCGCAGAATTTTGGTTGCGTTGCTGGCACCCACGATGACCGGCTTGTTGAGTGACAGGCCGACAATGGCGGCGTGAGAGTTCAGACCTTTTTCCTCTGTGATAATGCCAGAGGCTTTGCGCATATACTGCATCATGGAGTTGTCCGTGTTGGGGATGACAATGATGTCATTGGGCTGAAAGTGAAGCCGAAGATCCTGTGCGTCTTTGCAGACGCACAGGTTGCTGCACACACTGCCCAGGGAAATGCCGTCGCCGGTCACCAGCACATCGCCAACCAGCTGTACTTTCAGCAGGTTGGTTGTGCCCGAAACACCCAGCGGCACGCCGGCGGTAATAACAGTCAGGTCACCGTTTTTCACCAAGCCGTGGTCACGTGCAACATTGACAACATGCTCGAAAAGTTCATCGGTGTTGTCCTTTTCCTCTACCATCAGCGGAATAACGCCCCAGGAAAGGTTCATTTGGTACCAGACCTTACGGCTGGTGGTGCCGCTGATAATGGGGCAGGCGGGGCGGTATTTGGAAATGGTGCGGGCTGTATGGCCGGATTTGGTTACGGTCATAATTGCTACTGCACCAAGGTCGTGCGCGGTGGTGCAGGTCGCGTGGGAAATAGCAGAAGTTACGTCCTCTTTTTCGGTCCATTCGGTATTGCGGAAGCGGCTGATATAGTCGATGTTCTCTTCCGTGTGTTCGGCAATGCGCGCCATAGTGCGCACAGCCTCTACCGGGTATTTGCCCGCGGCAGTTTCGCCGGAAAGCATGATGGCGCTGGTGCCGTCAAATACAGCGTTGGCTACATCAGTGGTTTCGGCACGGGTCGGGCGCGGATGCTGAATCATAGAGTCGAGCATCTGGGTAGCAGTTACGGCAACTTTGCCGGCAGCGTGCACTTTCTTGATAATCTTTTTCTGCAGTACCGGAACTTCTTCCATTGGTACTTCGACACCAAGATCGCCGCGGGCAACCATGACACCGTCAGAAACACGGATGATTTCATCAATGTTCTGTACGCCGCCGGTGCTCTCGATTTTGCTGATGATCTGCATGTCGTGGTTGCCGTTTTTCTCCAGCTCACTGCGCAGGTCCAGGATATCCTCTGCAGAGCGGGTAAAGGAAGCCGCAATGCTATCGAAATCCTGCTCAACACCAAAGGCAATATCAGACTTGTCCTGCTCGCTTAAAAACGGCAGGGAGAGGTTGCTGCCCGGAATATTGATGCCTTTGTGCTTGGTGATAGGGCCGCCGTTCATAACCGTACAGAAAATATCAGTGGCATTTGTTTTTTCTACGCGCAGCTCAATTAAGCCGTCGTCGATTAAAATTCGGGTACCGTGAGATACTTCTTTTGGCAGATTGTTAAAAGTAACGGCGCACATTTTGTCATCGCCCATTACGTCGCGGGTGGTCAGCGTATACGCCTGGCCGTCGGTTAAAATAGCCGGCTTTTCAAATTCACGGGTGCGGATTTCAGGGCCTTTGGTGTCCAGCAGCAGCGCTACCGGCAGGTCCAGCTCTTCACGCAGCTTCTTTACAGCGTTAATACGCACCAGCTGTTCTTCATGGGTTCCGTGGGAAAAGTTGATGCGCGCGACATCCATGCCGGCAAGCATCAGCTGACGCAGTACCCCTTCGTCGTCTGTGGCGGGTCCAAGTGTACAGATAATCTTTGTTTTACGCATAAAATAGTGACCTCGATTCTAAACAGCATTCTTTTACAGCTACAGCATTGATATACATTTGGGTAGTCAAAATGCGAAATACCGGCCTGCTTCAGCATAAGAACAGCCGGTTTCTAATACCTTTCGCAATTTTGCCCACGCTAATATTACAGCATTTACAAAAAGAATGCAATGTTCCGAATGCAGAATTAAGAAAAACAAATGTGCCGAAAGCTGCTCGTAAAAGAACTTGCATTGCACAATATGCAGGCTTACAATAAAAAAGCAAATAAAGAAACGTATTTTGCAGAAGAAAGAGAATTATAGACAGAATTTTACACGAAAAATGCAAGCCGCGGTCTGCCGCGGCAAAGGAGAAAAATATGCGTAAACATCGCCAGGAACCGATTCTTGCGGAGGGCAGCAACCGCGACAGTGCAGCCGATGTGCGGCGGCTGCACCGCTGGATGATTGCTGTGCTTGCGGCAATTCTTATTTTGGCGGTACTGCTTGGTGTGCTGCTGTGGCGGGCCTATCAGCCGGGAAATGCCTCAAAGACAGGCTCGTCTGCTTCAGGCGCAGCTGCCTCTGTACAGAGCGCAGAGGTG
The DNA here is from genome assembly GCA_022483045.1 of Oscillospiraceae bacterium. Taxonomy (NCBI): domain Bacteria; kingdom Bacillati; phylum Bacillota; class Clostridia; order Eubacteriales; family Oscillospiraceae; species Oscillospiraceae bacterium. Next base: position 1,490,862 of record JAKVOA010000001.1, on the reverse strand, counting down.
CTTTCCGAGCCGGACAACAGCTGGGCGCTTACTGTCGTTTCACAGGACCAGAAAGCGGACAACAGTCTGTCCCCGCAGCTGGTTACTTACGAAAACATACAGGTAGATAGCCGTATCCTGCCTGCCTTAAAGCAGATGCTTGCAGGCGCGAAAGCTGCCGGCTATACTTTGACTTTGAGCAAAGGCTATGTAGATGCCAAAACACAGGAGAACCTTTATCAGCAGGAAATTACCGATTTAATGCAGAAGCAGAACAAAACCCGTGCTGTGGCGGAAAGCGACGCCGCGGCACTCGTACCGCCCGGCGGCTGCAGCGAAAACCAGACCGGTCTGGCGGTCACGTTTCCCTCGGACCAAACGTTTCTGGATTCGGATGCCTACCACTGGCTGCTCAATCACTGTGTGGATTACGGCTTTGTGCGCCGCTATACCGATGCAAAAGAAGGCTGCACCGGCTTAAAGGATGACCCCAGCCACTTTCGCTATGTCGGCCCGCACAATGCCCAAACTATGCGGCGCCTGAGCCTGTGCCTGGAGGAATACGTTACCTATCTCGACCGGCAGAATTCCACCGGCTGATATCTGTAAAGCTTTTTCCCTGTGCAGTTGCTGAAAAAGCTTGCAATTTGTGTGCGGTTGTGATAAAATGTAAATGTTTAGAGCCTAATTGCGCCTTTTTTGCGCGCAGGGCCGTTATGCTGCAGCTTTTGCTGAAAGAGGTGACAACTCATGAAGAAAGGTATCCATCCCGAATATAAGGATACAACCATCACATGTGCCTGTGGCAATGTGATCAAGACTCGTTCTACCAAAGAGAACATCCGCGTTGAAATTTGCTCAAAGTGCCATCCGTTCTTCACCGGAAAACAAAAACTGGTGGATAGCAGCGGCCGTGTCGATATGTTCAAAAAGCGTTACGGCATGACAAAGTGATTCGCTTTTCTCTGGAATGCAAAGACTGCTGCATAGCAGAGTCCCAAAAGGGCTTTGCTCTGCGGCGGCCTTTTTTCTTTCTGGCAAAGCAGCGAAAAACGAAAGGGGGAAGCACCTGTGGAACCGTACCTGACACTTTCTGTGCAGGGAACCGACGAATTTACGGAAAAGAAATCCCGCTTTCTCGGCTGTGCGGCGCCGGTGTGTTCTAAGCAAGAGGCGCTGGGCTTTTTTGCGGCACAAAAAAAGAAATACTGGGATGCAAAACACAATGTGCCCGCTTTTGTCCTGCGCAGCGGGGAGCAGCACTGCTCAGACGCAGGAGAACCGCAGGGCACAGCGGGTGTGCCCGTCTTAAATGTTCTGCTGAAAAGCGGCGTAACCGATGCGGCCGTGGTGGTTACACGCTACTTTGGCGGTGTACTGCTGGGCACAGGCGGCTTGGTGCGTGCCTATTCGCATGCGGCTTCGCTGGCCCTTTCTGCTGCCGGACTGCTGCAAATGAAGCCCTGCCTGCTGTTAAAGCTTTTCTGTACTTACAGTCAGTACGGAAAGGTGGCGGCATTGCTGCCGGCACACGGGGCAGTCATCGACAGCACCGGCTTTACCGACCAGGTGCAGGTGTCGTTTCATCTGGAAGCGGCAGCACTGCCTGCCCTGACCGCTGAGCTGGCAGATGCTACAGGCGGCAGCGTGCTGCCGCAGACGCTTGGTGAAACCTATTTTCCAGTACAGATTCATACAAAACTGAAAGATTGACAGGGCGCCGGCGCTTTTTCTGAAAAAAAGCGGGCCCTTTTGCGTAATTTTGCAGGGATAGCCGCTTTTTTTGCGTATACTTCTATGTACATATTTTTTACTACCACAGAAAATCTGGAAGGGGGAGCTGCCGTTTTGAATATTCGCGAACGAACGGAAGAAATAGAGCAGATGACGCTTTCCAGCTTGGCAACCCATGCCTGCGACACAGCCGGGCGGCAGTTTCCAGAGGAAGAGGATGACCTGCGCACCGCTTTTCAGCGTGACCGCGACCGTATTATTCACTGCAAGGCTTTTCGCAGGCTCAAGCGAAAAACACAGGTATTCCTTTCACCGGAGGGCGACCATTACCGTACACGTCTGACCCATACACTGGAAGTTGCCCAAATTGCACGCACGATTGCGCGCTGCCTGCGCCTGAACGAAGACCTGACCGAGGCTGTTTCTTTGGGCCACGACTTGGGACATACGCCCTTTGGTCATGCGGGCGAGCGGGCGCTGAACAATATCTGTGAGGTCTACCCTCTGGAAGATGGCAGCACTTCATTTCATCACTATGAGCAGAGCGTGCGTATTGTCGAGCGGCTTGAGCGTGATGGCCGTGGGTTGAACTTGACGGAAGAAGTGCGCAACGGCATTCTCTGCCATACACGGGGGGCACAGGCAAATACGCCGGAGGGACGCATTGTGCGCATAGCGGATCACATTGCATTTATCAATCACGATATTGATGACTCTGAGCGGGCGGGTATTTTGTCTGAAAGTGACCTGCCGGCAGAGATTACCGCTGTGCTGGGGCACTCAAAAAGTCAGCGCATTGACTGCCTAGTGCGGTCGGTTGTGCGCTGCAGCGCCGATGGCTGGATGCGTATGGACCCGCAGGTGCAGGAGGCATTTGCCGCACTGCACACTTTTATGTATCAGTCGGTTTACGTCAACCCCTGTGCCAAAAGCGAAGAGCAGAAAGTACCGCTGATTGTCGAAAAGCTTTACAACTATGCACTGATGCCAGAACATCTGCCGGAGCACATGCGGAAAATTGCCGTGAAGGAGGGGCGCCGCCGCGCTGCGGTCGATTATATTGCCGGCATGACAGACCCCTATGCGGTCGAACTGTTCCAGGAAGTTTATGTGCCGCACGCCTGGCGGCATATGTAGGCCTTTTGCGGGAAAGGAGGGAGTCTGTTGCCGCTGCCGCAGGAATTTGTAGAAGAATTGAAAGCACGCAGCAGTATCGAAGATGTTGTTTCCAGCTATGTCAGTTTGAAGCGCCGCGGGCGCACTTTGGTGGGCCTGTGCCCATTTCACAGTGAAAAAACGCCTTCCTTTACGGTCTACCCCGACAACGGCTCTTTTTACTGCTTTGGCTGCGGGGCCGGTGGGGACATCATAACTTTTGTAGAAAGAATTGATAATCTGGATTATATGGAAGCGGTGCGTTCTTTAGCGCAGCGCGCCGGCATGACTGTACCGGAAAGCGATGAGGACCGCGGCTTAGCAAAGCTGCGCATGCGCCTGTATGCCCTGAATCGAGAAGCAGCCCGCTTTTACCACCACGTATTGCTTTCCCCACAGGGGGCCACGGGGTTGTCTTACTTTACCGACCGTGGGCTGACTCCAAAGACTATCACACACTTTGGCCTTGGCTTTGCGCCGCCGTCGCGCTTTGCACTGGTGGATTTTCTGCGCAGTAAAGGTTACAGCGAGCAGGAGATGATTCAGGCAAACGTTGCCTTTTCCAGCCGGAACGGCCATGCAGTAGACCGCTTTCATGACCGTGTCATGTTTCCGATTATTGACCTGCGTGGCAATGTTGTCGCCTTTGGTGGCCGTGTCCTTGGAAAAGGGGAGCCTAAATATCTGAATACCAGCGATACGCCGATTTTCAGCAAGGGCAGGAATTTGTTTGCCTTAAACTTTGCAAAAGATGCCGCGGCAGACTGCCTGATTTTGTGTGAAGGCTATATGGATGTGATTGCGTTGCACCAGGCCGGATTTCAAAACGCGGTCGCGGGACTTGGCACAGCCCTTACCCCTGAGCAGGCGCGCCTGATTGCACATTATACAAAAGATGTGGTTGCTTCTTACGATGCGGACGCCGCCGGGCAGAAAGCCGCTTCTCGCAGCATTCCGCTTCTGCGGCAGGCAGGGCTTGCCGTACGCATTCTGGTGGTGCCGGACGGCAAAGACCCGGATGAGTTTATCCGCTCACATGGCGAAAACGGACATGCCAGATTTCAGCAGCTTTTAGACAGCTGCGGCAATGACGTGGAGTACCGCCTGGCGAAAGTAAAGCGCGAAGTGAATCCCCAGACGCCAGAAGGAAAGGTGCGCTACTTGAATGCTGCGGCAGAGGTGCTTGCAGAATTGGACAGCGACATAGAGCGCGAAGTGTACGCTGGGCGCCTTGCGGAGGAAACCGGCATACAGCGGCTTTCTTTACTGCAGCAGATAAAATCCATCCGCGAAAGGAAACGGCACTACCGGCAGAAAAAAGAGTTTCGTGCGTTCCGCCGGCAGACAGCCGGCACACAGGATAAGCTCAACCCGGAAAAGAGCCAGAACCTGCGCGCAGCGCGCGCGGAAGAGGCGCTTTTGGGTGCAATGCTGGATTATCCCGAGAATACAGCCTATATTGCGGCAAAATTGCCGCCGGAAAAGTTAATTACGGCGTTTAATCGCCGTGTATATACCATAATCATGGGCAAAATGAAAGATGGCAAGGCAGTAGGCCTTACGGACCTGGCAGACAGCCTTTCTCAGGACGAGATGGGGGTGGTGGCCGGGTACTGTGCCAGACATGACGGTATTCCCGCCGGCAGGCAGGAAGTGGATTCTTATATCCGTGTCATTCTGGAGGAAAATGATAAGCAGAACGTGCGCAGCGACAGTGAGAGCGACATCAGCCGCTATCTTGAGAAACTGCGTGCGGAGAAAAAATAGGAGGTCGTTCTATGGCAGCAGCTACACCGGACAAAAAGACAGTTCTGCATGACTTAGTCGAGCAGGGCAAGGCAAAGGGCTCCCTTTCTACCAAAGATATTCTTGACGCAATCGGGGAGCTGGACATTGAGCCGGAGCAGATCGAAAAGTTTTATGATGTGCTGGAAGAGCAGGGTGTCGAGATTATAGATGACCTGAGCAACGGCGACTCTGTAAAAGAACTGCAGCTGAACAACAATAAAGAGGACAGCGACGAGGGACTTGACGCCGGTGTCAATACCGACGGCGTCGCCATTGATGACCCGGTAAAGGTTTACCTGAAAGAAATTGGCCGGGTGCCGCTGCTGTCCCCTGAGGAAGAAATCGACCTCGCCGTGCGAATCAAAGAGGGAGACGAAGAGGCAAAGAAGCGCTTGGCAGAGGCCAACCTGCGCTTGGTTGTCAGCATTGCAAAGCGCTACCTGGGCCGCGGCATGCAGTTCCTGGATCTGATTCAGGAGGGCAACCTGGGCCTTATCAAGGCTGTGGAAAAATTCGATTATACCAAAGGATTTAAATTCTCCACTTATGCAACCTGGTGGATTCGCCAGGCCATTACCCGTGCTATTGCTGACCAGGCGCGGACAATCCGCATTCCGGTGCATATGGTGGAAACCATCAATAAAGTCAAGAAAGTTTCCAGCCAGCTGCTGCATACCAATGGGCACGAGCCTTCTGCAGATGAGATCGGTGCCGAGCTGAGTATGCCGGTGGAAAAAGTGCGAGAGATTCTGCGCGTTGCACAGGAGCCGGTTTCTTTGGAAACGCCAATCGGTGAAGAAGAGGACAGCCACCTGGGCGACTTCATTCCGGATGATGACGCGCCTGCTCCGCAGGATGCCGCTTCGCATACGCTGCTCAAAGAGCAGCTCAATGAGGTCCTGGATACCCTGACCCCCCGTGAGGAAAAAGTGCTGCGCCTGCGCTTTGGGCTGGAGGACGGCCGCTCCCGTACACTGGAGGAAGTGGGCAAAGAGTTTAACGTTACCCGCGAACGTATCCGCCAGATCGAAGCAAAGGCTCTGCGTAAACTGCGCCACCCAAGCCGCAGCAAAAAGCTGAAAGATTTTCTGGATTAAGGGGCGCATAAATGGTTATCACACTGGAAACGGACTATGCCGTGCGCATTATGGAGGTGCTGGCGGGTACTGACAGCCGCGTAGAAGCGCGCACCATAGCGGAAAAAACAATGGTTACGCAGCGCTTTACACTGAAAATTTTGCGAAAACTAGTGGCCGCAGGACTGGTAGTTTCTTTTAAAGGCGCACACGGCGGCTATGCACTGGCAAAGTCTCCGCAGCAGATTACCCTGCTTGAGGTTATCGAGGCAGTGGAGGGGCCGTATATGTTCAGCCGCTGCCAGCAGGAGGCATACAGCTGTGACCACAGCGGCACCAGCAGCTGCCGCTTTCACGAAATCTACAATGAAGTGACCGTGCTGGTGCGTGATAAGCTGCGCTCTTATACATTTGCAGATGTGCTTGCGCCGCGCAAATGCCCGGCCCACACCTCTGCACAGGGAAAACTGCAGCCCTCAGATTCAGGTAAATAAAACATAAAAAATACCGCGTTCAGCAGCGACTTCCTGCCGGATGCGGTATTTTTATTGTAAAGTATAAAGGAAAAAACAGCCCCAAAGGGTAAAATTACCCTAAAAAAGAAAAAGGCCAAGGCAAACCGGAAGAACAGCCTTGACAAACCGCCGAAAATGGAATACAATATTAAACTGCATCATCATAGAGACGTACGCCCTTTTTCTTATTCCCTATCATAGCACAGCAAAGCAAAAAAGGCAAGGGGCGCTTGCAGATATGGTGGCTTAAGAACGTATGCGGACAGGCGGCTCTTAAATTAAGGATTGGAGTGATTGAGCCAATGGTGAATGTCAAACCGGTAAAGGTAGGCAAAAACACACGTATGAGCTTTGCGAAAATCGATGAGGTTTTGCCCATGCCAAACCTGATTGAAATTCAAAAGAATTCATACGAGTGGTTTCTGCATGACGGCCTGCAGGAGGTATTTAAAGATGTCTCCGGTATTACCGACTACACAGGCAACTTGGTTCTGGATTTTGTTGACTATCAACTCGATGTCGAGCATCCCAACTATACAGTCAAGGAATGCAAGGAACGTGACGCCACCTATGCGGCTCCGCTGCGGGTAAAAGCCCGCCTGCTGAATAAGGAAACCGGTGAGATTAAAGAATCAGACGTCTTCATGGGTGACTTCCCGCTCATGACTGAAAGCGGCACCTTTGTCATCAACGGCGCCGAGCGTGTCATTGTTTCTCAGCTGGTTCGTTCCCCGGGTGTCTACTATAAAATGGAGTATGACAAAACCGGTAAGGAGCTGTACAGCGCAACCGTCATTCCAAACCGCGGCGCTTGGCTGGAGTATGAGAATGACGCAAATGATGTTTTTTATGTGCGAATCGATAAAAACCGCAAACTGCCGGTGACGATTTTTATCCGCTCATTGGGCCTCGGCACAGAAGAGGAAATTCGCGAGTATTTTGGACACAGTGCGCTTTTGGAAGCAACACTGGAAAAAGACCCGTGCAAAAATGAAGAAGAGGCGCTGTTTGAGGTCTACAAAAAACTGCGCCCAAGTGAACCGCCTACACTGGAAAGTGCACAGTCCCACTTAAACGGCCTGTTCTTTGACTCCCGCCGTTATGATCTTTCCCGTGTCGGCCGCTATAAATACAACAAAAAGCTGAATCTTGCCGGCCGCATTACCGGACAGGTTCTCAGCCGCCCAGTGGCAAACCCCTTTACAGGTGAATTAATGGGCGAAGCGGGTCAGGTGGTTTCGCATGAAGCAGCCCGCCAGATGGACGATGCCGGTGTTTCTGCTGTTTATGTAACAGTGAACGAGCATGAAGTAAAGGTTATTTCCAATGGTATGGTTGACATCGGAAAATATGTCAGCTTTGACGCAGAAAAAGAATGCGGTATTCAGGAGCGCGTGCGCTACTCTGTTTTGGCTGAACTGATCGAAAAGGCCGGCGGGGATGAAGAAACCCTGAAAGAAGAACTGCGCACCCATGTAGAAGAATTAGTGCCAAAGCATATTATCATTGATGATATTTTTGCTTCCATCAGCTACATGTGCAACCTGCAGGAAGGCCTTGGCACAACGGACGACATTGACCATTTGGGCAACCGCCGTATCCGCTCTGTCGGCGAACTGCTGCAAAACCAGGTGCGTATCGGTTTTTCCCGCTTGGAGCGTGTGATCCGTGAGCGCATGACGCTGCAGTCGCAGGACTTGGAAGCTTTAACTCCACATTCCCTGATCAACATCCGCCCGGTTGTGGCGGCTATTAAGGAATTCTTCGGTTCTTCTCCGTTGTCACAGTTTATGGACCAGACTAACCCCTTGGCAGAGCTGACGCATAAGCGCCGCCTTTCCGCTTTGGGACCGGGCGGCCTGTCCCGTGACCGTGCCGGATTTGAGGTACGTGATGTGCACTACAGCCATTACGGCCGTATGTGCCCAATCGAGACCCCAGAAGGCCCAAACATTGGCCTGATTTCTTATCTTGCAACATTTGCGCGCATCAATAAGTACGGCTTTATTGAGGCGCCTTACCGCCGGGTCGATAAGGCGACCGGCGTGGTTACCCGCGACGTTGTCTACATGACTGCCGACGTGGAAGATAATTATATCGTTGCCCAGGCAAACGAACCACTGGATGAAGAAGGCCATTTCCAGCACTCTAAAGTCAACGGCCGTCACCGTGACCGCTTTGTGGTTGTCGAGCGCGAAAAAGTTGACTACATGGACGTTTCTCCGCGGATGGTTGTTTCCGTTGCTACGGCTATGATTCCGTTTCTGGAAAACGATGATACCAACCGTGCACTGATGGGCTCCAACATGCAGCGGCAGGCTGTGCCGCTGATTAAGACCGAGTCGCCGATTGTCGGCACCGGCATGGAGTACAAAGCAGGCGTTGACTCCGGCGCTTGTGTGCTGTGCAAGCGCGCAGGCGTTGTGCGCAGTGTTAGCGCAGACGAAGTACGCGTAGATGCCGATGAGGGCGGAACGGATGTCTATCCGATTATCAAGTTCTTGCGCTCCAACTCCGGCACCTGCTTTAACCAGGTCCCGGTTGTGGACTGCAACGACCGCGTCAATGTCGGTGACGTTATCGCTGACGGCCCGGCTACTAAAGACGGCGAAATTTCCCTTGGCAAAAATGCCTTAATCGGCTTTATGACTTGGGAAGGTTACAACTACGAAGATGCTGTCTTAATCAGTGAAAAAGTTGTGCGCGACGATGTGTTTACTTCTATTCATATTGAAGAGCATGAGACCGAGGCCCGTGATACCAAGCTGGGGCCGGAGGAAATCACCCGCGATATTCCAAACGTCAGCGAAGAAATGTTGCGCGATTTGGACGACAACGGCATTATCCGCGTTGGCGCAGAAGTGCATGCCGGTGATATCTTGGTCGGCAAGGTTACCCCGAAGGGCGAAACTGAATTGACTGCAGAGGACCGCCTGCTGCGCGCAATCTTTGGTGAAAAAGCGCGTGAAGTGCGTGATACTTCTCTGCGTGTGCCGCATGGCGAGTACGGCATTGTGGTAGATGTCAAAGTCTTTACCCGCGAAAACAGCCGTGACGAACTGAGCCCCGGCGTCAACAAAGTGGTACGCTGCTATATTGCACAGAAACGTAAGATTTCTGTCGGCGATAAAATGGCTGGCCGCCACGGTAACAAGGGCGTTGTTTCCCGCATCCTGCCGGTAGAGGATATGCCTTATCTGCCGGACGGCACCCCACTGGATATTGTGCTGAACCCGCTGGGTGTACCTTCCCGTATGAATATCGGACAGGTGCTGGAAGTCAACCTGGGTATGGTGGCCCGTGCATTGGGCTGGAAAGTCATGACACCTGTCTTTGACGGTGCCCATGAGGATGATATCCGCGGACTGTTCCGCAAAGTCGGCATGAGCGAAGACGGCAAGTTCCAGCTGCGCGACGGCCGCACCGGCGAGTACTTTGATAACCGGATTACCGTAGGTATTATGTATTACCTCAAACTGCATCATCTGGTCGATGATAAGATGCATGCCCGCTCTACCGGCCCGTATTCTCTGGTCACACAGCAGCCTTTGGGCGGCAAAGCACAGTTTGGCGGCCAGCGCTTTGGCGAAATGGAAGTTTGGGCACTGGAAGCTTACGGTGCTGCATATACCCTGCAGGAGATTCTGACAGTCAAGTCCGACGATGTTGTGGGCCGTGTTAAGACCTATGAAGCAATCGTCAAGGGCCAGAATATCCCGAAGCCGGGCATCCCAGAGTCCTTCAAGGTCTTGATTAAAGAGCTGCAGAGCTTGGGACTGGACATGAAGGTGCTGGATAAAGACAACCAGGAAATTGACCTGCGCCAGAACTTTGACGACGACGATGATATTGGCTTCACACCCAATGACAGCAACTTTGATGAGCCAAATGTTGCAGATAATCTGGATGGCTACTCCGTTGATGAAGCCGACGAAGCCCTGTATGACGGCCCCGATAACTACGAAGACGGCGCACAGAAAACAGACGCCGACGCTGATGAGGGCCAGCCCGATGCTTCACAGGATAACACCGATTCGGTAGACTGACAGGGGGATTTTGCTACATGGAATTTAATACACTGGAATCAATTAAAATCGGCCTGGCTTCTCCTGAAAAAATCCGTGAATGGTCCCACGGCGAGGTCAAGAAACCGGAAACTATTAACTACCGCACCCTAAAACCAGAGCGCGACGGCCTTTTCTGTGAGCGGATTTTTGGGCCGACAAAAGACTGGGAGTGCCACTGCGGCAAATACAAGCGCATTCGCTACAAGGGCAAGATTTGCGACCGCTGCGGCGTTGAAGTTACGCGGGCAAAGGTTCGCCGCGAACGCATGGGCCATATCGAGCTGGCCGCCCCGGTTTCTCATATTTGGTATTTTAAGGGTATTCCTTCCCGCATGGGCTTGATGCTGGACATCTCTCCGCGTATGCTGGAAAAAGTCCTGTATTTTGCAAGCTATATCGTCACAGATCCCGGCAATGTGCGTGAACTGCAGAAAAAGCAGCTGCTCACTGAAAAAGAGTACCGTGATCTGCGTGAAAAATATGAAGATGATTTCCAGGCAGGCATGGGCGCTGAAGCCGTGAAAAAACTGCTGGAAGAAATTGATTTGGATAAAGAATCGAATGAACTGAAAACCGAGCTGGAAAATGCCTCTGGCCAAAAGCGGGTACGCATTTTAAAGCGTTTGGAAGTAGTCGAGGCGTTCCGCCAGTCTGGCAACCGCCCCGAGTGGATGATTTTGGACGTCATTCCGGTTATTCCGCCAGATCTGCGCCCAATGGTTCAGTTGGACGGCGGCCGCTTTGCGACCTCTGACCTGAATGATCTTTACCGCCGCGTAATTAACCGAAACAACCGTTTGGCCCGTCTTTTGGAACTGCATGCACCGGACATCATTGTCCGTAATGAAAAGCGCATGCTGCAGGAAGCAGTCGATGCCCTGATCGATAACGGCCGCCGCGGCCGCCCGGTCACCGGCCCGAACAACCGCCCGCTCAAGTCCCTTTCCGATTTGCTCAAAGGCAAACAGGGACGTTTCCGCCAGAACCTTTTGGGCAAGCGTGTCGATTACTCCGGCCGTTCTGTTATTGCTGTTGGTCCGGAACTAAAAATGTATCAGTGCGGCCTGCCGAAAGAAATGGCACTGGAACTGTTTAAGCCTTTTGTGATGAAGCGCTTGGTTGAAACCGGCGTGGAAAGCAACATTAAGGCTGCCCGTAAAGCAGTAGAACGTGCAAAACCGGAAGTTTGGGATGCACTGGAAATTGTTATTAAAAACCACCCGGTGCTGCTCAACCGTGCACCAACTCTGCATCGCCTGGGCATTCAGGCTTTTGAACCGGTGTTGGTCGAGGGCCGCGCAATGAAGCTGCACCCGCTGGCCTGCACCGCTTACAACGCCGACTTTGATGGCGACCAGATGGCCGTGCATCTGCCGCTTTCCTGCGAGGCACAGGCCGAGGCCCGCTTCTTAATGCTGGCTGCCGGCAACCTGCTGAAGCCTTCTGATGGCAAGCCTGTCACAGTACCTACACAGGATATGATTCTGGGTTCTTACTGGCTGACCCTTGACCGTGACGGCGAAAAGGGCGAGGGCAAAGTCTTTAAAGATATTGATGAAGCCATCATGGCTTATGATGCCAAAGCAATCGAACTGCACGCAAAAATTAAGGTCCGCCGGTATTTGCAGATAGATGGCGTTCAGAAAGAAGCATTGGTAGATACCACTGTCGGCAAGATTATCTTTAACCGGCCGATTCCGCAGGACCTCGGTTTTGTTGACCGCAGCAATCCAGATAACCTCTTTAAATTTGAAGTCGATTTTCTGGTCGGCAAAAAGCAGCTGGGTAATATCATTGAGCGCTGCATCAAGACCCATGGCACCGCTAAAACCAGTGAAGTGCTGGACTGCATTAAGGCACAGGGCTATAAATACTCTACTCTTTCCGGTATTACCGTTGCTGTTTCTGATGCGACTATTCCGCCGCAGAAGAAAGAGATTCTGCAGAAGACCGATGAGCACATTGATTTGATTTCCGACCAGTACAAAAACGGCTTTCTTTCTGATGCTGAGCGCCATGAGGCAGTTATCAGCACATGGAATAAGGCAACCGATGATGTATCGGATGCCCTGCAGAAAAACCTGGACCGCTACAACCCCATTTATATGATGGCGGATTCCGGTGCCCGTGGTTCTATGAGCCAGATTCGTCAGCTGGCCGGTATGCGTGGTCTGATCGCAAATACCTCTGGTGAAACCATTGAGGTTCCTATCCGTGCCAACTACCGTGAAGGCCTGAACATTTTGGAATACTTCATTTCTTCCCGTGGTGCACGTAAGGGCTTGACCGATACCGCTCTGCGTACCGCTGACTCTGGTTACCTGACCCGTCGTTTGGTCGATGTTTCGCAGGATGTAATTATCCGCGAGGACGACTGCGGCGCAACCGAAGGCTTGGAAGTTTATGATATTAAAGAGGGCAAGGAAGTCATCGAATCCCTGCACGAGCGCTTGGTCGGCCGGTACCTGGTCGATGACTTTGTGGATGACAAGACCGGCGAGGTCCTTGTCAGCAAGCACAAGCTGATGAAAGACGCAGATGCCGATATCATTGTCGGCCGCGGCGTTAAGCGCATTAGGATTCGCTCTATTCTGGCCTGCCGCTCTAAGCACGGCGTATGCAAGAAGTGCTATGGACTCAACCTGGCAACCGGTACAGAAGTGTCGGTCGGCGAGGCGGTCGGCATTGTGGCAGCACAATCCATCGGCGAGCCTGGCACACAGCTGACCATGCGTACCTTCCATACCGGCGGTGTTGCAAACGCCGAGGATATTACCCAGGGCCTTCCGCGTGTCGAAGAACTGTTTGAGGCACGCAAACCAAAGCATTTGGCAATCCTCAGTGAACTGGACGGCCGTGTTTCTTTTGAAGAAATCAAGAAAAACCGCCATGTCGTGGTAACAAATGACAATGGTCAGTCTAAGAGCTACCTGATTCCATTCGGTTCCCGTGTTACCGTGCAGGAGGGCCAGGAAATTACTGCAGGCACCCGCCTTACGGAAGGCTCTGTCAACCCGCACGATGTGCTGGATATCAGCGGCGTGCAGGCAGTGCAGGATTACCTGATTGAAGAAGTGCAGCGCGTTTACCGGATGCAGGGCGTTGATATCAATGATAAGCATATCGAGGTCATCGTTCGTCAGATGATGAAGAAAGTGCGTATCGATGAGGCCGGCGATACAACATTCCTGCCCAGCAGCATGGTCGAAAAATCCGAATTCTATGCTGCAAATGAAGAAATCCGCGACCGTGTTGCTGCAGGAGAAGCTACCCTGCGCGAAGCGACCTGCAAGCCGACACTGCTCGGTATTACCAAGGCTGCTTTGGCAACGGAATCTTTCTTGTCAGCTGCCTCCTTCCAGGAAACAACCCGTGTGCTGACCGATGCTGCTATCAAGGGCAAGATCGATCCACTGATGGGCCTGAAAGAAAATGTCATTATCGGCAAACTGATTCCTGCTGGCACCGGCATGAAGCATTACGCCAATGTGCAGCTGGAAGAAACCGGTCTCGACGAAAAAAAGGAAGACTTGACAAATACAGCAGTATAGCTGTATAATAACAAATTGTGATGGTATGCCGCGGCATGTCCGTATGCGCCACCCAAAACCGCATACTTTTCCCACCTCGATGCTTTTTTGCGGGGTGGGATTCGGTGTGTTTAAACCTTGCTGTTACGCGGCACTGCCGCATAGCATAAATTTTCATAAATCTTGAGTTAGGAGGTGTACTATGCCAACATTTAACCAACTGGTTCATACCGGCCGTGAAGTCGCCGAGAGGAAAGCAAAAGCCCCGGCACTGCTGAAAGGCTGGAACGCCAAAAAGCGCGTTGCTATTGACCAGAACTCCCCACAGAAGCGCGGTGTCTGCACCGCTGTAAAGACCGCTACACCGAAAAAGCCAAACTCTGCTCTGCGGAAGATTGCCCGTGTGCGTCTTTCCAACGGAATGGAAGTTACCGCTTATATCCCTGGTGTCGGCCACAACCTGCAGGAGCACTCTGTCGTCATGGTCCGCGGCGGCCGTGTTAAGGATCTGCCTGGTGTCCGTTACCATATTATCCGCGGCACACTGGACGCGCAGGGCGTTGAAAAGCGCATGCAGGCCCGCTCCAAGTACGGCGCAAAGCGCCCGAAGGCAGGAAAAGCTGCCAAATAAGAAAAGGTCTGAAACTGACAGAAACCTTACGGCTGCACCGGCCCTGTAAAAGGACCGTTTGGCGGCGTTTTTATAAACGCCTTTTGCTGGCCTGACGGGAAGCTCTCATTTTCGAGTACCGATGATATCATTTTAATTGTGAAGGAGGGAAGTAAAGTGCCAAGAAGAGGTAATATTGCGAAGCGGGATGTTCTGCCCGATCCAATGTATAATTCTAAATTAGTTACACGTCTTGTCAATAATATCATGATCGACGGTAAGAAGGGCGTTGCCCAGAAGATCGTTTATGGCGCTTTCGATATTATTAAGGAAAAGACCGGCAAAGAACCCCTGGAAGTTTTCGAGGCTGCCATGGAAAATGTCATGCCGTCTCTGGAAGTAAAGGCCCGCCGTGTTGGCGGTGCAACTTACCAGGTACCAATGGAGGTGCGCCCCGAGCGGCGCCAGACCCTGGGTCTGCGGTGGCTTACCACATATTCCCGCCAGCGTTCCGAGCGTACAATGAAGGAGCGCCTTGCAGCTGAAATTATGGATGCTGTAAACGGCGCCGGCGGCGCAGCCAAAAAGCGCGATGAAACGCATAAGATGGCTGAAGCAAACCGCGCATTTGCTCATTACAGATGGTAATGCAGCAAATTTTTGCTGAACGAATGGAGGAAAAGCATGCCTAGGCAGGTACCACTTGAAAAAACCCGTAATATCGGTATTATGGCCCATATCGATGCCGGTAAAACGACTACGACCGAGCGTATCCTGTACTACACCGGTATCAACCATAAAATGGGTGAGGTGCATGATGGCGCGGCCACAATGGACTGGATGGCCGAGGAACAGGAGCGCGGCATTACCATTACTTCCGCTGCTACCACCTGTTTCTGGACTCACAGCGAATATTTTGGAGACCCCGAAAAGAACAAAGATTACCGTATCAATATTATTGATACCCCCGGCCACGTTGACTTTACTGTTGAAGTCGAGCGTTCTCTGCGTGTACTGGATGGCTCCGTCACTGTCTTTTGTGCAAAAGGCGGCGTAGAGCCTCAGTCTGAGACCGTTTGGCGTCAAGCAGAGCAGTTTGGCGTGCCGCGTATGGCTTATGTTAATAAAATGGACATTATGGGTGCAAACTTCTATAATGTCATTGATATGATGAAGGACCGCCTGCACTGCCACCCGGTCCCGATTCAGCTGCCAATCGGCGCTGAGGATACTTTCCGCGGCATTATCGACTTGGTCACCATGAAGGCTGATGTCTATTATGATGATATGGGCAACGATATGCGTGTAGAGGACATCCCTGCTGATATGCTGGAAAAAGCCAAGAAGTACCGTACAGAGATGGTCGAAGCAATTGCCGAGCAGGACGATACCCTGATGGAGAAATATCTCTCTGGTGAAGAACTGACCCGCGATGAGCTCGTTTCCACTCTGCGCAAGGCAACCATTGCCAACAAACTGGTGCCGGTTACCTGCGGCACTTCTTACCGCAACAAGGGCGTGCAGAAACTGCTGGATGCCATTATCGATTATATGCCGGCACCGACAGATGTGCCTGCAATCCGTGGCACCAACCCGAATACAAACGAAGAAGAGGACCGCAAGCCGTCTGATGACGAGCCTTTCTCCGCACTGGCATTTAAGATTGCGACAGATCCCTTTGTCGGCAAACTGTGCTACTTCCGTGTGTATTCCGGTAAACTGAATGCCGGCGATACCGTTTACAACTCCACTAAGGACTGTGACGAGCGTATCGGCCGTATTCTGCAGATGCACGCAAACCACCGCCAGGATTTGGAAACCGTATATGCCGGCGACATTGCCGCTGCAATCGGCGTAAAGAACACCACAACTGGTGATACCCTGTGCGATGAAAAGCACCCGGTCGTTTTGGAATCCATGGACTTCCCGGATCCGGTTATCCGTGTTGCCATTGAGCCAAAGACCAAAGCCGGCCAGGAAAAGATGAGCATTGCGCTTGCAAAGCTGGCTGAAGAAGACCCGACCTTTAAGGCTTATACCGATGAAGAGACGGGCCAGACCATCATTGCCGGCATGGGCGAACTTCATCTGGAGATCATTGTTGACCGCCTGATGCGTGAGTTCCATGTTGAAGCAAATGTTGGTAAACCGCAGGTCGCTTGCAAAGAGACAATTCGCAAGCCGGCAGATGTCGACTGCAAATATGTCCGTCAGAGCGGCGGTAAAGGCCAGTATGGCCATGTTAAGATTCGTGTCTTCCCGAACCCGGGCGAAGGATACAAATTCGAGAATGTCACCGTTGGCGGCTCTATCCCGAAGGAATATATCCCTGCTGTTGATGCCGGTATTCAGGGCGCAATGCAGTCCGGTGTAGTTGCCGGATACAATGTAGTTGATGTGCGTGTTGAGCTGTACGACGGCTCTTATCACGAGGTCGACTCCTCTGAAATGGCATTTAAGATTGCCGGTTCCATGGCATTTAAGGATGCTATGCGCAAGGCAGATCCGGTTATTATGGAGCCTATCATGAAGGTTACTGTTACAGTGCCGGATGAGTATATGGGCGACGTAATCGGCGACTTGAATTCTCGCCGCGGCATGATCGAGGGCATGGACGCCGTAAACGGCGCGCAGCAGATCCATGCAATGGTTCCGCTGTCTGAGATGTTTGGCTATGCTACAGATATGCGTTCTAAAACACAGGGCCGTGGCCAGTTTACTATGGAGCCTGACCACTATGCTGAAGTGCCGAAGAACATTTCTGAGAAAATCGTGACTGCCCGTACGAAAAAGGATGACTAACCGTAAATACTGCTTGATTTTTCCCGGCATTCTTGCTAAAATGAGTTTGCATTCAATGGGAAAAATATGACTGAAAAATAAAGGAGGATACTTCCAATGGCTAAGGAAAAATTCGACAGATCCAAGCCGCATGTGAACATTGGCACGATTGGCCATGTTGACCACGGCAAAACGACCCTGACTGCTGCTATCACCAAGGTGCTCGCACTGAAAGGTGACGCAAGCTTCAAGGATTACGCCAGCATTGACTCCGCTCCTGAAGAGCGTGAGCGCGGCATTACAATTAACACTGCTCATATCGAGTATCAGACCGACAAGCGCCACTATGCGCATGTCGACTGCCCCGGCCATGCTGACTATGTCAAGAACATGATCACCGGCGCTGCTCAGATGGATGGTGCTATTCTGGTTGTTTCCGCTGCTGATGGCCCGATGCCTCAGACCCGTGAGCATATTCTGCTTGCCCGCCAGGTTGGTGTGCCTTATATCGTTGTTTATATGAACAAGTGCGACCAGGTTGATGACCCTGAGCTGCTTGACCTTGTTGAAATGGAAATTCGTGACCTGCTCAACGAGTACGGCTTCCCGGGCGACACCACTCCGATCGTTCGCGGCTCTGCTCTGAAGGCTTTGGAGTCTGACTCCAAGGACATCAATGCTCCTGAGTACAAGAGCATTATCGACCTGATGAACATTGTCGATGACTATATCCCGACTCCTGACCGTAAGTCTGATCAGCCGTTCCTGATGCCTGTCGAAGATGTCTTCACCATCACCGGCCGTGGCACAGTTGCTACTGGCCGTGTAGAGCGTGGTATGGCTAAGATCGGCGACGAAGTTGAAATCATCGGTCTGACAGACGAGCGCAAGAAGAGCGTTATCACCGGCCTGGAGATGTTCCGCAAGACTCTGGACTTTGCAGAGGCTGGCGATAACATCGGTGCTTTGCTGCGTGGCATTCAGCGCGAGGATATCGAGCGCGGCCAGGTTATTGCAAAGCCCGGCACTATTCATCCGCACACCAAGTTTAAGGGCCAGGTCTATGTCCTAACAAAGGATGAAGGCGGCCGTCATACACCGTTTTTCAACAACTATCGCCCGCAGTTCTACTTCCGTACAACAGATGTCACCGGTGTTATCTCCCTGCCTGAGGGCACTGAGATGTGTATGCCTGGCGACCATGTCGAGATGACAGTTGAACTGATTGCTCCGATCGCTATTGAAGAAGGCCTGCGCTTCTCCATTCGTGAGGGCGGCCATACTGTTGGTTCCGGCGTTGTTTCCGAAATCATCGAGTAATTTGTATTTCCAAGGTCCTGTCTCTTTATGAGACAGGACCTTTTTTATTGCTTATTTTTCCCTTTCTGTTATACTAGAATTTGAAAGTGGGGAAAGTGTATGAATCGTCAGAAAAATGACCGTTTTTATCGAAAAAAGAGCACACGGCATGCGCGCATGGTGCGAAACCGCATTTTAATGGTTCTTTCAGGGGTGCTGGTAATTAGCCTGCTTACTGTGGGAATCACCACGATTGTTCGCTACGCAGGGCAGCAGGGGACACCTTCGGCAGCAAAAATTTCCTCTTCTGCGGTTCCTTCAAAAGCCGCAGCAAAATCATCGCAGATTACCATTTTGGGTACCGGCGACGATTTGATTCATAGTTCTATATATAAATCTTGTGCAACAGAAAACGGCGGCTACGACTTTCGGCCGGTTTACAAAGAGATTAAAGCCAATGTTTCCGCAGCGGACGTTGCCTTTGTCAACCAGGAAACAGTTTTGGCACCCTCGGTCGGGCCGCTTTCCGGTTATCCCTCCTTTAATTCGCCGACACAGGTCGGCGACGCGTTGGTGGATACCGGATTTGACGTAATCAGCCAGGGAAACAACCACATGCTGGATATGGAGCAGGCCGGCCTTTTGGCTACCCTTAATTACTGGAGCACGAAAAAAGGAATTCAGGTGGTCGGTGCCTACCGTAACCAGGCAGATTTAGACAATATCCGCATTGTTAAGAAAAACGGTATTAAAACAGCATGGCTTGGATTTGTAGAGATGACAAACGGCAGTACCCTGCCCTCTGACAGCAGCATGAAAATTGTTTATACCAAACAGCGCGACGAGATCAAGCGTTTGATTACCAAAGCAAAGTCTATGGCAGATGTCGTTGTCGTTTCGGTACATTGGGGTACAGAGGATAAATATGCTCTTTCCGATACCGAAAAGACACTGGGGCAGGATATGGTCGATTGGGGCGCGGATGTGATTTTTGGTAACCACCCGCATGTGCTGCAGCAGCTGACTACGCTGACCCGCAAAAGTGACGGCGCGGTGTGCCCGGTGATGTATGCTTTCGGCAACCTGATATCTACTCAGCGCAAGGCGCAGAACCTGGTTGGCGGCCAGCTGACGGTTACTTATCAGAAAAATGCCCAGGGCAAAGTTTCATTTTCCGGTATGAAATTCAAGCCCTCCGTCACGTACTACGAAACAGACGGTAAAAATGTGCATGTGGAAATGCTCAAAGACTTTACGGATTCCATGGCGAAACAGAGCCGTACATGGGAGGTCACAAACGGTGAATTTACGCCTGCCTACGCTAAAAAAGTGGTAAATCAGAGCATTCCCAAAAAGTATCAGGATTGGACTTGACAGTCCTTGCAAAACTGAATATACTAATATAGGAATTGAATAATTCTTCGGGGCGGGGTGTGATTCCCCACCGGCGGTAATACAGCTTTAGGCTGCAAGCCCGCGAGCGGTCGTCAACCGCAGATTTCGGTTAGATTCCGAAGCCGACGGTATAGTCCGGATGGTAGAAGATGTGGAAGAAACTGCGCCCCTGTGCCTTTTTGTGCACTGGGGCGCTTTTTAAATCCATTCCATGTCTCAAAAAGGAGAAATTATGGCTTCTCAAACACAAGCAACAACCCTGAAAAAGACAAAAATCACCAGTACGCGCAACATCGCGGTCATTGGCATTCTGAGTGCTCTGTCGGCTGTCATTATGGCTTTTGAGTTCCCGCTGCCGTTTCTGCCGGTATTTTACAAACTGGATTTCAGCGAAGTGCCGGTCTTGCTGGGCGGCTTTGCGCTGGGTCCCGGCGCGGCGGTGTGTATTGAGGGCATTAAAGAAGTGCTGCACATTCTGCTGAGTGGCGGTTCACAGACAGCCGGTGTCGGGGAACTGGCAAACTTTATCATCGGCTGTGGCATGGTAGTGCCGGCTTCTCTCATTTACCGCTACCGCAAGACCCGCAAAACTGCGCTGGTTGGCATGGTTGTCGGGGCTCTGTTGATGACAGTTGTGGGCGGCCTGATGAACGCCTTTGTGCTGCTGCCTGTCTATGCGGCTGCTTTCCATATGCCGCTGGATGCAATTATCGCCATGGGCACCAAAATAAATTCCAGTATTCACAGCATGACTTCTTTTGTTCTGCTGGCTACAACGCCGCTGAATCTGATTAAAGCGGTACTTACCGGCGGCATTACCTTTGCCCTTTACAAGTACGTAAGCCCTGTTTTACACGGCCGCAAGCACTAAAGCATGTATTCTATTTAGGTAAATACAGGGATTTGTCGCTTTTTTAGACAGATAACGATTTTTGTTTATTTACACCCTTTTGGGTATTATGCTATACTGTGCTTTGTAAGAAAGAGAAAAAATTAAATATCACCCTTATCAAGAGTGACGGAGGGAACAGGCCCGATGATGTCCGGCAACCCGTGCAGCTTTATGGCTGTGCAAGGTGCCAATTCCTGCGGTGAAGCCGATAGATGAGGTATCGAAAGATATATAGCGCTGTCTGCTTTTTGCCGGACAGCGCTTTTTTTGCGGCCGCCCGCTCACCTTGATTTGGAATCTACACAGGAGGTTCATTTCTATGGCAAAACATCTCTTTACATCAGAGTCCGTTACAGAAGGGCATCCCGACAAGGTCTGTGACCAGATAGCCGACGCTATCTTGGACGATATTATTTCTAAAGACCCCAATGCACATGTTGCCTGCGAAGTTACTGCATGCACGGGCATTGTCCATGTGATGGGCGAAATCTCTACCACCTGCTATGCGGATATACCGGCTGTCGTGCGCCGCGTGGTCAATGAGATTGGCTACAACAACCCGGCGTTTGGCTTTAATGGCAACACCTGCGGTGTGCTGACTTCAATTGATGCGCAGTCACCGGATATTGCAATGGGTGTCAACGAGTCTTACGAAGTGAAAAACGGTGCTTCTGATGCGGACGACCTGATCGGCGCCGGTGACCAGGGCATGATGTTTGGCTATGCCTGTGATGAAACAAAAGAAAAGATGCCGCTGGCAATTTCTTTGGCACACAAGCTGGCTAAAAAGTTGGCTGCAGTGCGCAAAGACGGAAGCATTCCGTACCTGCGTCCAGATGGAAAAACCCAGGTTACAGTCGAGTATGACGGCGATACGCCGGTGCGTGTAGAGGCAGTTGTCCTTTCCACACAGCACAACCCCGATGTCACACTGGAGCAGATTCGCAAAGATATGATCGAAAAGGTCATTAAGACAACGATTCCGGCAAAATGGCTGGATGAAAATACAAAATACTATGTAAACCCGACCGGCCGCTTTGTCATCGGCGGCCCGGTGGGCGACTCTGGCCTGACCGGCCGCAAGATTATCGTCGACACCTACGGCGGATATGGCCGTCACGGCGGCGGTGCTTTCTCGGGCAAAGACCCGACTAAGGTTGACCGCTCTGCTGCCTATGCAGCACGCTGGGTCGCGAAGAACATTGTTGCCGCCGGCCTTGCAAAGCGCTGCGAAGTACAGCTGGCCTATGCAATCGGCGTTGCACACCCGGTTTCTATTATGGTTGAAACTTTTGGTACTTCTTCCTACACCAATGAGCAGCTGGCTGCTGCCGTGGAAAAGGTATTTGATCTGCGCCCGGCCGCCATTATCCGCACCCTTGACCTGCGCCGCCCGATTTACCGCCAGCTTGCCAGCTATGGTCAGATGGGCCGTGAAGACCTTGGCGTAACTTGGGAAAAGACGGACCGCGTTGACGAGCTGAAAAAAGCATTAGCTTAAAAGATTTTGCTGCTGCGTAAAAAAGCAGTGTGCAGCTGTCACCTCTTTGCATACCCTGTAAAGAGGTGATTTTTTATGGGTGCAGGAGAGGTCCTTCTTGTTTTGCTGGCAGTGGCGGGGTTGTGCAGCCTAATGCAGCTTTTGATGCGCATTTTGTACCGCTCCGGCAAAAAAATCGGCACGCTTCTTTTGGTACTGCATTTTACCGGCCACTGCGAAGATGCAGAGTATGAGTTGCGCTGTGCACGCAGCCGCCTGCGCGAAGCTGAGGGCTTTGCGCAAAAGCGGCTGCTGGTAGTCGATGACGGCATGGATGAGCAGACAAAAAAAATATGTGCACTTTATCTTTACCGCACGCCAGGGGTCACATACTGCACTGCGGCGTCATTTGCAAAGATGGAGGCATTGCAGTATACTGAAATAAATTGAAACAATACGGAAGATATAAAAAAGACAGGAGCAGGCAGAAAGCGATGGAAACACAGACGCTGCTGGAAATGACAGGCACGGTAGAGCGCATTACCTTTCGCAATGAAAACAACGGCTACACGGTGCTGGAACTGAATAACGGCGAAGAGCTGGCGACTGTGGTTGGCGCTTTGCCTACTGCAGAGGCAGGAGACGACCTGCATGTTGTCGGGAAATGGGTGGAACACCCGACTTTTGGGCGGCAGTTCAGCGCACAGATTTATGAGCGTGTGCCGCCATCTTCTGCAGAGGCGATTCTGCTGTACCTTTCTTCCGGTGCGGTAAAGGGAATTGGCCGTGCAATGGCAAAACGAATTGTCGACACCTTTGGCGACAAATCGCTGCAGATCTTGGAGAAGGAACCGCTGCGCTTAGCCGAAATCAGTGGAATCTCCAAACGAAAGGCAGAGCAGATAGGGCAGACCTACCAGAAAAAGCTCGGAATCCGTGAGGTGATCCTGGGACTGCAGGAATTTGGTGTCCTGCCAGAAGAGGCCGTGCGCGTCTACCGCGTTTACGGGCCGGATTCGGTTGCACAGGTGCGCAGTGACCCGTACTGCCTGTGTGTAGCGGATGTTGCGCTCGGTTTTCAGCGCGCCGACAGCATTGCAGCTTCTCTGGAACACCCGGCTGATGACCCATGCCGGGTGCGTGCGGGCATTCTGTATGTCCTGCAGCACAATATCAGCAACGGTCACACCTACCTGCCGCAGGACAAGCTGCTGACGACTTCCGCAAGAATGCTTGGGCAGCCGCCTGCGCTGCTGGAAGAGGTCTTTACGCAGATGATGCAGGAGGGCAGCGTGATCACCTGCACCATTCGTGACCGCACTGCGGTCTACCTGCCGCGCCTTTATCGGGCAGAAGTTTTTTCCGCTGAGCGCCTGCAGATGATGACGGATTATCCCAGCCAGCCGATTGCAGACGCGGAAAAAGCAATCGAAGAATTTGAAAATAAAATTGGAATTTCTTACGCAGAAGAACAAAAAGAGGCAATCTTTACGGCTCTGACGCACGGCATGCTCATTTTGACCGGCGGCCCGGGCACCGGCAAAACCACAACTTTAAATGCAATTATCCGCATTTTGCAGAAAAAGGGCGAAAAGGTACTTTTGGCAGCGCCAACCGGCCGTGCGGCAAAGCGAATGAGCGAATTGACCGGTGAAGAAGCCAAAACGCTGCACCGCCTGCTCCAGGTGGAGTGGGACGAAACCGACAGCCCGGTTTTTGCCCGCAATGAGCAGAAACCGCTGGAGTGCGATGCACTAATTGTCGATGAACTTTCCATGGTGGATATTTCTTTGTTTGAAGCACTGCTTCGGGCACTGCCCATGGGCTGCCGTTTGGTGCTTGTGGGTGACTGCGACCAGCTGCCGAGCGTTGGCCCAGGCAACGTACTAGGCGACTTGATTGCTTCTGGCATGCTGCCAGTGGTGCAGCTGCACCGCATTTTCAGACAGTCTATGCAAAGCCTGATTGTCACCAATGCCCACCGCATTTTGGCGGGGCAGATGCCGGTGCTCAATGACTGTAGCCATGACTTTTTCTTCCTGCAGCGCACAGAACCGGGGCAGATTGCCCAGACAATCCGGGACCTGTGCGCGGTGCGCCTGCCCGCAACATACGATTTTTCGCCGCTTACGGATATTCAGGTGCTTACTCCGACCCGAAAAGGGGAGCTTGGGACAGTCGAACTCAACAAACTGCTGCAGCAGGCTCTGAATCCGCACGCCACCGGCAAGCAGGAGATTAAGATAAACGGCCGCCTGTTTCGCGAAGGCGACAAAGTAATGCAGACCAAAAACAACTATACTCTGACATGGGAAAAAGAGGACGGCACCGAGGGGGATGGCGTTTTTAATGGGGACATCGGCGTGATTCAGCAGATAAACCGGGGCGCTTCCACGATGACGGTGGATATGGACGGCCGCACTGTGACCTATGAATTGGAGACTGCCGCCGAGCTGGAGCTTGCCTACGCCATGACGGTGCACAAAAGTCAGGGCAGTGAATTCCCGGCAGTGGTTATGCCCATGTACCCGGGGCCGCGGCCGCTGTACTACCGAAATTTATTTTACACAGCGATTACCCGCGCCCGCAAACTGCTGATTTTGGTAGGCACTCAGCGTACAGTACACACCATGGTGGAAAACGACCGCCATATGCGCCGTTACTCTGGCCTGCGTGATTTTTTGACCGGCGAGGCGGTCCCGAATGAGAGCGCCTGACTGGTCCTTTGCAGCGGACCTTTTGTTCCCACCGCGCTGTCCGTTCTGCGGGCAGGTTATCCGGCATGGGGAACAGACCTGCCCCACTTGCGCACAACTAAAGCCCTCTGCCATACGGCGGGAGCTACCGCAGCCCGGCGGAGAAGGTCTGCTCTGCTTTGCAGCCTACCCGTATACGGGAAAGGCACGGAAAGCTGTTCTGCGTATGAAATTTGAAGGTGAAGCGCCGATTGCTGGCTTTTTGGGCCGGCAGCTAGCGCAAAGTCTGCAGGCGGAGCTTTCGCAGTCATTTTTGCCGGATGTGGTCACAGTGGTTCCCATGACGAAACTACACCGCCTGCGCCGCGGCTATAACCAAAGCGAACGCATTGCTCGCGCGGCTGCAAAGGCGTTGGGCCTGCCATACCAGTCGCTGCTGTGCAAACGAAAGCACAACCGCGTACAGCACAAATTAAGCGAAAAAGAGCGTTTCCAAAATGTACAAGGGGTTTTTGCGGCCCTGCCGCAGGCTGGCGGTCTGCGTATTTTGCTGGTAGACGACATTGTGACAACCGGCGCGACACTAGCTGCCTGCCAAACAGCGCTCTTTTCCGCCGGCGCAGCGGAGGTCTTGTGTGCTGCAGCGGCGATGACCCTGCCCAGTAACGAAGCAGGAAAGAATAAGCATTGAAAAAAGCGGCAGATTATATTATAATGAACTGTACAGAAATGGAATTGTAGTTTTTACCTTATTTTACTTTATTAAGAAAATATGATATAATTTTATAGAAATGGATGTGGTCATGTGCTTGGCATCGATATTGCAGTCGACCTTGGTACATACGCGATTAAGATCTATGTTGCCGGCAAAGGCATTGTGGTAAATGAGCCGTCTGTAGTGGCGGTGGATGTAGAAACAGACGAAGTCAGGGCAGTGGGCAGTGAGGCTTTTGCCATGCTTGGTCGTACAAGCGACAAGGTAAAGGTCATTCGTCCTTTGGTAAAAGGGGTTATTTCTGATTTCCAGTGGGCCAGCTATTTGGTAGACTACTACTTTCAGCAACTGGGCAGCGGCCGTTTTCTGCACTCCCGTGTTATGCCGCGCGTTGTCGAAAGCCTGCCCTGCCAGATTACCGGCGTAGAGCGTTTGGCGGTCAATAAATCCATCATCAGTGCGCGTGTGCGCCGGCTGTACTCCATCGACGAGCCGGTCGCCGCGGCGATTGGTGCTGGCGTTGATGTTGCCAATCCGCACGGCGCGCTGATTATCGATGTGGGTGCCGGTGCAACGGATATGGGTGTTATTTCATTGGGTGGTTTGTCGATTGCGCGGTCGATTAAGGTTGCTGGTTTTGCATTTGACCAAGCCATTATTCGTTACGTGCGCGACAAGTATGACTTGATTATCGGCGAGCGCATGGCCGAAAGTTGCAAAATTTCGATCGGTGGTGTGCTGCAGCGGCCGGAGCCGCTGACCTGCCGTATTAAGGGCCGTGATGCTGATACCGGCCTGCCCGCATGGCGGGACATCAGCAGCCAAGAGCTGGTGGCGCCGATGCTTGACCCTGCAGCGGAGATTGCGGTCGTATTGCAGGAAATGCTCGAAAAAACGCCCCCGGAGCTTTTGGGCGATGTTTATATGGATGGCATTGTTATGACCGGCGGTTCGGCACAGCTGTATGGCCTCAGCCAGTACATTTCTGACAAAGTAAAAATGCCGGTCCATGTCGCGGAAGATGCCGATACCTGTGTGGCACTGGGCGCTGGGAAAGCAATTCAGTTTATTGATGCCGCTGAGCATAAAGCATATGGTGTCATTAACCCGCTTACTGTCGTTTATTAAGTGCAGAAGAAAAGACCTGCAAAAAAATAGGAATCTTAATAACAAAAATAAAGAAACAGCCGTCCGAGAGCGTTTTTGCTTTCGGGCGGCCGTTTTGTATACGAATTTGTATTTTATTCTTTTGCAGAAGCTTCACGCTTTTGTAACGGTCGACAATCAGGTCGGTGCACTGATACGCGTTGCCGCCGCCCATGGTCAAAATCAGGTTGCCAGGCTTTGCGTGTGCTATAAAAATAAAGGAACGGCCGTCCGAGAGCGTTTTTGCTTTCAGGCGGCCGTTTTGTATACGAATTTTTATTTTATTCTTTCGCGGAAGCTTCACGCTTCTTGTAGCGGTCGACAATCAGGTTGGCGCACTGATACACGTTGCCGCCGCCCATGGTCAAAATCAGGTCGCCGGGCTTTGCGTGTGCCATGACGTAGTCAGCAATTTCCGGGAAAGTTTTGCGGTAAACTGCATTCGGTACTTTCTTTACTAAGTCTTCCGCATAAATATTATAGGTATTCTTTTCACGAACGGCCAAAATCTCCGAAACAATGACATGGTCGGGAATTGTCAGCGCTTTGGCGAAATCGTCCAGCAGAAGCGCTGTGCGGCTGTAGGTGTGCGGCTGAAAGATGGCCCAGACCTCGTGAAAGCCCATGCGCATGGCGGCAGAAAGGGTGGCGGTCAGTTCGGTGGGGTGGTGGGCAAAGTCATCGGCAACCGTAATGCCCTCGTATGTGCCGAGCATTTCAAACCGACGGTGAACGCCGGTAAAAGCTTTCAGGCTCTTTTGCAGCTGCTCAGCGTCAATGCCCATCAGGTCGCACACTGCATAGGCAGCCATGGCATTGTAAATGTTGTGTTTGCCGGGGATCGAGAGCGTAATCTCGTTTACTTTTTTTCCATTTTTCAGTACGTCAAAACGCTCGCGGGCAGCTTTGGTGTCCTGAATATTGACCGCGCGGTAGTCGCAACCTTCGCTTTCACCAAATGTGACAATCTTGGCGTGGGTCAGACCCTCTACAGCTTTACGGGTGTTGGCGTCGTCGCCGTTTATAACCAAAATACCGGAGGTCTGCTTTGCAAACTGCCGGAAAGAACGAATGATGTTGTCTACAGTTTTAAAGTAATCCAAGTGATCATCATCGATATTCAGAATAACCGCAAGGTAGGGGTGCAGCTGCAGAAAGGTGTCTACATATTCACAGGACTCGACAACAATTTTATCAGAAGTACCCGCGCGGCCATTGGTGCCGATTTTGGGCAGCTTGCCGCCAATGACAGCAGAGGGGTCAGCGCCGGCGTCCAGCAGAACAGAAGTGATGAGGCCAGTGGTTGTTGTTTTGCCGTGCGTACCGGAAACACAGATGCTTTTGGGGTAGCGGCTGGTAACAAGCCCTAGCAGCACGCTGCGCTCGATGCAGGGGATGTTCTGTTCTTTGGCGGCGACCAGTTCGGGGTTGTCCAGCTTGATCGCAGCAGAGTAGACGACTAGCTCTTTTCCAGCAACATTCTCGGCTTTTTGGCCCATGTAGACCGGTATGCCGTAAGACTTAATCCGCTGCAGAGTATCGGATTCTGCATTGTCCGAACCGGAAACTGCATAGCCGCGGTGAATCAGAATTTCGGCCAGTGGGCACATGCCGCTGCCGCCAATGCCGACAAAGTGCACTTTCTTTACTTTTGAAAGTATATCGTTCATGTAGTGGAACAACTCCTTTTTATATGTCACGGAAAAAGCTTCGTATTTGGCTAGTTTAAAAACCATTTCTAATCATAACCATTTTCAGGTCCGATTGCAAGCAATACCTGCAAAAAAGAGAGCCGATTTATCATGCTCTGCGGGCACAACATTTCCCCGTTTCCCATAGTATGGTACATGAATCTGGAGGGAATCCGCTATGAGAATAGATCGCAGCAGTTTTGGAATTCTGGGCGGCGACCGGCGTCAGCTTGCCCTGGCAGAGTCCATAGCCGGGGATGGCTTTACGGTAGTTGCCTGTGGCTTTGAGAACGCAGAGTTTTCTGATGACATACAAAAGGCCGATTTGCGAAAGACAGCGGCAGCCTGCGGCACCCTGCTGCTGCCGCTGCCGGTCACTGTTGATGGAAAAAACCTGAAAGCAGAATACGCCGATGACCCCATACCACTGGATGAGGCATTTGCTGCGGCCCTTTCTGGGCACTGCGTTTACGGCGGTATGCTGGGGCGCGCGCTGGCTGCGTGCCCACAGCTGGAAGAAGTAGAGATGCAGGATTATTATGCCCGAGAGGACTTTGTCCTGCGCAATGCAGCGGTGACTGCCGAGGGTGCCTTGGAGTTTGCAATGCGGGAGTACCCGGGTACCATCTGCGGCAGCAGGTGCCTGGTGGCGGGATTTGGGCGTATCGGCAGTCAGCTGGCGCCCCGTTTGCGGGCATTGGGTGCGGAAGTTTCTGCTACGGCCCGGCGCCCAGAAACGGCCGCACTGATTGAAGCTGCCGGCTGCCGGGTGCTGCCGATTGCACAGCTGGAGTCCGGCGGCAGTTATGATATTCTATTTAATACCATACCGGCAGAGGTCTTTACACGGCGGGTGCTTTCCGCCTATCCGCGCGGTATGCTGCTGATCGACCTTTCTTCTGCGCCGGGCGGTGTGGATATGGCGGCAGCGAAAAAGCTGGGCCTGTGTGCCCTGCATGCGTTTTCACTGCCGGCAAAGGTAGCACCGCGTGCCGCAGGGGAAATTATTAAACAGACCGTCTATCAAATGATGAAGGAGTGAGGGGAGTGGATAAAGCTGTTTTAGGCTTTGCCATGTGCGGCTCTTTCTGCACGTTCAGCCGTGCACTGGAGCAGATGCGTATTTTAAAAGATATGGGGTATGATATTTTACCGATTATGAGTGAAACTGCGGCCAAAACAGATACCCGCTTTGGCCGGGCCACGGATTTCCTTTGGCAGATAGAGGACATTACAGGCCGTATTCCCATTTGCAGCATTCCGGGTGCCGAACCGATCGGCCCGAAAAAAATGGCAGACCTTGTTGTTGTGGCGCCCTGCACCGGCAATACCCTTGCGAAGCTTGCAAACGGTGTAACGGATACAGCTGTGACCATGGCAGTCAAGTCGAACCTGCGGGTGCACCGTCCGGTGCTTTTGACGATTGCGACCAATGATGCGCTGGCCGCTTCCGCGCAGAATATCGGCCGTCTGCTCAATGTAAAGCACGTGTATTTCACGCCGTTCCGGCAGGACGACCACGAAAAAAAGCCTTCCTCGGCTGTGGCAGATTTTACGCTGCTGCCGCAGGCTGTGGAGCAGGCGCTGCAGGGACAGCAAATGCAGCCGATTTTACTGGCACCGGTAAAAGGTGGATGCCGGTAAAAAACGTATTTTTTCTGTATTTGGTGTACTTTTCTGCTTGTATTTTCCGGAAAATTCTGATATAATATTTATCGTCTGCAGAAATGCAGAAATCAATCATTTCGCACGCTGTTGTTTGTGTGGGGTGGTGCCCTTTTGTCAGGGTACCCCGCGCGGGAAGCACAGCGGAGGAATAACCAAGGAGGAACTTATTATGTCAGTCGTATCTATGAAACAGCTACTCGAAGCGGGTGTCCATTTTGGTCACCAGACCCGTCGTTGGAACCCGAAAATGAAGCCCTATATCTTTACCGAGCGCAACAGTATCTACATTATCGACCTGCAGAAGACCGTACGCAAGCTGGAGGAAGCCTATAACTTTGTCCGCGAGCTTTCCGCAGAGGGCAAGAGCGTTCTGTTTGTCGGCACAAAGAAGCAGGCACAGGACTCTATCCGTGAAGAAGCCGAGCGCGCAGGTGCTTACTATGTGAATGCCCGCTGGCTTGGCGGCATGCTCACCAACTTCCGCACCATTCGCCACCGTATCGACCGCTTAAATCAGCTGCAGGCGATGAAAGAGGACGGGACCTTTGACCTTCTGCCAAAGAAGGAAGTCGCAAAGCTGACCCTCGAAATCGACAAACTGGAAAAGTATATGGGCGGCATTAAAGATATGAAGAAGCTGCCGGGTGCATTGTTTATTGTTGACCCGCGCAAAGAGCATATCGCCGTTACCGAGGCCCGCAAGCTGCATATCCCGATTATTGCCATTGTCGACACCAACTGTGACCCGGATGAGATCGATTATGTTATTCCGGGCAACGATGATGCAATTCGTGCAGTCCGTCTGATTTCTGCAACCATGGCAAATGCTATTTTGGAGGGCCACGAGGGCCAGCAGGATAAAGACGCAGAGAGCAAGGACAACGCAAAAGCAGAAGAGAAGTAATTGCTGTTCTGCAGCGCGTTTCAATAATCAATCGGAGGATGAATCAATATGGCTTTTACAGCAAAAGACGTAAAAGAATTGCGCGATAAGACCGGCTGCGGCATGATGGACTGCAAAAAGGCACTGACTGCTTCCGACGGTGACATGGATAAAGCAGTAGACTTTCTGCGTGAAAAGGGCCTGGCTACAGCGGCAAAGAAATCCGGCCGCATTGCAGCGGAGGGTGTTTCCTTTGCAAAAACAAGCGATGACGGCAAAGTTGGCGTTGCCATTGAAGTGAATGCAGAAACGGACTTTGTTGCAAAGAATGCTTCTTTTCAGGAGTTTGTTACGCTCTGTGAAGATACCATTCTGCAGCAGAACCCCGCAGATGTGGATGCTCTGTTAAACTGCACAGCTGCAGGCAGCAGTGAAACAGTGGGCGATATTCTGAAAGAAAAGATTATGACAATCGGCGAGAACATTAAAGTCCGCCGTTTTCAGCGCAGCGAAGGCCACCTCGCTTCCTATATTCATTCCGGCGGCAAGATTTGTGTGTTGGTAAACTTTGATACCACAGATGAAATCGCCGCAAAGCCGGAGTTTGAGGAAATGGGCAAAAATATTGGTATGCAGATCGCTGCCATGAACCCTGAGTTCCTTGACGATGCTCATGTGCCGCAGAGTGTGATTGAGCGCGAAACCAGCATTGCTAAAGAGCAGGCTGCTGCTTCTGGCAAACCGGAAAAGGTCATTGAGCAGATGGTTACTGGCAAGGTTAAGAAAGCCCTCAAAGAAATCTGCCTGGTTGATCAGGAGTATGTCAAAGAGAGCAAGACAACCGTCAGCCAGTATATCAATTCTGTTGCTAAGTCCCTTGGCGGCAAGATTTCCGCTACTGGTTTTGTCCGCTTTGTCACAGGTGAAGGCCTTGAAAAGCGCCACGATGACCTTGCAGCAGAAGTTGCCAGCATGGTAAAGTAATTTAATCCAAATGTAAAGAGCACCCGGCGTCTTTGACGTTTTGGGTGCTCTTTTTTGTTCCATATATAAGTCCTTTTATGTATAGAGAGAAAATGAAAAGTAGCTTTTTATTTCAAAGCCTGCTTTGTCCTATTCCGAAAACCCTGCGCAGGCAATAAAAGCAAAGTTTCGGTAACCTGTGCATGCCATAAAGCCCACTGCAGGGAAGAAAGCATTTTAAGTAGATAGAATAGGATCCTTTCTTGTCTTTCGGCGGTGTTTGTTTCCATAAAGATGGGCTGCGCTGGATGATTAGATAAAAATGGCAGGCAAACAATGCCTGCCATAAAGAATTCTTTTTCTCTTTTTATCGATGCAGAATTTTTTGCAGAAAACGGCGCACAGGGGGCAGACTGTAATCTTCATAGCTGACTAGCCATTCCGGCCGAATCTTTTCCATAATGGTCTGCGGCATGCGGTACTGAGAGGGGCTTCGCTGTTCTTTTAAGTTGATCAGCATACTGTCAAACTGCCGCTGGGTAAATTCTTCATTCGATATCAGTTGAAAGCGGTTCTGCGGCAGGGTATAGTGCGTTACACAGTACATGTAGTCAGCCCATACCCGGTATTCGGTCAGCCAAACCTGGTCGGCCGGTACCTGCAGGGTAAGCAGAACGCCGCTGCTGATTTTCCCGTTTGTACAGCTTTTGTGTCTGCTAAGGTAACCGAATATCGGCGCTTCGCAATGCAGACCAAACAGCGTGATGAGTCCCTGATAAGCAACGTCAAACCGCAGATTTTTTCGTGCGCGGTAGACTTTGCCATTTTTCAGGTCTTCCAGCACAGCGTGAGACTGATAGGTTTTAATGGTCAAAGAGAAGCATCCCCCTTTCTTTCAGTATAGGGATCTTTTAGGGCAACAGCCCAGTCATACAAAAAGGTATCTGTTTTTCCACAGCTGCCGGGCTTAATCAGGTAGCGGCGCAGCAGAGCATCGTCGTCAAATCCGGTTCCTTTATAGTATGCTTCTGCAAAGCCGCCTGCAATACACCCGACAGTATCGGTGTCACACAGACAGCTGAAAACATTTCGGATACAGCTTTCGTAATCTTCGCTCTCTAAAAAGCAGAGGAAGGCGAGCGGCAGCGTGGCCTGACAGGTCTGTTTCACGCGGCAAAAAGGCCTGCGCAATGCCAGCGGAACGGTCAGATTATAGCCGTAGCGCCTTTGTACAATACTGCGTATCTCTGATTTCTGAAAGCCTTTGCGCGCTAAAAACACGCCAGCTGCGGCTGCCTTAGCGCCCTTAATGCCCTCTGGGTGATTATGTGTGCATGCAGCGCTTTCTGCGGCTTTGGCTTCTGTCTTTTCCAGGGTATCGTAATACTCGCCGATTACACCGGCACGCATGGCAGAGCCGTTTCCACAGCTTTGATATGGCCGGCGCGCCGTAGAAGTGAGCCAATCTTGAAACATGGCGCCGTAGCCGGCGTGTGGATACCGCTTGCCGAAAATGCGGTAGGCGCTGGAAAAGCTGCAGTCGGTCAAGAGTGCATACTTGCTGGCAATGGTCATCACGCTGTCGTCTGTATAGCGGCACTCAGGCGCAAAAAGCTTTTCGGTGCGCCAGTCAAAGCCGGAGGGCCTGCTGAATTCAAAGCGGGAACCGGCAATATCCCCTAAAATAGAACCAACCATCGCGGCAACCTCCCAAACTGCTGCCGGGTGTCGTTACCCGCGCAGTATTTTCAGCTTTCAGTATAGCGGGTTTTTAGAAAAAAAGGAAGAGAAACGCGGAAAAATTTTTATAAAGCGTAAAAATGGGCGCAAAAAAACGGCGGAAAGCATTTCGCCTTCCGCCGTGAAAATCGTCAGCTTACAGGGGCTGAACGTTGGCAGCGCGGGACTTACTGCTGTTTTTCGGATCGGGCTCGATGTCATAAGAAACCTTCTGGCCCTCGGTCAGGGTTTTAAAGCCTTCACCCAGAATAGCAGAGAAATGCACGAATACATCGCCGCTGCCATCATCGTTAGAAATAAAACCGTAGCCCTTTGCTTCGTTGAACCATTTTACTGTACCAGTGTTTGCACCCATTGTAAGGTACCTCCTTGAAAAAATTGAACAATATGCTTATGGTATTTTGCTGCAAAGAAAAAAACACACGGACCGTAAATCAAAAACGAACGTTGATTTACAATACCATGTGAATCAAATCGTGCTTTAAAATACTAGAGATACTATACCACGTGCTGTCGTGTTTGTAAAGCCTTTTTTACAATTTTTTGCAAAAGTTTTTCACGACAATATTTTTAAAAAAATTGTTGACAAAGGAAAACCCCTGTGCTATCATATATGAGTCGCCGGTACGAAAGGCGCGCTATAAAGATGCGAGAGTGGCGGAATTGGCAGACGCGCATGGTTCAGGTCCATGTGAAAGCAATTTCATGAGGGTTCAAGTCCCTCCCCTCGCACCATTTTTTACCGTATGAATCCTGTAAAAGCAGGTTTCATGCGGATTTTTTATTTTTCAACCAGAGCACTGCTCATCTCTGCATACTTGCCAGACAACAAAAAACAACAGGATTTGTCCGGCGCTGTGAGCTGCACGGGGCAAATCCTGTTCCTTTTGATTATCATTTGTCAGAGACTGGCGGCTGATAGTCACCGCGGGAGATAACTGCGCGGTAACCAATAGAGGAAAGCCGGCTGTCCAAGCAGAAGCGGCACTGGCCGCTGCCCTCATCTGTGCAAATTTTGTTGTTGTACAGTAAATACTTTTTCCGCACTTCCGTAGGTGAGAGGTTAGGCATAATCACGTTACCACCTGCCAAAATGCCGAGTTCGCGTCCCTGTGGGTGAATTGTGCCGAGTGCCGTAGTGGCGGGCAGCAGCACATCCGGCAGCATAATGCGGGTGAGACTGATGAGAAACAGACAAAGGTCCAGTCTGCCTGCCGGAAAATTGCGAAATGGTGTATCTTTATGCGGAATGAAGGGCCCCATGCCGACCATCTGCGGCGAAAAGGAGCGAATGAACCGCATATCTTCCGCTAGGTTTTCCACTGTCTGATAGGGTGAGCCAATCATCATGCCGCAACCGGTTTGGTAGCCGATTTCCCTGAGCTGCTGCAGGCAGCGCATACGGTGGTCAAAAGACATTTCGGGTGGGTGCAGCCTGCTGTAATGGGCTTTATCGGCGGTTTCATGCCGCAGCAGATAGCGGTCGGCGCCCGCATCAAATAGTTTTTGGTAGCTTTCACGGCTGCGTTCGCCAAGAGAGAGTGTAATTGCACAGTCCGGGTAGGTACTGCGAATGGCTTTGACAAGGCTGGTCATTACTTCATCGGAGCAATATCCGTCTTCGCCGCCCTGCAGAACAAAAGTCCGGTAGCCATAGGAATAGCCCGCCGCACAGCACTGCAGAATCTCTTCCTTTGTCAGGCGGTAGCGCGACACTTTTTTATTTGAGCGGCGGATACCGCAATAGATACAGTCATTTTTGCAGACGTTGGTAAATTCGATAATTCCCCGAAAAAAGACGCCTTTGCCAAATTTTGCAATAGCAATTTTTTGTGCGAGACCGCGCGCATACGCCTGGTCTTCTGCACAAAAGGAAGAGAGCAGCGCTGCCCACTCCTGCAGAGGCAGGTCCTTTTCCCGGTTGAGCCGGTCGATTCGTTCTTGGTTTGTCATGTTTTTATAAGTACCTCTTTTAGCGGCAGGCAGCTGCTTTTCGGGCAGAGAGCCATACCGCGCAAGACAAGATTTTGTAAAAAAATAATAACATGGATTTTGCCGGAATACAAGGCGGCAATATGGGTGAAAGCGGTACGGCCACTTGCTGCCTGCAGAGGGAATACAATCCTGCATTTTTAAATTCTATATAAAAAATATTGACAGATAGGGAATATAATAGTATCATATTAACAGCTGAATGAATCAGCAAAGAATGACATGAAGTCATTTTCAGCAGCAAAGGTTTTAAAACAGAGGCATGTAGCCATGAAGGTTGCCATATCCGCAGACACGGATATGGCGTTTTTTGTCCTTAAACACTTTTTACACAATTTTTAGGAGGCTTTTCTTATGGCATGTTTTCTGGTATCTATGACGGAAGCAATCGTCGTTTCAATTGTACAAAAAAATATTGAAAGAAAAGAAAGACGCGCAACCCTGCTGCCGCAGACAGCAAAAACGGAGCAGGCAGACACAGAGCAGAGCACAGAATCGGTTTCAAAAATTCCATTCAGCAGAAAGCTTGGCTGGCTGAGCAAAATGCTGTGGGGCGGGGCGTTTCTGCTGGCAATCGAGCACATCTGGCACGGTGAAGTGGTGCCTTGGCCGCCGTTTTTGACTGCAATGAATAACCCGGCGGATATACAGCCGATGCTGACGGAGATCGCGACAGTCGGCGTCACCATGGCCCTTTTAGTAACAGCTGTGTGGGGCGTGATGCTGCTGGTTTCCCGCTACCTTGAAAAGCGCGAAACAAAAGAGCTTACAGCCCGGCAGGCACAGGCGAACGTATTGGGGGCTAAGTAATGTGTTTGGTTATCACCGCTTTTGCGGCGGTCATTGCAACACTGGTTTGGTACTTTAAGGCAAACCGCAGGGAGCTGCACCTGGAGGTGCTGGCCCTGATGTACTGGGGCGCATCTCTTATGTGGACGGTCGATGGCTTTTACTGTGTAAAAGAAGGGCAGCCATTTTTAGAGATGACAGCTGACAATGCGCTTCTAGGTCTGGTCATTGTTCTGTGCGGCATGATTGCATGGACCGTGTACTTGGTTGTCAAAGACCCGAAGAATGTTTTTGCAGATCTATTTCTGCGCCGCAGCGAAAAGAAATCACAATCATAATGTAAACATACAAGGGATAAATTATGGAAATGACACAGACTGGCAGCAGGAAGCTGCAGCAATTCTTTAGGGAGAATCCTAAAGTAGCTCTTGCTTTTTCCGGCGGAACGGATTCTTCATACCTTTTCTATGCGGCGGTACATGCCGGCGCGCAGGTATACCCGTACTACATAAAAACGGCATTTCAGCCGCAGTTTGAGCTGGAGGACGCCCAAAAACTGGCCGATCAGCTGCACACAGAGCTGAGCGTTTTACAGCTGGACCTGCTCTCTAACCCCGATGTGGTGAGCAATCCGGCAAACCGCTGCTATTTTTGTAAAAAAGAGCTTTTTTCGGCGCTGAGAGCGCAGGCAAATCGTGATGGCTGTACGCTGCTGATGGATGGAACCAATGCTTCTGACGATGTCAATGACCGCCCCGGCATGCGGGCGTTAAAAGAACTTTGCGTACGTTCGCCGCTGCGGGAGTGCGGCTTGACCAAACCGGAAATCCGCTGCCTTTCGCGGGAAGCGGGGCTGTTTACCTGGAACAAACCAGCCTATGCTTGCCTTGCTACCCGCTTTCCGGCGGGCCGCCAAATTACCGGTGACCTGCTGCAGCAGGTTGAGAGTGCAGAAAAGGAACTGTTTCGGCTGGGCTTTACCGACTTTCGTGTGCGGCTGTATGACGACGCGGCCCGGCTGCAGTTTTTGCCGGAGCAGATGCCGCTCGCTGTGGAAAAGCGGGCGGAAATTCTGAAACGGCTGCGACCGTGGTTTTCAGTAGTCCTTCTGGACCTTGCGGGCAGGTGAAAAAGATGGATAAAGAGAAAATCCAACAGATTCTACAGCAGGTGCAGGACGGCAGCTGCAGTGTGCAACAGGCAATGTTGCAGCTGAAAATGGAGCCGTTTGAGGACCTCGGCTTTGCAAAGCTGGACCACCACCGCGCTCTGCGGCAGGGGGCAGCAGAGGTTATATATG
Organism: Oscillospiraceae bacterium; assembly: GCA_022483045.1. Taxonomy (NCBI): domain Bacteria; kingdom Bacillati; phylum Bacillota; class Clostridia; order Eubacteriales; family Oscillospiraceae; species Oscillospiraceae bacterium. The sequence continues at coordinate 1,452,978 of JAKVOA010000001.1, read as the reverse complement.
GAGCGGGGAAAACGGCTGAACAGATGATTAAAATAGCCGCTGCCATGCAGAAAGCAGGGCAGCAGAATGTCCTGATTACCCGCCTGTCCGCTGAAAAAGCGGTAGAAATGCAGAAAAACCTGCCGCTGCAATACGATAAGACAAGCCGTATCGGCTTTTTAGGCCAAATATCGCAGCCGGATGGAAACGGCACGGTTGTCGTGGCGACCGGCGGCACCAGCGATATGCCGGTCGCTGAGGAAGCAGCCTTGACCGCTGAAATTCTCGGCAACCAGGTTACCCGGCTGTACGATGTCGGCGTCGCCGGCCTGCACCGCCTTTTGGCGCATTTAGATGAAATTATGAGTGCCAATGTTATCGTAGCAGTCGCCGGTATGGAGGGCGCCCTGGCCAGTGTAATCGGTGGCCTTGCCGACTGCCCAGTCATTGCTGTGCCCACCAGCGTGGGTTACGGGGCTTCTTTGGGTGGGCTGTCAGCGCTGCTTTCCATGCTCAATTCCTGTGCCAGCGGCGTCAGCGTTGTCAATATTGACAACGGCTTTGGTGCCGGGTATCTCGCCAGTATGATCAATCACATGGGGGAAAAGAAATGAAGACACTGTATTTGGAGTGCAGCATGGGTGCCGCAGGCGATATGCTGACGGCGGCGCTGCTCGAACTGCTGCCTAATCCACAGGCATTCCTTGATAAAATGAACAGCCTGCCCCTGCCTGAGGTGCATGTTTCGGCTTTTTCTATGGAAAAATGTGGCCTTGCCGGAACCCATGTGCAGGTGATTGTGCACGGCGAAGAGGAAGAAAGCGAAGATATGCCCGATTCTGCGGCGCATGAGCACAGCGGAGAAGAGCATGTACACCACCATCATCCTCACCACACGGGACTGCAGGACATACAGAAATTGGTGGGGACGTTTGATTTGCCCGAAGCGGTCAAAAAAGATATTTTGGCCGTCTATGACCTGCTTGCCGAAGCGGAAAGTCATGCGCACGGCCGGCCGGTCAGCCAGATTCATTTTCACGAAGTTGGCAGTTTAGACGCGGTAGCGGATATTACGGGCGTTTGCCTTTTGCTGCATGCATTAGCGCCGGAGCGCATTGTTGCGTCACCGGTCCATGTAGGCAGCGGACAGGTGCATTGTGCGCATGGAATTTTGCCGGTGCCTGCGCCGGCCACTGCATATCTGCTGCGCGGTATTCCGATTTATGGCGGCAGTGTGCGCGGGGAACTTTGTACGCCGACCGGTGCGGCACTGCTGCGGTATTTCGTATCTGAATTCTGCGGAATGCCCGTCATGCGCGTGTTAAAAATCGGCTGCGGCATGGGCAGAAAAGACTTTGCAGCAGCCAACTGCGTGCGTGCAATGCTGGGTGAAACGGCGGAAAGCAGCGAAGAAATCGTAGAGCTGCGCTGTAATCTTGACGATATGACACCAGAAGCGCTTGGCTTTGCGCAAGAGCGCCTTTTGGTCGGCGGTGCTCTGGATGTTTTCACCACGCCGATTGGCATGAAAAAAAATCGTCCAGCGGTACTTTTGACCTGCCTGTGCAAACCTGGGCAGCGGGAGAAAATGCTGTCCCTTTTGTTTCGGTACACGGCGACGCTCGGCGTACGCGAAACGTGCTGCCGGAGGTACATGCTTTCCCGTACGTCACGCACTGTTTCTACGGCTTATGGCCAGGTGGGGATAAAAACCGCGTCGGGCTGGGGCGTGCAGCACTCGAAGGCAGAATATGAGGACTTGGCCAGAATTGCGCGGGATAGGGGATGTTCCCTCGCAGAGGCCCGAGAGCTCATTGCAAAAGATTTGTAAAGTGTTGGGAACAAAAGCGGCCGGCATCTGCCGACCGCTTTTTGTGTGCCGAAAAATACCGGCTGCCTTCTTTCTCTGGTAACAATTTGAAGCCGCAGGCAATACTATGGTATACTGCTAAGTGAGAGGAGGTAAGCCTATGCAAAGCCCTTGGCGGCGGACAAAAGGCGCCTGTTACCTGGGATACTTAACACAGGGAATTGTAAACAGCCTTACACCGCTGCTTTTTACCGTATTTCAAGACAGTTATCGTCTGACTTTTTGGCAGCTGAGCCAGCTGATTGTACTGAATTTTGGTACACAGCTCTGCATGGATATTTTTTCCGTATTTTTCGTCGACCGTATCGGAACCCGCCGCTGCTTGGCCGGCTCCCATTTCCTGGCGGCGGGCGGCTTGGTGCTGATGGGTATTTTGCCGCAAGTCATGCCGCCCTTTGCGGGCATTGCCATTTCGGTGGTCTGCTGCGGAATGGGCAGCGGCCTGATTGAAGACCTGGTCAGCCCGATTTTGGATTCGCTGCCCGGTGAGCACAAGTCGTCCTCTATGAGTCTGCTGCATTCGTTTTACTGCTGGGGGCAGGTAGCTGTCATTGCCGGCACCACCCTGGCGCTGCATCTGCTGGGTAGCTCGCGCTGGTTTTTTCTGCCGGTTTTGTGGGCAGTGATACCGGCGATAAACCTGGTGCGCTTTCTGCAGGTACCGCTTTGCCCGCCCCTGCCGGCGGAAAAGAAAACGCCGATACACAGCCTGCTGCATTCCCGGCTGTTCCTAGTCTGTATGCTGCTGATTCTGTGTGCCGGTGCAGCGGAACTTTCCATGAGCCAATGGTCCTCCCTTTTCGCAGAGCGGGGCTTGGGGGTCCCAAAAGTGATCGGCGACCTGCTGGGGCCCTGTCTGTTTGCCGCGCTGGAGGGCGGCGGCAGGCTGCTATATGGCCTTTTCGGGGACAGATGGAATTTAGACAAAGTGCTTTTGGGCTGCAGCTTTTTGTGCATTGCCTGCTATTTGGTGACGGCGCTCGCCCAGGTGCCGCTGCTGTCGCTTCTGGGGTGTGCGCTGTGCGGCCTTTCCATTGCGCTGATGTGGCCGGGCACGTATTCGCTGGCGGCCCATTCTTTCCCGCGCGGCGGAACCTCTATGTTTGGCATTTTAGCGGTATGCGGCGACATTGGCTGTACGCTAGGGCCGTGGATAACCGGGCTTTTTGGTGCAGAGAACCTTGGCCTGCGCCGGGGCCTTTTGGCTGCCGCCGTTTTTCCGGGCATTATGGTTATTAGTATGCTGTGCATCTGCAGAAAAAGAGTCTGCAGCAGTGAAAGGGAAGTACATTAAAAGTTGACAAATACCGACAACTCGTATATGATATACTTGTAAGTATAGTAAATTGGTATGGTATAGATGGAGGAAGTTTAATGCGCATTTCAGCAAAGGGCCGGTATGCAGTCGCTGCACTGCTGCGCATGGCACAGGCCGGCGCAGATACGGTAGTTAATGTTACCCGTCTTTCAGAGGACTTGGGCATTTCGCGCATTTATCTAGAGCAGGTATTTTCTCTGCTAAAGCGCGCACAGCTGGTGAGTTCGACACAGGGGGCACAGGGCGGGTACCGCCTGATTTGTGCGCCTGTCAAGATTCGTATACTGGATATTTTGCAGGCAACGGATGGCGCTTTGTTTGAGCGGCCTGGCAAAACCCTTGGTGCCGATGCACAGGACGCTGAGGCGGCGCTGTCGCTGGTCTACGACCGTTTGCAGCAGGCTGTTGAGCAGGCACTGTCTTCTTTAACGCTTGCTGATCTGCAGGAAGAGGCGGCCCGCAGCCAGGATAATTTCATGTTCTTTATTTGATAGGTCATTCAATATTAAAAAGAAAGATTTAAGGTGCTGCCTGTATGGGCGGCACTTTTTTGTGGCAAAACACCGCCTGTGCGGTTTTGGTTTTTGCTGTACACATATTTCGGGAAGTTTTGCAGATACTTTTACAAAGCGGTGCTTTTTCACAGGGCACCTGTATACAGGAGGCATTCGGTATGCGTTTTACACTTCCCAGGGATATTTATTACGGCCCCGGTGCGCTGGACGAACTAAAAAGACTTTCCGGCAAAAAAGCGGCTGTAGTGGTGGGCGGCGGCTCGATGAAGCGCTTTGGCTTTTTAGACCGCGTTTTACAGAATTTAAAAGAAGCAGGCCTTGCGGTGCGCCTGATTGAGGGCGTTGAGCCGGACCCTTCGGTCGAGACTGTTTTAAGCGGCGCCAAAACCATGCAGGAGTTTGAGCCGGACTGGATTGTAGCGATGGGCGGCGGCTCGCCTATTGATGCTGCAAAGGCGATGTGGGTGTTTTATGAGTACCCGGAAACCAAATTTGAAGATCTGATAGAACCTTTCAGTTTTCCGGCGCTGCGGCAGAAAGCACATTTTCTGGCGATTCCATCCACTTCCGGTACAGCAACCGAGGTGACTGCTTTTTCGGTGATTACCGACTACCAAAAGGGTATTAAATACCCGCTGGCAGATTTTAATATTACGCCGGATGCCGCGGTCATTGACCCGGCCTTAGCAGAGACCATGCCGCCAAAATTGACCGCGCATACAGGTATGGATGCACTGACCCACGCGGTAGAGGCCTATGTTTCTGCACTGCACTCACCCTTTACAGACCCGCTGGCACTGCAGGCAATTCAAATGGTATTTGAGTATCTGCCGACTTCTTATCAGGGAGATAAGGCTGCCCGTGAGCAAATGCATTATGCGCAGTGCTTAGCGGGCATGGCGTTTTCCAATGCACTGCTGGGGATTGTGCACTCCATGGCACACAAAACTGGCGCGGCTTATCAGAATGGGCACATTGTGCACGGCTGTGCCAATGCGATGTACCTGCCAAAGGTGATTGCCTACAATGCAAAAGTACCACAGGCGCGTGAGCGCTATGCGGTAATTGCCCGCACGGTCGGCTTGACTGGAAGCGAAGCCGGTCTGGTAAAAGCATTGTGTAATAAAATTGACCAATATAATGAATTCCTGCATATTCCCCATGCGATGAAAGATTACGAAAACGGCATTGTGCCGGAAGCAGAGTTTCAGGAAAAGCTGCACGATGTGGCAGCACTGGCTTTAAGCGATGCTTGTACCGGCTCTAACCCGCGCAAGCCTACCCAGAAAGAGATGGAAAAGCTTTTGACGGCCTGTTATTATGGCCTGCCTGTGGATTTTTAACAACTTTTTATAAAGGCCGCTGCGCATCATAGGGTGTGCAGCGGCTTTCTTTATGGCACAGCAGGGATCACTTTTGAAGAGAAGGCCGTTTTCGGTATCGGCAAGAGGCATAACAGGCTTGCAGCAGTGTGTCGGCAGAGCGCCTTTACACGTCCTGTAGATTGCGCTATACTGAATACAGCCATTTTCGGCGCAATCGGGGCGGCACGAAATTTGCCGCCGCAGGGGGAAAAGAGCATGTATCAAAGTTGGGCGCAGCTGGAAGAAGCCTGCCGCGGCTGTGAGCGCTGCGGATTAGGAAAGACACGCACCAACCTGGTCTTTGGGGTCGGCAATCCAAAGGCACAGGTCCTGTTTATCGGGGAAGGCCCCGGCGAGCAGGAGGACCTGAAAGGGGAGCCTTTTGTCGGGCGCAGCGGCCAGCTGCTGGATAAACTGCTTGCCGCAGTGGATCTGGACCGGCATACGAATATTTATATTGCAAATATTGTCAAGTGCCGCCCGCCACAGAACCGTGACCCGCTGCCAGAGGAGCAGGAGCAGTGTATCACTTGGCTGCGGGAGCAGACACGCCTTTTGCGGCCGAAAATTATAGTATGTCTGGGGCGTATTGCCGCTATGCGGATAATGGACCCTAAAATTAAGATTACCCGCCAGCACGGCCAGTGGGTCGAAAAGGGCGGCATCTGGATGATGGCAACGCTGCACCCAGCGGCGCTTTTGCGTGACCCACGCAAGAAGCCGGACGCCTTTGCCGATTTTCTCGGCTTGCGCGATAAGATGAAAGAGCTTGGAATTCCACTGACTGTATAAAATACCGCAATAAAGAAAGTCCGGCCCTCTCTGTACTTTTGCAGAGAGGGCCGGACTTTTGTGGCAGTTTATTCTTCTTTGATTGAAGCCGTGAGGCTGTCAGCAAGTAGGTCCATATCGGGCAGGTCCTGCTCTCGCAGAGACGACGCCAGGCTGACTCCTTCTTCTAGCAGACGCATGTTTTTCAGCTCTGCCAGACAACCTTTCATCAGGCAGCCGGAGCGGCATGCCCACGAGCCGTTTTCAATGATTGCACAGGTGCGGTTCTGCACATTCAGTGCTTTCATATCCATTAAGAAATTGTGCATTGGTGGAAAAATGCCGAGGTTGTAGGTGACACTTGCCAGTACCAGATGACTGTATTTAAATACATCCGAAATCAAATACGAAACATGGGTACTGGAAACGTCATAGAGTCGTGTATTGGTAATGCCGCGCTCTGCGAGCTTTGCAGCCAAGATTTGTGCGGCGGCTTCTGTATTGCCATACATAGAGGCATAGACAATCATAATTCCTTTTTGTTCTGGTTCATAAGTGCTCCAATGTACATATTTGTCTATAAACCAACCGATATCTTTTCGCCAGACGGGGCCGTGCAGCGGGCAGATCATCTTGATGTCGAGGGTACTGGCTTTTTTCAGCAGAGTCTGTACCTGCGGACCGTATTTCCCCACGATATTTGTGTAGTAGCGCCGGGCTTCATCCAGCCATTCATGCGGAAAGTCGACTTCATCGGCAAAAAGTTTGCCGTCCAAAGCACCAAAGGAGCCAAAGGCATCGGCAGAGAACAGAACACCGTTTGTCGCATCATAGGTGACCATCACTTCCGGCCAGTGTACCATGGGTGCATTTACAAATGTAACGGTGTGTTTGCCAAAGCAGCGGGTGCTGCCTTCTTTTACGGCTTCTACACAGCAGTTGTCAATGGAAAAACCAAATTGGTGCAGAAAGATAACTGCTTTTGGTGTCGTAAGGATTTTCACTTTTGGCCAGCGCAGCAGAATTTCTTCAATTGCGGCGGCGTGGTCCGGCTCCATGTGGTTGATAACCAGGTAATCCAAAGGCCGGCCGTTCAGCACGGCCTGGATGTTTTCAATAAACTGACGGCCGACGGCCCAGTCTACCGTGTCAAACAGCACGGTCTGGTCGTCGAGCAGCAGGTAAGAATTGTAGGAGACGCCGTGATAAATCGGGTGGATATTTTCAAAAAGAGAGAGGCGGTGGTCATTGGCGCCAACCCAGTACAGATCTTCTGTAACTTTGCGGTAGCAGTACATGGAAAAAGCCTCCTTTATTTGCTCATTTTACTCAAATTTCCGTTTCAATAAACTCATCAGGTGAAGCACCACAGAGTGGGCAGGTCCAGCCTGCAGGCAGATCTTTGAAAGCAGTGCCGGGGGCAATCCCATGTTCCGGGTCACCTTTTAGTGGGTCGTATTCATAGCCGCAGCCACTGCAGACGTAAATTCTGCGGTGCACCGGGGCAGGCATGGCAGCAGGTTTTGCGGCTTCCAGCGGCGGCTCCTCTGCTTTGGGCTTGCCGGTGTCCAGGGCCTTGGTCAAAAGTGGCAGAATTTCTTTTACGTCGCCCACAATTCCGTAATCACAGTTATTAAAGATATTGGCCTCTCTGTCTGTGTTAATAGCAACCACGGTTTTCGCATTTTCAATGCCTTTCAGGTGTTGACCGGCGCCGGAAATCCCGCAGGCGATGTATAGGCTGCCGTGGAACTTTTGGCCAGACATGCCAACAAAGCGGTCAACAGGCAGGTACTTCATCGCTTCAGCTACAGGGCGGGAGCAGCCGACCGCTGCGCCGGCGGCTGTTGCAAGGGCCTCAATCAGCGCCATGTTTTCTTTTGCGCCAATGCCTCGGCCTGCGCTGACGACACGGTCAGCCTTAGAAATAGGCATATCTAAAGGATTACCGACAGAAAAGTCGTTTTCGGTTTTTAAGTATGCGGCAAGGGCGTCTACACGTTCCTGCGCGGTTCCCTGCTCCAGGAGGATACATTTGCGGCCGGCTTTTCCGGCGGGCTTTGGTGCAGGCACCGGTACTGCAGGGGCAGCGCGCTTTACGGCCGGTTTCTTTTCGCGTGCGGCTTTTCCGAGAAGATGCGACGCGATCACCACGCGCTGAATCTCGTTGGTGCCCTCATAAATTGTGGTGATTCTGGCGTCGCGGTAAAAGCGCTCGACGTCCATGCCTTTCAGGTATCCGCTGCCGCCGAAAATCTGTAGAGCGTCATTGGTGATTTCCAGGGCGCTGTCAGAGGCGTACTGTTTAGCCATGGCGGCTTCCATGCTGTAAGAAGCGTGGTTTTGTTTCCGCTCAGCAGCGCTGTAAACCAAAAGGCGCGCGGCGCGCAGCTTTGTTGCCATATCTGCCAGTTTAAACGCAATAGATTGCTGCTGACAGATGGGTTTGCCAAACTGCACGCGCTGTTTTGCGTACGCGAGAGCAGCCTCATAAGCGCCCTGTGCGATCCCCAAAGCCTGTGCAGCAATGCCGATGCGGCCGCCGTCCAGTGTTTCCATGGCAATCTTAAAGCCCTGTCCCTCGGCGCCCAGCAGGTTTTCTTTCGGGACTTTTACGTTCTTGAAAATCAGCTCACAGGTAGCGGAAGAGCGAATGCCCATTTTGTCGTAGTGGTCGCCGAAAGTGAAGCCTTCCCAGCCCTTTTCGACAATGAAAGCAGAAATTCCGCGCACGCCAATGCCGGGGGTCGTCACTGCAAAAACAACGTAAGTATCGGCTTCTCCGCCGTTGGTGATGAAAATTTTGCTGCCGTTCAGCAAATACAGATTACCCTGTAGCACAGCGGTGGTTTCGGTGCCGCCGGCGTCGCTGCCGGCGTTCTGCTCAGTCAGGCCGAAAGCGCCCAGTTTTTTGCCGCGGCAGAGGGGAACCAGATATTTTTGTTTTTGTGCTTCTGTGCCAAAAGCGGCAATCGGCCATGTGCCAAGCGAGGTGTGCGCAGAAAGAATAACCCCTGCGCCGCCGTCTACGCGCGACAGTTCCTCTACTGCAATGGCGTAACTGATGACATCTAAACCGGCACCGCCGTATTTGCTCTCGTAGGGCAGGCCCATCAGGCCCAGCTGCGCCATTTTCTTTACGCTTTCACGCGGAAAGACGTTGTCTTTATCCAGCAGAAAAGCCTGTGGCTTTATTTCGCTTTCGGCAAAAGCCCGCACCTTTGCACGCAGGCCCTCCTGTGCTTCTGTTGTCTGATAAAACATCAAAATGCCTCCTTTATGTTTTAATGATAGAAATACAGAATTGTTTGCAGAAACGTCATTCCTGCAGCAGCTCCCGCAGGGGCTTTTGCTGCAGTTCTTCTATTATCAGATGCTGAATGCGCTGATACTCCCGGTGAACCCGGCAGCTGCCGTTGGTGTTGTTTTCACAGGTATCGCCCGGCTGCAGGCAGGGAGTAAGGAATAAGTCCTCCTGTAGAGCGCGGAATACATCGTACAAAGTCAGCTTTTCACTGCTGTCACACAGGCTGTAGCCGCCGTCGCTGCCACGGTAGCTTTTTACCAGCCCAGCTTTTGTAAGCCTGTGCAGTGTTTTGTATGTAATAGAGGGCTGCATGTGCTCACGGGCAGCAATTTGTTTTGCAGAAAGCCGTTCACTGCGGAAAAGTGCCCGTAGAGTGCGTACGGCATAGTCCATTTCTCTGGTTACCAGCATGGCGGTCACCCCTTCTGCTTTTTCATACTGTACCTTTTTCGTTAAGTATACAGGAGGAAGGAATATTTGTCAATTATTTTTTCTGTAAAAATTTAAATTTTATACAACTTCACAAGATTGCCTATAAAGGCAGCAAAACAGGAAAACATATCAAAACAGCCGCTGTGAACAGAAAATTGTTTGTTCACAGCGGCTTGCTTTATTTACATTTCAAATTGTGAGGTCCAGTTTTTCAAAAGAGCGTTCCGACTTGCGGCAGGCGGCAAAGGTCAGCAACGCATAGGCGACGATGCCAATCAGCAGGACTAGGAGCTTCTGTGGCAGAAACTGCGGGTCTTTGGTATCCAGCTCATCGCGGAAAAAGGGAACAATATGTGTCAGCGTTTCTGCGGCGGTGATATAAACAAACACCACTCCACTGGCTAAAGCAAAGTGGCGGCCTATTTTGTCCGGCGTGCGGTAGTAGCGGGTAAAGAAAAAGAGATTGAACAGCCCCATCAGGATAAAGGAGAAAGCAAACAGCGCGATATTGGCATCCATGCCGACTTCGTTGTTCATAGGCATTCGGTTGCGCAAAATCGCCGCTGGCACTGCAATCACGGCCTGCAGCAGCTCTAGGGTAACTGCTGTCAGAATACGGCTGCGCACAATATCCCGCTTGCGTACAGGCAACAGCATGGTGTAAAGCAGGTCTTGATTCTCGCGCCCGCTCAGGCAGATAAAGAAAATGCCGAGGCAGGTATAGAAGAAGGTGACATAATACGGGTAGTTTGGAATGAGCAGCAAGAAGGACAGTACCAGAAAAAGAATGGCAGTGGGGTGCATGGCAAGTTTCCATTCTTTCCGGAGTAAATTTCGCATAGATTCAGCTCTCCTTTTCCAGATGAACCATAATTGCTTCCAGGTCGGCGTCCGATACAGTGGCGCCGGCCGGCACTGCGCTGCCACGCCGAATCAGGCCGGTCCAGCCAGAGCGGTTTTCGCGCGCACCGATGACAACCCCTGCCGCTGGTTTTTCGGAAGTGGTGACTTGCTGATATGCCTTTAAAAAAGTATCCATAGGGCCATTTTCTATAATTTTTCCGTTTCGTATGTAAATAATGTTGTCGGCACATTTGTCTAGGTCAGAAGTAATATGAGTCGAAAACAAAATAGTGACATGTTCCTGCCGCGCAAGCTGTAAAAACAGCTCAAGTAGGTCTTCACGCGAAACCGGGTCCAGCCCGCTGGTGGGTTCGTCCAGAATCAGCAGCTGCGCGTGGTGAGAAAGCGCCAGCGTCAGCGCATATTTTACTTTCATGCCTTCTGAAAGTTCAGCAGGTGTTTTGTCTTCTAGCAGAGAAAACGCCTGCAGACAGTGCTGATAGGCCGCCTCGTCCCAATTCTTGTAAAAGCGGCGGTTGACCGCGGTAATCGTTTTCAGCTTTTTGCGGGGATAGTAGCTGATGCCGCCGGAAACAAAGCTGATTTGCTGCTTGATTTCCAGCTCGTTGGCGCTAAAGTCCTTTCCGAAGAACTGAATACTGCCTGCCTCGGGATGCACCAGATTGAGCAGAGATTTCAGAGTAGTTGATTTTCCGGCGCCGTTTCGGCCGATAAAGCCGCTGATACTTCCGACAGGAAGAGAAAACGAAACGTGGTCCAGCGAAAAGTGTGGGTAACGCTTGCACAGGCCGGTGACACGCAGGACTGTTTCACTCATCACTTGCCTCCTTGTCATTGCTCAAAATGTCTGTAAAGCGATCGAAAACAATGGTGTCATTACTGATGGCCATGCCGCGCTTTTTGTCGGCCAGCACCAGCAGGGTGTCCCCCGGCTCAATCTGCAGCAAGTCACGCATTGCTTTGGGAATGACAATTTGTCCTTTTTCGCCAACTTTTACGGTAGCGGCAAGTTTGCCCTTACGAGGTCTTGCTTTCATCAAAATCCCTCCAACTAGTTTTATAAGTATGAAAAGTATGATTTTTATTACTTTTCATACTATATTTCAAAAACGCCCTGTTGTCAACGAAATTAAAAAAATATTGTAGATTTTTCTATACGCAGGCTGCCGCTGCAAAGAGCTTTTTTGCGGGAAAAATCTCCAAAGACTTCCTGGAGGGGGTGCAGATTATGGAAAATGGCGAGACAGAAATCGTCATTTTACTTGCCTGAATCGCTAAAAAGCGGTACTATATAAAAAATTGAAAGAAGGGAATTGGAATGGACCAGATCAAGGCACTGCAGAATTTGCTGGACCAAAGCAGCCGGGTTGTCTTTTTCGGTGGAGCGGGCGTTTCCACGGAAAGCGGCATTCCAGATTTCCGCAGTACGGACGGACTGTATCATCAAAAATACCGTTATCCGCCGGAAACCATGCTGAGTCATACTTTTTACGAAGAGCATACCGAAGAATTCTTTAATTTTTACCGAGATAAAATGCTTTATCCGAATGCAAAGCCAAACGCCGCGCATAAAAAGCTGGCTGAGCTGGAGCAGACCGGAAAGCTTACTGCCATTGTCACCCAAAATATTGACGGACTGCATCAGGCAGCTGGCAGCAAACAGGTATATGAGCTGCATGGCAGTGTGCTGCGTAATTACTGCCAGCGCTGCCACAAGTTTTATCCGATGGAAACCATACAGAACAGCACCGGTATCCCGCGCTGTTCTTGCGGCGGCATTATCAAACCCGATGTAGTGCTGTATGAAGAATCTTTAAACGAAGATGTTGTGGAGGGTGCTGTGCAGGCCATTTTGCAGGCAGATATGCTGATTGTTGCCGGCACTTCACTGGTTGTCTATCCTGCTGCGGGATTGATTCGCTACTATCGCGGCGATCGTCTGGTGCTGATTAACAAATCCAAGACTGCTGCAGACGACGCAGCCAATTTGGTAGTACATGCATCAGTAGGAGAAGTCCTTTCGCAGCTGCATGCATAAAAGTGCATGGGTGAAAAACAATAAAAAAGCTGTCCTGCCTGTGCGGCGGCACAGGGCAGGGCAGCTTTTTATGCGGAAACTTATTTCATTTTAAAGGTCGCACACTCAGTTTCGGATTTTCCGGAAGTCTGCGGGCTTGTGCTGCTCACCTGGATATCGGTTGCTGTGCAGTCGCCCTGCTCATTGTAGATACACTTTTCCGCCTCACAGCGGACATGCATCTGCGGGTCAGGCTGAGAGCAGCCACAGCTGTTCTGTGCACTGGCGCTGCCTTTTTTCCGGAAGTCGGCGCAGCTGGTCTGCTCGCAGCCGCAGGCGCATTTGCCGCTGACCATAATATCCGGCCGGCAGCAGCAGCTTTGGCTGTTGTTCATACAGTCTTTTACGGAGCATTGCAGTTCTGTCATGTCATACACCTCTTTTATATTGGGTATGACAGTAGTGTATACGAAAATACAGAATTTATGTGCGTCGCATTTGCAGCAGCGTAGACCAAATCCTGCCGGCGGTTTCATATTTGCTTAAAAGCGGCAGTTCTTCGGTATGGTCTGTTGTAATCAGCGTCATTACATTGGTGCTGGTGCCAAAACCAGCGCCTTTTACTTTTAAATTATTTGCGGCAATCATATCTGCGTGTTTTTTGACAAGCTTTTTGCGGGAGTTTTCCACCAAATCACGCGTTTCCATGGAAAATCCGCACAAAAGCTGACCGGGGCGGCGATGCTCACCAATATACTGCAGAATATCCGGCGTTGCGGTCAGCGGCAGGGAGGTAAGAACGCCTGTGCCTTTTTTGATTTTGTCGGTGGCTGTTTTTTGAGGGCGGTAATCCGCAACTGCGGCGGCAAAGGCGAGCAGGTCCTGCTGCGGTGCGGCAGCCGTCACGGCGCTGAACATTTCCTGTGCAGAACATACTGGAACCAAACGGACACCTGTTGGCGCCGCAAGGGAGGTCGGGCCGCTCACCAGTGTGACATCGGCGCCGCGGCGGGCGGCGCTGCGCGCCAATTCATAGCCCATCTTTCCGGTAGAGTGATTAGTCAGGTAGCGCACAGGGTCCAGCGCTTCCTGTGTAGGACCGGCGGTTACCAGTACATGCAGGCCGGCCATGTCTTTTTCCTCGGCGAGCACCTGCAGCACGTCCTGCAGAATGTCGGCCGGCTCCGGAAACTTACCGGCGCCCACGTCGCCGCAGGCAAGCCGCCCGCAGGCGGGCGCAATGATTTTCCATCCATAGTGCTGCAGCTTTTTCAGGTTGTCCTGCGTGACGGGGTTTTCGTACATGCCGGTGTTCATGGCCGGGGCAATCATTTTCGGGCAACGGCATGCCAGCACGGTTGTTGTCAGCATATCGTCGGCAAGACCGTTTGCCAGCTTGGCAATGACGTTGGCTGTGGCGGGCGCAATCAAAACCAGGTCGGCCTGTTTTGCCAGCGCAATATGCTCTACGCTGTACTGAAAGGTGCGGTCAAAGGTATCTACCACACACTTTTGACCGGTGACGCCCTCAAAGGTGACTGGCCCGACAAACTGAGCGCCGTTTTTGGTCAGCAGGGTATGCACAGCGGCGCCCTGCTGTGTCAGGCGGCTGGCAAGGGCGGCTGCTTTATAGGCGGCAATACTGCCGGTAACGCCCAGCAGAATGGTCTTATTCTGTAAAAGCATTCTGTACAATCTTCTTTCCCGGTTAAAAATTGATGATTTAAAAGGTTTTCTAATACTTTTGTTATTATACAAGAAGATGGTACAGAAATGCAACTGCCTACTTGTGATTTTTGTAACAAATATTGTGACAAATAGGAAGAAAAGGGCTTGATTTTAGTGAGTTTTCTGTTATAATGATACCTGTTTAAAATAATGCGCTGCATCTTATCGGGGATAAGAGCGGCAGCAGGGGGTTATAAAAATGAAAAAGAACGCGAAGTACTACAAATTTGTCTTAATGGCGCTGTTTGCTGCCATTACACTGATTATGGGGTTTACCCCGCTGGGGTTTATCCCGCTGCCTTTCATTAAATTGACCATTATCCACATCCCGGTTATTTTGGGGTCGGTGCTGCTCGGGCCGCAGTATGGTGCGGCATTGGGCGCCCTCTTTGGTCTGACCAGTTTAGTTAACAATACCATGATGCCGGCGCTTACATCGTTTACCTTTTCGCCGTTTATTCCACTGCCGGGCACCACGCATGGCACACCGCTTGCGCTGCTCATTTGCTTTTTGCCGCGCATTTTAGTGGGTATTTTCCCTTATTATGTGTTTCAAGGCATGGAAAAGCTGCTCAAGGGCCGCGACCATCATGTGGCGTCTTTGGCAGTCAGCGGCGTAGTTGGTGCGCTGACAAATACAGTGTTTGTCATGGGTCTCATCTACTTTTTCTTCTGCGACGCTTACGCGGCAGCAAAGGGAATTGCGCCGCAGGCAGTGCCAGGCATCATCATGGGCGTTGTCAGTTTTAACGGTGTTATCGAGGCCGTGGCGGCGGGCATTTTGGTTTCTGCAATCGGCAAGGTGCTGCTGCGGTTTGCGCAGCCAGAGATGCTTGGCCGGCGAGCACCCGTGCACGGAAAAGGCTAAAACACTTTTTTATAATTCTTTTATGTAATGAAAAAGCAACAGAGCGGCGCACAGCAGAGGCATTCTGCAGGTGCGCCGTTTCCCAAAAGGAAGGCGGATTTCTGCATGATTTTAGCAGTTGATGTTGGCAACACAAACATCGTGTTGGGCTGCTTAGACAGCCAAAACACTTATTTTACGGCCCGGCTTTCGACGGATGCAAAAAAGACCAGTGATGAATATGCCCTGATGATACGAAATCTGTTTTCCCTGCACAATATCGACCGGCACGCGATAGAGGGCGCCATTATTTCCTCGGTTGTGCCGCAGCTTTCGCTGCCGCTGCAGCAGGCAATATGCCTAGTCACTGGAAAAACAGCGTTGATCGTCAGCTCAGGGCTAAAAACCGGGCTCAATATCCTTATGGAAAACCCAGCAACTTTGGGCGCGGATTTGGTGGTGGACGCTGTGGCGGCCAGTGCAAAGTACCCTAAGCCAATTTTGGTTTTTGATATGGGCACAGCCACTACACTTTCGGTCATTGACAAAAAGGGAAACTATATTGGTGGCATGATTATTCCGGGGCCGGTCATCTCCATGAATGCGCTTGCAAACCATGCGAGCCAGCTTGCCCATATTGACCTGGAGGCTCCACCAAAGCTAATTGGCAACAACACAAAGGATTGTATGCGCTCCGGCGCAGTGTATGGCCATGCTGCTATGATTGACGGCCTGATTGACCGCGCTGAAGACGAGATTGGCATGAAAGCCTGTGTCGTGGCAACAGGCGGCGTTGCGCCGATTATTGTGGCACAGTGCCAGCATAAAATACATCTGGACAATATGCTGATGCTGAAAGGTCTGCTTTTGCTTTATCAAAAAAATACCAAAAAAACAGAAGGCCGCCGCACAGCTGAAAAACATTGAATACAAAAGGGAAGGTCCCTGCTGCAAACTTGCAGCAGGGACCTTCCCTTTGCTATCGTATTTATCTTGTGGAATTCTTGTAATCTTATGATTTGGCAGGGGAAACAATGTGATAATACGTGCGAGTAGTAATGGCATAGACAACTACATACACTGCCGCAAAGACGGCTGCCGTACCTGCCGCGCACGCTGCAAACAGCGGAACGTTGGTCAGCTGGAAAAGTTTCAGCAGCTTTGTCAGGTAAGGGAATACCACCAGCATGTGCACGCACGCGACAATGAGCGGCAGGAAGAATACCAACAACACCTGGCTGTGAATGGATTTGCGTACTTCTGCACGGCTCATGCCCACTTTCTGCATGATATTGAACCGCTCTGTGTCGTCGTAGCCTTCTGAAATCTGCTTGTAATAGATGATGAGTACCGTGGCCATGACAAACAGAAGCGAGAGGAACATGCCTAAGAACAGGAGAGAGCCAACTATATTCTGAATATCGTTTGCCGATGACTGCCGACTTTCTACGACAGAAAAAGCATGAGAATCATTGTCAGACCCGTTCTGTGAGTTTGAAAGGCTGCGCAAAGCCTGATTTACCGTTTTTGATAGGGCGATTTTCTGCGTGTCGGTACCGTCTGTATCAAAGGCATAAGAATACGTATAGGTAGAGTATCCATCTTTTTGAGTAGCCATCTGCATCTGCATCAGGGCGGCAAGTACCTTTTCGTCTTTTACCACCAGCAGATGAGAGTTAACAAGGTAAGCGGATTGGTTGCCCGTAGTTACCGGGGCACTCGAAAGCCGAGTGGTCAGTTTCAGCTTTTGGCCAAGCAGCTGAAAGCTTGAGGGTAAAGAACCATAAAAGGAGTAGTAGGCAGCTTCGCCGTCCGCGAGGGAAAGTTTCTGCCCCGTAGAGTTTTGATATTCCTGCGCGGTCATTACGGTAAAGACAGCAGAGTTTTCCGCCATGATATTACTGGAGGAATCCAATACATAATTTCCGTTTTTCAGGGTAGTGGTAAGCGGCAGGTAGCGCCCGTAATGTGCACTTTTCACGGTGCGTCCGACTTCTTTGACGGCTTTTTCTACTAGGTCGTTTACAGATTTGCCTACGGTGGTATTTTTTGCATTATAAACATTTGCACAGATATCCTGCGGGTACATGGTATCGATGATATTCTGCTCGCCAGCCTGCAGAGAAACTGTGACCGACATCATCACCATAACCATGGTAGCCAAAATGCAGATACTGGCAAGGCCGGTGGCGTTTTGCTTCATGCGGTATAAAAGACCAGAAACCGCTGTAAAATGATTAGTTTTATAGTAGAATTTCTTGTTTTTTTTCAGCAGCTTTAAAATGGCGACAGTACCCGCGATAAAGAGAAGGTAGGTGCCTGCAATGACCAAAAGAACAGCGATAAAGAAATACTCCAATGCGCTGAGCGGATTTTTTGTAGTCAGGGAGATGTAGTACCCTGCACCCAGCAGCACTGCACCCAGAATAGCGAGGAACCAGTTGGCTTTCGGCTCCTTTTCACCCACATTTCCGCCGCGCAGCAGCTCTACCGGGTTGTTAAAGTGCACTTTGACCTGGTTAAGCACCAGCATCAGCAGAAAAATGCCTGCAAACAAAATCAGCGTGTTTCCTGCACTTTTGCCGCTCACCTCAAACTGCAGTTTGGTGGGCAGATTAGAGATGTGGTACAGCAGCAGCAGGAACAGCTTGCTCAACAAAATACCGCCGCCCAGCCCGCAGACCATGGTGATGAGGTAGGAGTAAACGGTTTCCCAGCCGAAAATGCGGCCGATATGCCGCTTTTCCATGCCGAGCACGTTGTACAGGCCGATTTCTTTTTGGCGGCGTTTCATTAAGAAGCTGTTAATGTACAGCAGGATAATAACTGAAAAGATGGCAATGACC
Source organism: Oscillospiraceae bacterium (assembly GCA_022483045.1). NCBI lineage: Bacteria > Bacillati > Bacillota > Clostridia > Eubacteriales > Oscillospiraceae > Oscillospiraceae bacterium. Next base: position 1,435,120 of record JAKVOA010000001.1, on the reverse strand, counting down.
CAAACACCGAATGCCATAACGGTGTTTATGCTGTTGCCTTTCAACCCAGGATTAAAGGCCAAAAAACCCATAATGTAAAACATGGCGGCGGTTATGGAACTGGCAATGAGATAAGGAATATAAAATTTGCTGTTTAGTTTTACATTTTGCGCAGCAAGTTTCATGTAAAAACCTTTACGCATCCTTTTCACCGCCCGTTGCAATTAAAGTAAGGGTGTCGGAAATCAGGGCAAACATTTCTTCAGTGCTGTGTTTGCCGCGGTACACCTGATGAAAGACTTCGCCGTCGCGGATAAACAAAACGCGCTGTGCGTTGCTGGCGGCCCGCACACTGTGGGTAACCATCACAATGGTTTGGCCGGCGGCATTGAGCCTGCCGAAAATCTGCATTAGAGCATCGGCAGAGCGGGAGTCCAAAGCACCGGTTGGTTCATCGGCCAACAGCAGCTTTGGTTTGGTGATGATGGCGCGCGCCACAGCGGCGCGCTGTTTTTGCCCGCCAGAAACCTCATAAGGGTATTTCTGTATAATATCAGCAATGCCCAGTTCCTGTGCAATCGGGTCCAGTTGCTTTTTCATTTCCGGGTAGCTTTCGCCGGAAAGGACGAGGGGCAAAAAGATGTTGTCCTGCAGGGAAAAGTTGTCCAGCAGGTTAAAGTCCTGAAAAACAAAGCCTAAATTTCTGCGGCGGTACGCCGAGAGCTCTTTTTCTTTTAAGTCGGAAAGTTTTTTTCCGTCCAGCGTGACCTGCCCCGAGGTAGGGGTGTCCAGTGCGGCCAAAATGTTCAGCAGCGTCGTTTTGCCGCTGCCGCTTTCGCCCATGATGGCGACATATTCGCCGCGCTCTACCGAAAAAGTAACGTTGCTCAGCGCCTGCACATGGGTCCCGCCCAAGCGGGTCGTATATATTTTTTTTAGATTGCTTACTTCAAGAAATGACATTGTCATGTTCCTCCTCTGTTTTGCTGATAAATCTAGTATAGAGGAAGAAACGCGGCGCTGCCATAGAAGCAGCTTACAAAATGCGCCTCAACCTTACAGGTGTGTAAGATTGGGGCACAAACCGTGTCATTCCATTTTGATTTTGCTGTACTGCAGACCGATTCTTACAGCGGTGCCTTTGCCTGCTTCCGATGAAATGGAAAAAGTGTGCGAAAGCTTTTTCAAAATTCTGCGGCACAGGTACAGCCCGATGCCGGTCGATTTTTTATCCATACGGCCATTGTAGCCGGTAAAGCCCTTTTGTCCGATACGCGGCAGGTCTTCCGGCGCAATACCGATGCCAGTGTCGGCAATCACCAGTGTTTCCGGTTCTTCTAGATAGATAGAAACACTGCCGCTGGGCGTGTACTTCAGCGCATTAGAAAGTACTTGCTCAATCACGAAAGAGAGCCACTTTTCGTCGGTCAGCACCGTACAGGAAATCGGCTGGTAATGCAGAGCAACTTTTTTGCGGATAAACAGCGGCGCATATTTATGGATCACTCCCCGCACAATGGCGTCTAAGGAACACATTTTTATCACAAAGTCACTGCCGCTTTCATTCAGCCGTACATAAGAGAGCACCATATTCACGTATTCTTCAATGTGAAATAGGCAGTCGCACAGGGCGTCGTGGTCTGGTCCCTGGTCAGACTGCAAAAGAATGCGCATGGCCGCAATCGGGGTCTTGATCTGGTGTGCCCACAGGGTATAGTAATCGGTCATTTCACAGTGGCTGCGGTCATATTCTGTGGTCAGGTCTGCCGTATAGGAAAATAGGGCCTGCAGCAGTTCCTGGTAGTCTTTTTCCACCAGCGTGCGCGGCTGCGGCAGAATATCCAGACCAAACATAATCTGTTTCTGCAGCTTTTGCAGCCAGAAATGCTTTTTGCGAAAGTTCAAAAAATCGAGCAGACCAATCACAGCCCCGCAGCAGACAGACAGCGCTGCCGCATAGCCCACTGCTGTAAACGGCAGGTCGTACAGCGAAAAAATCATTAGAAAAATAAGCGCAGAGGCGCCGATAAATAAAAGAGACTTGTGGTGCATTTGCAGATAAGAAAAAAAGAGTTTCATGCTTTCACCATATAGCCGAGCCCTTTCTTTGTCACAATGAAATCGGAAAGTCCCAGTTCCTCCAACTTGCGCCGCAGACGGTTGATGTTGACCGTCAGGGTGTTTTCATCCACATAGCTGTCGGTTTCCCACAGGCGAGTCATCAGGTCCTCACGCCGCACGACATGGCCCTTGTTTTCCATCAGTGCCTGTAGAATTTTCAGCTCATTTTTGCTCAGCGAGAGCTTTTGGTCCGAAAAAGAAAAGGTCGCGTCCGAGAGGTTTAAAATAGCGCCCGCATGTTCAATTAAATTTGCCGGTGCGCCAAAGTCATAGGTGCGCCGCAGCACCGCTTGTATTTTTGCTGTCAATACATTGATATCAAAGGGCTTAGCTATAAAATCATCGCCGCCCATGTTCATCGCCATGACGATATTCATATTGTCAGATGCTGAAGAGAGAAAGATAATCGGCACTTTAGAAATGCGGCGGATCTCTTCGCACCAATGGTAGCCATTAAAAAAGGGAAGAGTAATGTCCATTAAAACAAGCTGAGGGTCCTCTTTGGCAAATGTTTCGGTTACATGCTGAAAGTCCTTAATCAAAACGGCCTGCAGTCCCCATGCGGCGAGATGCTTGGCGATCGCGCTGGCAATAATGCTGTCGTCCTCTACAATCAAAATTTTATACAAACGCTTTTTCCCTCCTCTTTGTGCGGCCCGCAGATTTTTATTTCTATTATACCATAGATCAGCTGGAAATTCAGAAAGAGAATCTGTTGCAAGGAAAGCCTTGCTCTTTTGCAAAAATCCTTTTACAATAGAAACAGTCATGAATTAAAAAATGAAAAGGAGCCATCCGTTATGAAAATTGGATTTATCGGCTGTGGCAATATGGCAAAAGCCATGATTGCTGGTATTTTAAAGAACGGCCTTTGCAAACCGGTGGAGATTACCGCCTCTGCCCGCACAGCGGAAACACTGGAAAAGGCAAAAGCGCAGTACGGCATTTCCACGACACAGAATAATCAGGCAGTAGCAGAAGCCTCTGATGTTTTGGTCTTGGCGGTAAAACCGCAGTTCTATGAAACTGTGATTGCCCAAATCCGCGGCAGCATTTCCAACCAGTTGATTATCACCATTGCACCGGGCAAAACACTTGCATGGCTTGGCGAGCAGTTTGGCGGCCAGGTGCCGATTATCCGCACTATGCCAAATACACCGGCCATGGTGGGCGAGGGGATTACAGCGGTGTGCCCCAACGAAGAAATAACTCCTGCACTTTTGGAGCGTGCACTGCGGGTGCTGCGCAGTTTTGGCAAAGCCGAAGTCGTTCCCGAAAACTTGATGGATGCGGTTACCGCGGTCAGCGGCAGTTCCCCAGCGTATGTCTTTCTGTTTATTGAGGCCATGGCGGACGCGGCAGTTGCCGACGGCATGCCGCGCAAACAGGCATATACCTTTGCTGCGCAGTCGGTGCTTGGCAGCGCCAAAATGGTACTGGAAACCGGCAAGCACCCAGGCGAGCTGAAAGATATGGTTTGCTCTCCGGCAGGCACAACCATAGCGGCTGTGCGCGTATTGGAGGAAAAGGGCCTGCGCGGCTGTGTCATGGACGCTATGAAAGCCTGCAGCGATAAATCCAAAGGAATGTAAAACAACACGTCAGATAATCATTCAGTATATTCTGCAGAAAATAAAAGCAGCGGAAGCGTATTTTTCCATACGGTTTCGCCGCTTTTTTGCGGATAAAAATTCCACTTCATGAAAAATGTATGAGTGCCTTTATGCGGCAAAGGGTATCAGAGAGGGGGACTTTGCGCGTTACCTGCTGTCAAAATCACCTGTTTTGATACTGCTTTTTTGTACCGCAAGTTGTCTGACCACTTGTGCAGTCTGCTCCCTGCCTGCGCAGGGAGCAGAAAAGCTGTCTTTTGCTCGATTTTCTCATGCTTCTCTTTAGGTATCGGCACCCGAAAAAATGGAAATGCGCGGCGGCGTTTTTACACAAGAATCAACAGGGGAAATGAAAAAACACGAATGGCACCGCACGTGAAACAAGAGAATGTACGGAGCAAATTTGTGTGCAATACACAAGAAACCGAAATAAAATCACACTGCAATGCATCACTTTAACGAATAAGCTTGCTAAAGAGATAGTGAAATAAAGCAAAAACGGGACAGCAGCACAAAAGAAGAAAAAACGCCTTAAAATGAGTTTTACGAATAAAACAAAAAAATTTTTGGTAATTTATTTATATAGATGTTCCTATGTACCACATTCTTTTCCAAATAAACTGGAATGCGACTTTTTACGTTCTTTTTTTCATATTTGGGATAGCAATATCACAAAGATTGTATTATAATATGGACGGTAGTTATTTAATATTTACACAATTAGATAGCGTCTATTTTTGTGCAGGCTCGCTTGATGCGGTTCCTGCAGATTTTTTGGGAGGCGTCAATACAGCTTTGAAGAGAATCTTTTTAATTGTACTTGACAGCGTAGGCATCGGCGAGGCGCCGGACGCTGCAGATTACGGCGACGCGGGCAGCAATACGCTGGCAGCAGCGTCCTCCAGCCCATGTTTTGCCATGCCGAATATGCAGGAACTTGGCCTTTTCAATATAGATGGTGTTTCCTGCCGCCCAGCTGTAGAGCATCCGGCGGGCGCTTTTGCGCGCATGACAGAGGTTTCCAAAGGAAAAGACACCACTACCGGCCACTGGGAAATTGCCGGCATTAACTCAAAAACACCAATGCCGACTTACCCCAACGGTTTTCCGCAGGACCTGCTGCAGGAATTCAGCCGGCGCACCGGCCGCGGGGTCTTGTGCAACAAGCCCTATTCTGGTACGGAAGTTATCAAGGAGTACGGCAGAGAGCAGCAGAAAACAGGCGCGCTGATTGTCTATACTTCTGCCGACAGCGTGTTTCAGATTGCAGCGCATGAAGAGACCATTCCGGTAGAGGAACTGTATAAAGACTGTCAAATTGCCCGTGAACTGCTCACCGGGGAAAACAGCGTCGGCCGGGTTATTGCACGGCCGTATGTTGGCACATGGCCCAATTACACGCGCACAACCCGCCGCCATGACTTTTCGCTGCAGCCCACCGCGGTGACCATGCTTGACCAGCTTTCAGAATCCGGCAAAGATGTGATTGCCGTAGGTAAAATCAACGATATTTTCGCGGGGCGCGGCGTCACAGAGTTTACCCGCACGACGGGCAACGACGAGGGTATTCAAAAGACGATTGCGTTGACCGAGCGCGATTTTAACGGCCTGTGCTTTGTTAATTTGGTGGATTTTGATATGCTGTACGGACACCGCAATGATGTAGAGGGCTATGCCCGCGCGCTGACCACAGTAGATAAAGCTCTGCCTGCTCTTTTGGAGCACCTTGGTCCTGAGGACTTGATGATGTTTACTGCAGATCACGGCTGCGACCCCAGCACCCCCAGCACGGACCATTCCCGTGAGTACACGCCGTGGGTCATTGCCGGGCCGGGCGTTAAAGCCGGCACCAATCTTGGCACTCTGCCGACTTTTGCCGATATCGGCGCTACTATTTTGGACGCATTCGATGTTCCGCAGAAAATCACGGGTACTTCCCGTCTGCATCAGATTCTGCGCTGAGCCTTCGGTATGTATTTTATTTTGCTACGAAATCTGCGTCCTCTGCCGCCTGCACGGTGTGCGGGAATGGGATTTTGAATCATTTTAGGGATCTGTTTTTAGAAACAGGAGGATTATCGAAATGAAAAAGATGAAGAAACTGCTGGCCGCCGTTTTGGCCGGCGCAATCGCTGTGTCAGCGACCGCCTGCGGCGGTGCTGCAAGCAGTTCCGGAAGCACCTCTGGCACCAGCGCAGCGGGCAGTGCTGCTTCTGCCAGCGGCCAGGGCTACAAAATCCGCATGGTAACCGATACCGGCGGAGTCAACGACCAGTCTTTCAACCAGTCATCTTGGGAGGGACTGCAGAACCTGAAGAAAGCAACCGGCGCGGATGTCAACTATATGGAATCCAAGCAGGAAAGCGACTATGCAACCAACTTGGACAAGGCTGCAGATGACGATGCAAAGCTTATCTGGGGCGTCGGCTTTGCCATGGCAAAGGCAATCGGCACAGCTGCAAAGGCAAACCCCGATATCAACTATGCTATCGTCGACAATGGCTACGATGCTTCTTCCATGCCGAAGAACGTAACCGGCGTGATGTTCCGCGCACAGGAGCCTTCCTTTATTGTCGGCTACATCGCGGGCAAAACAACAAAGACTGGCAAAGTCGGTTTTGTCGGCGGCATTAGCAGCAACATCATTGACCAGTTTGAGTATGGCTACAAAGCCGGTGTCGCATACGCTGCAAAAGAACTGAAAAAGACCATTACAGTCAATGCACAGTATGCAGAGAGCTTCTCGGATTCTTCCAAGGGCAAGGCAATCGCAAACAGCATGTACTCCAGTGGCTGCGACATTGTGTTCCATGCAGCCGGCGGTGTCGGTGTTGGTGTCATCAGCGCAGCAAAAGACAGCGGCAAGTACGCTATCGGTGTTGACCGCGACCAGGCTTACCTTGCACCGAGCAATGTGCTGACCTCTGCACTGAAGCTGGTGCACTCTGCAGTTGAGGATGTCTCTAAAAAATCGATGAACGGCGAAAAAATCGGTGCAAAGACCTATACCTACGGCTTGACAGAAGATGCAGTCGGTATTCCTACGGAGCACAAGCTGATGGGCGACGCCACTTACAATGCAGCTATGAAGGTAGAAGCGGACATTAAGAGCGGCAAGATCGTGCCGCCGGCGACTAAGGATGAATTTACCAAGTACCAGAAGACTCTGTAAAGTAAAAGGACTTGCAGGGTAGGGGAGCTTCCTGATGAGTTCCTCAAGAGCGAGGCGTCCTTTTCGGGCGCCCCGCTTTTTTCAGAATTTTTACGATACCACGCGGAGGTAAGTCAAAATGGAGGTCAGCAGCGAGTATGCAGTGCAGATGCACGGCATAACGAAATTTTTCGGTACCTTCTGTGCACTGGACCATGTAGACCTAAATGTAAAAAAAGGTACGATCCATTCCCTGCTGGGTGAAAACGGCGCAGGCAAAAGCACACTGATGAATGTGCTTTATGGGCTGTACCAAGCAGATGAAGGGGAAATTTACTTAAACGGAAAAAAAGCAAATATCTCCAGCCCAAATGTCGCAATCGCCCACGGCATTGGCATGGTGCATCAGCATTTCATGCTGGTAGACAACTTCACAGTTACGCAAAACATTATTTTGGGCAACGAAACCACCAGCCACTTTGGTGTGCTGAATATGAAAAAAGCCCGCGGGCAAGTGGAAGAACTGGTTAAAAAGTATGGGTTGGAAGTGGACCCGGACGCCAAAATTCAGGACATTTCCGTTGGCATGCAGCAGCGCGTTGAAATCTTAAAGGCGCTTTACCGCGGCGCTGACCTGCTGATTTTGGATGAACCCACGGCAGTGCTTACCCCGCAGGAAATTGATGACCTGATTCATATTCTGCATAACCTGATTGATGACGGCAAGACCATTATTATTATCACCCATAAGCTGAAAGAGATTAAGGCGAGCTCCAGCATGTGCACCATTATCCGCCGCGGCAAGTATGTAGATACGGTTCCGGTTGCAGATGTAGGTGAAGAAGAGCTTGCTTCCAAGATGGTTGGCCACACGGTGCAGCTGGTAGTGCAAAAAACGCCTGCAAAGCCTGGCAAGACCGTTTTTGAAATCGACCACTTAAACGTCAAGGATGACCGCGGTGTGCCGGCAGTGCGAGACCTTTCGCTGAAAGTGCGCGCGGGCGAGATTGTCGGGTTAGCGGGCATTGACGGCAACGGCCAGAAAGAGCTGATCGATGCCGTTACGAATTTGTGCAAAACCGAAAGCGGCACCATCAAGATGAATGGGGAAGAGATACAGAATACTTCCCCGCGCAATGTCGTGGACCACAAAATCGCTACCATTCATGAGGACCGCCAGCGCCGCGGTCTGGTTATGGACTTTACCGTTGCGGAAAACATGATACTGGAGAAAAAGTATCACGAAGAGCCTTTTTGTAAAAAAGGAATGCTCGACCGCGGCGAGATTCAGTCTTTTGCTAATCAACTCATCAAAGACTATGATATCCGCCCCGATAACTGTGCAGGGGAGCCGGCGCGCGGCCTTTCCGGCGGCAACCAGCAAAAAGTTATCATCGCACGCGAGGTGGCAAATGAGCCCAGCCTGCTCATTGCGGTGCAGCCGACCCGCGGGCTGGATGTCGGCGCGATTGAGTATGTTCATAAAACGCTGATTCGCGAGCGCGACCGTGGCCGTGCCATTTTGCTGGTATCTTTGGAACTGGACGAAATCATGAGCGTTTCCGACACCATTGATGTCCTTTATAAAGGACAAATCGCCGGTACCTTTAAGCAGGGCGAAGTGGGCGAGAAAACGATCGGCTTGCTGATGGCGGGAGGTACACAGAATGGATAAAACGGTAAAGATTCTGAAAAAACCGATTACCTCCACAATTATCGCGATTCTCTGCGGCTTTGCGGTTGCGGCAATCGTACTGGGGGTAACAGGGTACAACCCGGGGGCGGCGTTTGGTGCGCTGTTTAGCGGCATTTTCGGCAGACCAAAATACATATCCAATGTTATCATCAAGGCAACTCCCCTTATTTTAACAGCCCTGAGCGTGGCCTTTGCCTACAAGGTCGGCTTATTTAACATCGGCTCTGAGGGACAGTATATTGTCGGTGCTTTGGCGGCCAATATGGTTGGCTACCTGTGCAATTTTCCGCCGATTTTGGAAATCCCGTTGGTTATCGTGGTCGGCATGGCGGCCGGTGCGCTGTGGGGCGGCATTGTCGGCCTGCTGAAAGCAAAATTCGGTATACACGAAGTGCTGACTAGTATTATGTTTAACTGGATTGCTCTGTACCTTTCCAACCTTGTGGTGCAGTCCTCCACGTTTCATCAGCCCAATACCACAGCGACCTATCCGGTTAATCCCAGCAGTTACACCATGCTGCTGCCAAACTGGAAAACCAGCGATGCGGGCATTGCAGCCCTTAGCAGGAATAAACTGCTCAAAGAAGTCCTGCTGAAAACTGATGTAAATTTCGGCTTTTTGGTGGCGATTGCCGCGGCCATTTTTGTGTGGTTCCTGCTGTACCGCTCTTCACAGGGCTATGAGCTGCGCGCGGTGGGTTTAAACCGAGATGCGGCCGAATTTTCAGGCATTTCAGTCAACAAAAATGTGATTCTGACCATGCTGATTGCCGGCGCGCTTTCCGGTTTGGCGGCGGCTCTGACGATTACCGGCACCAACCCACACCGCATTTCTATTTTGTCCGCCTTTGAAAACAACGGATTTAACGGCCTGTCGGTTGCCTTTATTGCCGGCAGTTCCCCAATCGGCTGCATTTTTGCGGGCCTGCTCTTTGGCGGCCTGCTGTATGGTGGGCAGTCGATTCAGGCGAATATCGGTGCCCCCAGCGAAATTATTAATATCATGATCGGCACGATCGTGTTCTTTGTTGCTCTGACCAAAGTGGTGCCGGCGCTGGCAACAAAGCTGGAGAAGAGAGGGATGCGCCATGCTAAATAATATTTCTTTACTGATAGGCATTACCCTGATGTACTCTGCACCGTTAATTTTCGGTGCGCTGGCGGGCGTTATCTCTGAGCGCTCCGGCGTTGTCAACCTGGGTATTGAGGGCATGATGACCATTGGCGCATTTGTCGGTGCAGCCGTCGGCTACTTTAGCGGAAATGCCTGGATTGGCTTTTTGGCGGCGGGTCTTGCCGGCGGTGCTTTTGCGCTGCTGCACGCGGTTGCTTCTGTCACCTTTAAAGCAGACCAAACAATCTCGGGCATTGCACTGAACTTGATTGGTCCCGGTCTGGCACTGTTCCTGTGCCGCCTGTGTTTTTCCGGCGCGACTATGAGCCAGCCGGTGCCGCACAAGCTGCCAAAGATTTTGGGCGGTGCGCAGAAAAACACAGTGGCACAGAACTTGAATCTAGACAGCACGGTCGTTTTGGCATTCATTGCCATGCTCGTGATGTGGTTTGTGCTGTACCGCACCAAGTGGGGGCTGCGCATCCGCTCTGTCGGTGAGCACCCCGCGGCGGCTGATACCATGGGCATCAGCGTAGACCGCACGCGCTACATCTGCGTCATCATTTCCGGTATGTTGGCGGGTTTGGGCGGTGCGTCTATGACACTGGCCGTCATTCAGCAGTTTACCCCGACTGCCATCAGCGGCCACGGCTTTATTGCGTTGGCTGCCGTGATTTTCGGCAAATGGACACCGCAAGGTGCTTATGGTGCCTGCCTGTTGTTTGGCTTTGCAGAGGCGCTTTCTGTGTTTCTCGGCCTTAAAAATGTGCCGATTCCCACAGAGGTGCTGGCAATGCTGCCGTACATTTTAAGCATTGTCGTACTGATTTTGTTTGTCGGCCGCTCTGTTGCACCAAAAGCGGACGGCATGCCCTACGAAAAAGGCACCCGCTAAAAATAAAAATCGGGGCGGTTTCCCTTACGGCCGCTCCGTTTTTGCTTTTCATGAAAAAAGCAGAAAGGAAATAGAAAAATGGATACACAGAAAATTTTAAGCATGGTTGACCATACCCTGCTCAAACAAGATGCGACTTGGGCGCAGATTCAGGAAATCTGCGACGACGCCATTCATTACCACACGGCTTCCGTTTGTATTCCGGCAAGCTTTGTAAAGAAGGCAAAGGAATATGTTGGCAACCGCATGGCGGTCTGCACGGTCATCGGTTTTCCAAACGGATACTCTACCACCGCGGCAAAGGTTTTTGAAACCAAAGATGCTTTGGCAAACGGTGCCGATGAAATCGATATGGTTATCAATATTGGCTGGGTAAAAGACAAACAGTATGACAAGGTGCTTTCGGAAATTCGCAGCATGAAAGAAGCCTGCGGCAGCCATATTCTCAAAGTAATCGTGGAGACCTGCCTGCTGACCGAAGAGGAAAAAATCAAGATGTGCGAAATTGTCACCGAATCCGGTGCCGATTTTATCAAGACTTCTACCGGCTTCTCCACAGGTGGCGCTACCTTTGCCGATGTTGCGCTGTTTAAAAAGCATGTTGGCCCGCAGGTGCGTATTAAGGCGGCCGGCGGCATTGCTTCCCTTGCAGATGCAGAAAAATTCATCGAGCTGGGCGCCAGCCGTTTGGGCACCAGCCGAATCGTAAAGATTCTGAAAAAGCAGGAAGCGCACGGCTGAGCAGGGAGGAATTCTGTATGCGCATGTATGATATTATCGCCAAAAAGCGCGATGGCGGCACGCTGACGCAGGAAGAAATTCAGTATTTTATTACAGGCTGCGTAAAAGGAGAAATACCGGATTATCAGACGAGTGCGCTTTTAATGGCCATTTATCTGCGCGGCATGACTGCACACGAGACCGCACAGCTGACCCTTGCCATGGCACACTCCGGCGATATGGTGGATTTGTCGGCGATAGACGGCGTGAAAGTGGATAAACACTCGACCGGCGGCGTAGGCGACAAGACAACACTGATTGTCGCGCCGGTCGTTGCTTCTTTGGGCGTGCGCGTCGCAAAAATGAGCGGGCGCGGCTTGGGACATACCGGTGGTACGATTGATAAACTGGAGTCTATTCCGGGCCTGTCTACCGAAATTGACCAAAAGCGCTTCTTTGAAATTGTGCAGAAAGTTGGCTGCTGCGTGGTAGGACAGACTGGTAATCTGGTCCCCGCCGATAAAAAGCTGTATGCCCTGCGGGACGTAACCGCAACGGTCAGCTCAATTCCGCTGATTGCCTCAAGTATAATGAGTAAGAAAATTGCCGCAGGTGCAGACCGTATCCTACTTGACGTGAAGACCGGCAGCGGGGCCTTCATGAAAACAGAGGCTGATTCTGTAAAACTTGCACAAGCTATGGTCGAAATCGGCGAGCACGTTGGTCGCAAGACGGTCGCGCTGATTACGGATATGGACCGCCCGCTGGGCCGGTGCATCGGAAATGCGCTGGAAATCAAGGAAGTCTGTCAAACCCTGCACGGGAAAGGCCCCGATGACCTGACAAAAGTCTGTTGTGAGCTGGCGGCAAATATGCTGTTCCTTGCAGGTAAGGGCGAACTTTCCGTATGCCGGCAGATGGCACAGCGGCAAATGCAAAACGGCGAGGGCTTTGCAAAATTTGAGGAAATGGCCGCGGCGCAGGGAGGCGACATTTCGGTACTGGAAAATCCCGACCGTTTTCCAAAGGCGGGGGCGGCGTATCCGGTTACGGCGGATAAAGATGGCTGGATTACCCGTATGGATACCGAAAAATGTGGCATTGCTGCTGTCGAGCTTGGGGCCGGCCGTGAAAAGAAAGGCGAGTCCATCGATCACAGTGCAGGTATTTTCCTACACAAAAAGACCGGCAGCCAAATCTGTCGCGGCGAAACTGTGGCTGAGCTGTACGCTGCAGATGAAGCAAAGTGCCGTGCGGCAGAAATCCTGTTGCGCAGTGCATTTACCATTGGCGAAAAGGCACCGGACGCAGTGCCGCTAATTCATGCGCGAGTCAGCGCACAGGGCATTGAGACCTTGTCCTGAAAAAGAAATTTTGTATAGGCGCTGCAGGGGCAGAAAAGCTTCTGCGGCGCTTTTTGCGTCAGATTCCGTTTGTCTTGTACAGAAAAGCATGGTATAATCTATTCAACTAATATGAAAACTGTAAAAAGACAGGGTGTTTCTTTTTGCTTTTTCGCAGAAGCTTTCACGGTCGCTTTTTCGGCGGCTTTATTATTGATGAAAAGAGAGTAATATGGATTTTCAATCATTGCAACTGATTCCTGCTATTCAGAAGAACTTAAAACATGCCGGCTATACAGAACCGACGCCGATTCAGCAGCAGGCCATTCCCTATGTGCTGCAGGGGCGCGATTTATTTGGCTGTGCCCAGACCGGAACCGGAAAGACCGCGGCCTTTGCGCTGCCAATTTTGCAGATGCTTGCACAAAAACCGGCCAGCCCCAAAACCATTCGGGCGCTGGTTTTAACCCCTACCCGGGAACTTGCCATTCAGAATTACGATAATTTCCGTATGTACGGAAAAGGACTGCCGCTGAACTGCTGCGTCGTTTACGGCGGTGTCAGCCAAAACAGCCAGGTTGCGCAGCTGAAGCGCGGCGCGGAAATTTTGGTTGCAACACCAGGCCGCTTAAATGACCTGATCGGCCAAGGCTATATTGATCTGTCTCATTTGGAGATTTTTGTGCTGGATGAAGCGGACCGTATGCTCGATATGGGCTTTATTCACGATGTGCGCCGGGTTATTGCACAGCTGCCATCTAAGCGGCAGAATCTGATGTTCAGCGCGACCCTGCCGAATGAAATTCGCTCTTTGGTCAGAAGCATTTTGCAGGACCCGGTGAAAGTCAGCGTAACGCCCCCCGCGACCACGGCCGAGGCGGTCGACCAAAAAGTATGCTATGTCGATAAAAACAACAAAGGCCGCCTGCTTATTTGGGCACTGAAAGACCCGCGCATTTCTTCGGCATTGGTATTTACCCGTACGAAGCACGGCGCAGACCGTGTGGTGCGCGACTTGACCCGCGCAGGTGTTGCTGCAGCCGCAATACACGGCAATAAAAGCCAGAATGCCCGCCAGGCGGCACTTACAAAATTCAAATGCCGGCAGATACGCGTTTTGGTGGCAACGGATATCGCTGCGCGCGGTATTGATATTCCGGATATTTCCCATGTCATCAATTTTGATATTCCCGAAGTACCCGAAACGTATGTGCACCGTATCGGCCGTACTGCCCGTGCTGGGCAGAGCGGCACCGCTATTTCTTTTTGCAGCATTAACGAAAAAGCGGATTTTGTGCATATCGAAAAACTGATTAAACAGACAGTGCCAGAAATCAAAGAGCACCCGTATCCGATGCAGGACCTGGTGCCTATGACAAAAGAAGAGCGCCAGCAAAAGCAGGACGAGCGCCGCAAAGCTGCTCAAAACGCCAGAAAACGCCGTACGGAAAAGCAGGGTGCGCCTGCTGCACAAAAGCATGCGCAAAAGCACACCGGCCAGCGCCCGGCAAAAGCAAAACAGCAGGCAAGGCCGAAGCAGCAGACGAAAGCAAACCACAAGGCGCCACTGCCTAAATCTGTCGCCGCGGCTAGCGCGGCGTTGTCGAAAAAGCCGCAGCATACACCCAAGCAGGGTGTCCCCGCACCGAAAGATGAGGCCCACCGTCAGGTGCGCCGTGATCTGATGAAATATCTGCCAAAACCTTTGCGCAGCCGCCCGGCTGACCAGCCGCTGAAACATCACCTGTAATAGTGTTTATATAAGCAAGTCAATATAGGAAATTCTTACCCCTGCAAAAGGAGGCAGCCTTATGGCAATTTCTAAGCCCATGCGCTTTGCAATCACAGCGCTGACCAGGAATGCCAGTAAAGTCAATATTAAAAAAGGGTACAAACTGGCCCGCAGCTTTTCACGGGCGACACATCCGCAGCTGCTCAAACCTTTATATAAACCATGGGATAACCAGATCTTCTGCGGTGACCACCGGGTGCCCGTGCGCATTTTTACGCCAGACGGCGAAAAAAGAAGGCCGGAAGACCTGCTGCTGTTTATCCACGGCGGCGGCTGGGTCATGGGCGATATCGATTCTTACAGTGATGTCTGTATCCTTATGGCGCGGCAGACCGGCTGCCGGGTTGTCAGCGTTGACTATCGTTTGGCGCCGGAGCATCCTTTTCCGGCGGGGCTGAAAGACTGCCTTGCGGCAGAGCAGAGTGTCTTTTTGTATGCGGATAAGTTTGGGGTTGACCCCGGCCGCATTACACTGATCGGCGACTCGGCAGGGGGGAATTTGGCGGCGGCGCTGTCGCTGCTTCTGCGTGACCGAGGCAAAACAGTGCCGGCACGGCAGATCCTTTTGTACCCCAGCACCAATTATGACCACGACCCAAAAACTTCGCCGTATGCCTCTATTCGTACCAACGGATGGGACAATATGCTGACCTCTCAGCGGGTGGAAGATTATGTTGATTTATACAAAAGCAGTGACAAAGACCTGCACAATCCCTATTTTGCGCCACTGACAGCAAAAGACTTTTCACATCAGCCCAAAACGCTGCTTCTGTCGGCACAATATGACCCGCTGCGGGACGAAGGGGAGGCCTATGGCCACTGCCTAGAAAATGCCGGCAACTGGGTGCGCATTCGCCGCCTGCCAGACTGCCTGCATGGGTTTCTTTCTCTGCCGGGGCTGCCGGCCTCAGTGCGTGCAGCTTATCAAAATATCAATGCTTTCTTAGATGATACAGAAAAAGAGTGACCAGCTTGTGCGTGTTTTGGCGCAGAGTTTGCTTTATAGAAAAGTTGTAAAACGGGAGAGGGAGGGAAAAACTTGAGTCATCCGCAGTTTCAGTGGGCGCGGCTGGATACCGCCGCGAAGATTTTTCCCTGTACCAGCAGCACTAAGGACCCCAAAGTGTTTCGTTTTGTTTGCGAGCTGAAAGAACCAATCGTGCCGCAGGCACTGCAGCAGGCGCTCGACCAGACGATTGAGCTTTTTCCCGGCTTTCAGACGATTCTGAAGCGTGGCATGTTTTGGTATTATCTGGAGCAGACAAATATGAGACCCACTGCGCACGAAGAGTGCCGGCCGCCATGCTCTGTTTTGTACGACCGCGATGTGCACACCCTGCTGTTTGATGTAACATACTATGGCTGCCGTGTGAATTTAGAGGTTTTCCATGCAATTTCAGACGGTACCGGCTCTATGCATTTTTTGCGGGTATTGATTTTTCGCTATTTGCAGCTTGTGCATCCTAAAGAGCTGGGCTCTCTGCCAGAGCTGGATTATGACGCAAGCGAGACCCAAAGCATGGACGACAGTTTTGAGCGCTATGCGAACCGCCAGAAAAAGCCGAAAACAGAGGCGGTACACCGTGCAGCGCATTTGCACGGCAACAAACGGACAGAGGGTTTAAATGTTGTGGTGGGTACAGCGCCGGTAAATGACTTGCTTGCATACAGCCACCGCTGCGGTGCAAGCATGACAATGGTTTTGTGTGCGCTGATTATGCAGGCAATCCGCAGCCAGATGAGCGTGAATGAAACAAAAAAGCCGGTTGTATTGGCAGTGCCGGTCAACCTGCGCAATCATTTTCGCTCGGCCTCGGCCCGCAACTTTTTCAGTGTTATGGATGTAAGCTACAATTTTTCAAAACGAAACGGCAGCATGGAAGATATCCTGCAGGAATTGGAGCGGCAGTTTCAGCGCGGCCTTTCCCCCGAAGAACTGCAGTATCGTGTCAATCAGTATATTGGGCTTATCAAAAATCCGTTTTCTCGGATTACCCCGCTTTCCTGCAAGGATTTTGCCATGCGGCTGGGGTACTATTCTGCCAGCCAAAAAGAAACCAGCGCGGTTTCCAATGTCGGTGTGGTACATATGCCGGCGGCACTTGCGCCGTATATCCGTCAGTTTGCGGTATTTGTCAGTACCGAAAAGCTGCAGATGTGCAGTCTTTCCTATGAAAACAGAATTACGCTGAGCTTTTCCTCTGCTTTTGCAAATACAGATGTACAGCGCTGTTTCTTTCGCTCCCTTATTAAAGAGGGTATTCCGGTGGAGATAGATACAAATCTGTGCGACGAGTGATGCTGTGGAGAGGTGACCTGTATGAAATACTGTGAAAAATGCGGAATCAGCGTGCGCGGTGAGCGGGAGCATTGTCCGCTGTGCAATGCAGTGCTGCATGGAGAAGCGGAGCCGGGCGGCTTTCCAAAGCTGCCAAATGTACGCCGGGAACATCGGCTGTGGTTGTCTATCTTGGCACTTTCCAGTGTGGCGGCGTGCATTGTGTGTTTGCTGCTGAATTTTTTGTTTCGCAGCCGCGGTCTGTGGAGCCTGTTTGTCTTGGGCGGGGTAGCGTGTATGTGGATGACTTTAGGCCTTGCTTTGTATAAAGAGCGCAATATCCCAAAGACCATGGTGTGGGAAGTCTTTTTGATAGCGGTTCTCTGTGTCTTATGGGACTATTTTACCGGTTGGCGCGGGTGGAGCATCAACTATGTGCTGCCGATTGTCAGTATGGGTGTCATGGTGGTTCTGGTATTTACATGTCGTCTGTTTCATGTGGCAGCAGGCAGCCTGATTGTGTACTTAATGGTCGATGCACTAATGGGCGTGGTACAGCTGGTGCTGCTTTTGACAGGCTGCATTACGGTACCGCTGCCCAGTCTTTTGTGTGTTGGGGTCAGCGCGGTCATGCTTGCGGCCATGCTGATTTTTCGAGGTAAAAAGGTCAGCGAAGAGCTTAGCAGGCGCTTTCACGTGTAAAACTGGCCGGAGGATAGAGCAATGGACTATAACGAATTGGTTTCTGTATGTTTGGAAATCGGCCGGCTGCTGGTAAAAAACGGTGCGGAAATTTACCGTGCTGAGGAATCCATGCACCGGCTTTTCGCTGCCTATGGGGTTGAGGAAAGCCATATTTTTGCATTGACGACCTGCATCAATGTCAGCATCTGTCAGCCGGACGGCGTGCCCATCACGCGCATCTGCCGTGTAGAGGGGCGCTGCATTGACCTTGGCAAAATTGACCGCATCAATGATTTGTGTCGGCGGGCCTGCCGCAGTGCGCCGCCACTGGATGACCTACAGCAAAAAGTTATGGCAATCGACCGTGCTCCCGGCAGCCCGCGCAGCCTGCAGGCAGTTGGTTTTGCGGGCGTTGCCTTTGCTTTTACGCTGTTTTTCGGCGGCACTGCGGCAGATGCGGCAGTGGGTGCGCTGACAGGTCTGCTAGTTTACTGGCTGCAGAGCGTTTTTGTAAAATACCGTGCCAATTCTTTTTTCTCCACAATTTTAGAGAGCGCAGGCATTGGTGTCATCTGCCTTGGTGCGGCGCACTTTTTTCCGAATCTCAGCGCAGACCGCATGATTATCGGCAGCGTAATGAATCTGGTGCCCGGTATTGCAATTACCAGCTTTATGCGTGATATTCTTTCGGCAGATTACCTTTCGGGAATGCTGCGCTTTGTAGAAAGTCTGTTGGTTGCCATGGCTATTGCACTGGGCGTTGGTGCTATTATGGTCCTTTCCAAAGCACTGTGGGGGGTATAACAAATGCAGTTCTTCTTTCCGTGCTTTTACAGCTTTGTCGCCTGCGTAGCCTACTGCATGTGCGTAAATCTGAAAGGCTGGCGCATGGTGTGGGCTTCTCTGGGCGGTGCAATCGGCTGGGGTGTCTACCTGCTGTTTGGTTTTTTGCATCACGATCTGTTTCAGTACATGATGGCGTCTGTTGCGGTTTCGGCATACTCGGAAGTGATGGCGCGGCTCAATAAAACGCCGGTTACAGGCTTTTTGCTAGTCTCTATGCTGCCGATGGTGCCGGGCGGCGGCATTTACAATACCATGCAGTATGCAGTTTCCGGCAATAACAGCATGTTTTTGAGCACGGGCCTGCACACGTTCGGTATTGCAGGTGCCATTGCGCTGGGGGTTCTGTTGGTTTCCTCTACGGTGCGTCTGTACACAAATATTCAGCAGCAGAAAAAAGCAGAGCGTGCCCACAGCTCTGTGCAGCTGCCGCCCCCGGACGGCCGGTGACTTTTAAGTATTCCGCCTCCATTTGGCGGCTGAGAAAATACATTACCATAAACAACCGGCAGAAAATATAAATTCATTTTTACAGCTTTGCCGTAAATGCTCATCATAAAAAAGGAAGCCCTCTGCAACTTGTCATTGCAGGGGGCTTCTGTGCAGAAAAAGTGCTTAGTGCTGACGCTTTTTGTTTCCGTTCAGGCGATCTTCGATGGACTGATTGATGATTTTCAGCGCTTTAATGCGTGCATACTTTTTATCGTTCGATTCCACAATGTGCCATGGAGCAAAGTCGGTAGAAGTATACTGCATCATTTCATTGACCGCGGTTTCATACTGCGGCCATTTTTCACGGTTTCGCCAATCCTCGTCGGTGATTTTCCATTGCTTAGAGGGGGTATTCTTGCGCTCTTCAAAACGCCGCAGCTGCTCGTCCGCGTCAATTTGCAGCCAGAATTTGATAACGACTGCTCCCCAGTCGTACAGTTGCCGCTCAAACTCATTGATTTCGCGATAGGCGCGCTGCCAGTCTTCTGCGGAGCAGAAGCCCTCAATGCGTTCTACCATGACGCGGCCGTACCAGGAGCGGTCAAAAATGGCAATGTGGCCGTCGCGGGGCAGCTTGCGCCAGAAGCGCCATAAATAATGGCGGTTCTTTTCTTCGCGGCTTGGGGCGGCGATGGGCACCACTTCATAGCCGCGGGGGTCCAGTGCCTCGGAAACGCGTTTAATATTGCCGCCTTTGCCGGCTGCGTCCCAGCCCTCGTACACAATAATGACGGGCATTTTTTTGCGGTAGATTTTATTGTGCAGCTCAGAAAGGCAAGCCTGCTCTTTTTTCAGCTGTTTCTTATACTTTTCTTTTTCCAGTGATTTGGAAAGATCAATTTCTGAAAGCTGCGGCATCTGTACAAAATGGTACTGCCCAGGCTGAATAATACTGGAAGCGAGCTGCGGAGCAGCGGCCTTTTCCTCCCGCAGCTTTAAGGCGGTATGTACCGCATCGTTGACAGTACGGAAGACTTCCAGCGTACGCACCTCGTCATTCATACCGGAAATTACGTGCCAGGGCGCGTAGGGAGTGTTGGTATATTCCAGCATTTGGTCAAAAACATCGCAGTATTTGTCGTACTGCCGGCAGCGGCGCCAGTCGTTTGCAGTTACGCGCCACTCGGTATTTTTGTCGCTGTCCAATTTTTCAAGACGCGCTTTTTGTTCTTTCTGTGTAATATGCAGAAAGAATTTGATAATCAAGTAGCCGTTGTCGGTAAGCCCGCGCTCAAAGCTGTTGATTTCGTTCATACGGCGCAGGTTGGTGAGGTCGTCAATCTCATCTTCCAGCCGCAGAATGCTGACTTCCTGGTACCAGGAGCGGTCCATAATCGACATCTGCCCCGCTTCCGGCAGAGTGAGCCAGTGGCGCCACATGGTGGGTTCGCGGCGCTCCAGGTCGGTGGGCGGCTGTGTGTTTACCACGGTGAACCAGCGCGGGTCAAAATTTAGAATCAGGCGGGAAATAACACTGCCCTTTCCGGCGCCGCCCCAGCCCTCGAATAAGATAATGACCGGCAGGCCGGAAACCTTCATGGGGCCGTCAAGGCTTGCCAAGGATTCCTGCAGCGGCTTGATTTGCTTTTTATAGTTTTCTTTTGAAATTGTCTTTTTTAGGTCAACTTTTTCCAGCATTGAGGGAGCCTCCTGTTCATTCGCAGCGGGCGCAAAAAGATAGCCCGGCAGTCGTATGGCGGCCACGTTGGCCAGCCTGTTTCAAACTTGGTATAAGTATACACGAAATGCGAAATTTTAGCAAGAATTTTAGAAAATTTAACGGAAGCTCACCAAGCCCTCTCTGCAGTCTCTAGGTTTTGCTTTTGCATTAAAATGTGGTATAATGGCATGTAACTGAATTCTGCGAAATTGGCAGAAGAAGGGGGTATCTGCTGTGATTGTACTGGGAATAGACCCTGGTTATGCCATTGTTGGCTGGGGGGTGCTACGCACCACTGCAGGGCGCTATATCCCTTTGGCTTCCGGTGCAGTCATGACACCAGCGGGTGCACCATTTGGGCTGCGTCTGCAGCAGATCTATGAGGAATTGGGCGCAGTCTTGGCAAAGTGGAAACCGCAGGCCGCGGCGATTGAAAAGCTCTATTTTTCCAATAATAAAACCACTGGCATCGGTGTAGCAGAGGCGCGCGGCGTGATCTTGCTTGTTTGTCAGCAGGCGGGCTGTCCTGTGTATGAGTATACCCCTATGCAGATTAAGCAGGCGGTCACGGGGTACGGCAAGGCAAAAAAGCCGCAGGTCATGGAGATGACACGGCGCCTGCTGTGCCTGAAAGAGGTTCCAAAGCCAGATGACACGGCCGATGCGCTTGCCATGGCCATTACCCACGGGCAGGCCAGCGTCAGCGCCATGCGGCGCAGGACTCTGGAAAAATTCCGCCAGTAGAGGAGCAGTGGAATGTTTTACAGCTTAAAAGGTATTTTAACACATATAGAGCCGAATGTCGCGGTAGTGGAGTGCGGCGGCGTGGGCTTTTTGTGCCGCACAACGATGAATACACAAAAAGTGCTGCCGCCTTTGGGGCAGGAGACTAAGCTGTACACGCATTTAAATGTACGCGAAGATGCACTGGAGCTGTTTGGTTTTGCCACCCAGGCAGAACTGAACTGCTTTAAGATGCTGACCAATATCAGCGGCGTCGGGCCAAAGGCGGGGCTTTCGATCCTTTCCGTACTGACCCCCGAGCAGGTAGCTGCCGCGGCCGCGACCGGCGACAGCAAAGCCTTTACCCGTGCCAGCGGTGTTGGACCGAAGCTTGGCCAGCGCATTGTACTGGAAATGAAAGATAAAGTTAAATCCATGCAGGCGGCGGACCCGGGCTTTCTGCAGAGCACGGGCGTTCCCTCAGCTGCGGGCAATGCCGAGGCCGCAGTCAATGCGCTGACGGTGCTGGGCTATTCTGTCAGCGAAGCGTCCGGTGCGGTCGCGAAGCTCGACAGCAGCCTGCCAGTAGAGGAACTGATTCGGCAGGCGCTGAAAAGCTTTGGCAGCATGCGCTGAAAAAACATTCTGTATAAGATTATTTTCAGCAATATAAAATAGGAAAGGGAGGCAGGCAGTTGGAGTACAAAGAGGAAGATTTTGACCTGGAAAACCGCATGGTTGCACCGGAATATGCACCCGAAGACGAAGAAACAGAAAATCCGCTGCGCCCCCGTCACCTGAAAGACTATATTGGGCAGGAAAAAGTGAAAGCTAACCTCGCAGTATTTATCGAGGCGGCCCGCCAGCGCAAAGAAACACTGGATCATGTGCTTCTTTATGGCCCGCCGGGCCTTGGCAAAACCACGCTTGCCGGCATTATTGCAAATGAACTCGGGGTCAATCTGCGTGTAACCTCTGGCCCGGCCATTGAGCGCCCGGGCGACCTTGCCGCCGTCTTGACAAACCTGAACCCCGGCGATGTGCTATTTATCGATGAAGTGCACCGGCTGCCGCGCACGGTAGAGGAAATTCTGTACCCGGCTATGGAAGATTTTGCAATCGACATTATTACCGGCAAAGGACAGATGGCGGCAAGTTATCATCTGCCGCTGCCAAAATTCACATTGGTTGGCGCTACCACCCGTGCGGGGCAGCTTTCCGCGCCGCTGCGGGACCGCTTTGGCGTGGTGCTGCGGCTGGAAATGTATACACCGCAGGAACTTGCGCGGATTGTTACCCGCTCTGCACAGATTTTAAATATACCGATTGATGCCGACGGCGCTTTGGAAATTGCGTCCCGCAGCCGTGGCACACCGCGTATTGCCAACCGAATGCTCAAGCGTGTGCGCGATTTTGCACAGGTCTCTACAGAAGACGGTATTATCAACTACAATACCGCCAAACTGGGGCTTGACCGCATGGAGGTCGATGAACTTGGGCTAGACGCCAACGACCGCCGCCTGCTGACCACGATGATCCGCTACTACAATGGCGGGCCGGTCGGCTTGGACACACTTGCCGCTGCCATTGGCGAAGAGGCGGTTACTCTGGAGGACGTTTATGAGCCATACTTAATGCAGATTGGCTTTTTGGCCCGCACCCCACGCGGGCGCGTTGCCACTAAGGCGGCTTACCAGCACTTGGGCCTGAAACCGCCGGAAAGCAAGGATTCACCGGAACAGCAGCGCTTGTATTAGCTTTTCCGATTATATAATAGAATCTTTATACAGAAAATAATGAAACTTTTTTAACGGGAGTGTAAAACGCAATGGGAAGACTTTTTGGTACAGATGGTGTCCGCGGAATTGCAAACAGCGAGCTTACCTGTGAATTGGCACTGCAGATCGGCCGCGCGGCCGCAACCGTGCTGACAGATTCCGAAAACCGCCACCCGCGCATTCTCATCGGCAAGGATACCCGCATCTCTTCCGATATGCTGGAGGCAGCCATTACCGCCGGCCTGTGCAGTGTTGGGGCCGACGTTGTGCAGCTGGGGGTCATCCCGACCCCGGCTGTGGCCTTTTTGGTTGGCCAGTATAAAGCAGACGCGGGAGTTATGCTGACCGCAAGCCATAACCCCTGCCAGTTTAATGGTATTAAAATCTTTTCAGGTGACGGCTACAAGCTGCCAGATGCACTGGAGGATCGCATTGAGTCGATTATCTTTTCTAATTCCGACGAAGTGCCTACCCCGGTGGGCGGCGATATCGGTACAGTTACCGCGGCCCCAAACGCTGTAGAAGATTATGTTAATCATATTGCCGAAACCGTGCCGATTTCGCTCAGCGGCATGCGCATAGGCATTGACTGCGCTAACGGTGCGGCTTCCCGCACAGCGGAAAAGCTGTTTACCAAATTAGGTGCGGAGTGCCACATGATTTCTGACCAGCCGAACGGCGTCAATGTCAATGATCACTGCGGCTCTACTCACATGGAGAGCCTGATGGCTTTTGTACGCGAAGCTGGGTTGGACGCCGGCGTGGCATTTGACGGCGACGCGGACCGCTGCCTTGCTGTGGATGACAAGGGCAACTTGGTTGATGGTGACTTTGTTATGGCCATTTGTGCAGCAGACATGAAGTCTCGCGGACGTTTGGCGAAAAATACCGCCGTCGGCACCATTATGACCAACATGGGCTTCAGCCGCTTCTGTGAAGAAAACGGCATGCACTTTGAGGCCACCAAGGTCGGCGACCGCTATGTGCTGGAAAAAATGCAGCAGGAAGGCTACAACTTTGGCGGCGAGCAGAGTGGCCACGTTATCTTTTTGGACTATGCCACGACCGGCGATGGGGAACTGACTGCCGCGCAGCTGCTGGCGATTGTCAAGCGCCGCCAGGCAAAGCTCAGTTCTTTGGCAACGCTGATGAGCCGCTTCCCACAGGTGCTGATCAATGTGGAAGTCGGGCCAGAGGGCAAAGAGCGCTTTACAGAGGACGAGGCGGTTGCCGCCGCGGTGGACAAAGTGCGCACAGAGCTTGGCAGTAATGGCCGCATTATTGTGCGTCCCTCTGGCACAGAGCCGCTCTTGCGCGTCATGGTAGAGGGACAGGACAAAAAGCAGATTCGTGTACTGGCAGAGTCTGTTGCCGATGTCCTGCGCGACCATCTGGCATAAATCAATTCTGTAGAATCTTTTAAAGAAGAATGAGGGAGATACCGTATGCGCACTGCAGAGTGGCAGGACTATGAACTTTTGGATACTTCCCGCGGCGAGCGGCTGGAGCGCTGGGGCAGCGTGCTGCTGATTCGCCCGGACCCGCAGATTATTTGGGATACGCCGCGAAAAGATCCCCGCTGGAAACAGGCGGATGCACGCTATATCCGTTCCTCTTCCGGCGGTGGCCATTGGCAGATGCTCAAACAAGTGCCACCGGAGTGGGAAATTCACTGGTCTGGCATGACCTTTCGGCTAAAGACAATGGGTTTTAAGCACACCGGCCTTTTCCCAGAGCAGGCGGTCAACTGGAACTATGCTATGCAGCAGATACAGCACGCGGGCAGACCTATTCAGGTTTTAAATCTTTTCGGCTATACCGGTGCAGCGACGCTGGCCTGTCTAAAGGCAGGCGCCTCTGTCTGCCATGTAGATGCAAGCAAGGGCATGGTGCAGTGGGCAAAGGAAAATGCACAGGCAAGTTCCCTTGCAGACCGGCCGGTTCGCTGGTTGGTAGATGACTGCACCAAATTTGTGCAGCGCGAGCACCGCCGCGGCCACCACTACGATGCCATTATTATGGACCCGCCCTCTTATGGGCGCGGGCCGGGCGGTGAGGTTTGGAAGCTGGAAGAGCAGCTTTACAGCCTTATCAGTATGTGCATTCCTATTCTTAGTGAAAAACCGCTGTTTTTCCTGCTGAATTCCTACACAACAGGGCTTTCCCCGGCAGTGATGCAGTACCTTTTGGGTGTTATGTTGCAGCCACGCTTTGGCGGAAGCGTGCAGGCAGATGAAATTGGCCTGCGCGTCAGCGATACGGGCTTTACGCTGCCCTGCGGCAGTACGGCAATCGCACAGTTTTAGGCTATTTCGTTTCATTCTATTTTTATTCCGTCCCTTAGGGGAAACGTGCGCTCAGGCTTTTGGGCCGAGCGACACATGAAGGAGCCAGCCATGGAATTTATCAAAACAGAAGATTTGCATTTTACCTATGATGAGCCGGACCCTGAGCAGCCGGACAAACCACTGCACGACGTGCTCAGCGGAATCACCCTCTCGATTGACCGCGGCGAGTTTGTGGCACTTTTGGGGCACAATGGTTCCGGCAAATCTACGATGGCTAAAATGTTTAATGCAATGCTGATTCCCACTGCCGGCAAAGTGTATGTCGATGGTATGGATACGGCGGACGAAGACAAGACCCTCGATATTCGTCGCCAGGTGGGCATGGTGCAGCAAAACCCCGACAACCAGCTGGTTGCCTCCGTTGTAGAGGAAGACGTAGCTTTTGGTCCGGAAAACCTGGGCGTAGAGCCTCTGGAAATCCGCCGCCGCGTTGATGAGGCCCTAAAAACTGTAGAAATGTATGAGTACCGTACCAGCGCACCTTACAAACTTTCCGGCGGGCAAAAGCAGCGCGTTGCCATTGCGGGCATTTTAGCCATGCGGACCGCCTGCATTGTACTGGACGAGCCGACTGCCATGCTTGACCCGCGCGGCCGCGCCGAGGTTATGCGTACCATAAAGCAGCTGAACCGAGAAAAGGGAATTACCATTATTTTAATCACCCATTATATGGATGAAGCTGTGCAGGCGGGCCGAGTCGTTGTAATGGACAATGGCAGAATCCTGACCCAGGGGACCCCGCGAGAGGTCTTTTCGCAGGTGGAATTGCTGAAAACCCATAAGCTTGATGTTCCGCAGGCTACAGAATTGGCCTTTCGCCTGCGTGGGGCGGGTTGCCCGCTGCCAGAATGCGTTTTGAGCATTGACGAGTGCGTTTCTGCACTGGAGCCGCTGCTTGCCGGAAAGGGGGAAGCACAATGACACCTTTGCTGGAGGCACAGGATCTGTGCTACACGTACAGCGTGGGAACGCCCTTTGAAAAAAAGGCAGTACAGAATGTCAATTTTCAAATTGGCCAGGGCGAGTTTATCGGCGTTATCGGCCAT
This sequence comes from Oscillospiraceae bacterium, assembly GCA_022483045.1. Lineage (NCBI taxonomy): Bacteria > Bacillati > Bacillota > Clostridia > Eubacteriales > Oscillospiraceae > Oscillospiraceae bacterium. The sequence goes on along the minus strand of JAKVOA010000001.1, from coordinate 1,408,844 downwards.
ACCGGCTCTGGCAAAAGCACGCTGATTCAGATGATGAACGGCTTGATTCGCCCCACCAGCGGCCGGGTGCTGCTTTCGGGTAAAGATATTTGGGCAGAGCCGAAAAAAATACGCGCTGTGCGCTTTCGGGTAGGCATGGTCTTTCAGTACCCGGAGGACCAGTTGTTTGAAGAAACAGTTTTAAAAGACATTGAATTCGGCCCGCGCAATATGGGCCTTACAGAAGATGAAATCGTACAGCGCGCGCACAAAGCGGCGCAGTTTGTTGGCCTGCGGGACGAGCTGCTGGAAAAGAGCCCATTTGAGCTTTCCGGCGGAGAAAAACGCCGGGTTGCGATTGCGGGCGTCATTGCCATGGACCCGGATGTGCTGATTTTGGACGAACCGACCGCTGGTCTGGACCCTGCCGGGCGCGATGTGCTTTTAAGCGAAATTGTCGACTATCACAAAGAGCGTGGCAATACAGTCATGCTGGTTTCTCACAGCATGGAGGATGTGGCGCGCGTGGCTGACCGCGTGCTGGTAATGAATGCCTCTCACCTGCAGATGCTCGACACGACACAGAAGGTCTTTTCGCACGATGCAGAGCTGGAGAAAATCGGTCTGCAGGTGCCGCAGATTACAAAAATCATGTCAATTTTAAAAAATGACGGCTACCCTGTCAAGACCTGCCTGACCATGGAGGAAGCCGTGCGGCAGCTTTTGCCGCTGGTGCAGAAAGGGGGCGCGGCCCAATGACCAGAGATGTTACCCTGGGCCAGTTTTTCCCCGGCAAATCACTGATTCACCGGCTGGACCCGCGCGTAAAACTCGTTCTGACCATTGCCTTTATTGTCTATATTTTTGTCGCGCAGAATTTTGTCGGTCTGGCGCTTTTGGTTGTGGCCACGTTTGCGCTGATGGCAGTTTCCGGTGTGCCGGTAAAGCTTTATTTTAAAAGTATCAAAGGCATTTTATTTATTGTCATTTTTACGGCGGTATTAAACCTGTTTTACGGTACCGGGCCGGTGCTGGTACAGTTTGGCTTCATGCAGATTACAGCAAACGGTATAAAGAATGCAGTCTTTATTTCGGTACGCATTATCAGTTTGATTCTGTTTAGCTCGATTCTTACATTTACAACCTCACCGACCGAGCTGACAGATGCGCTTGAGCGCCTTTTGTCGCCACTGAAAGTGCTGCATGTCAAGGTACATGAGATTTCTATGATGATGACGATTGCCCTGCGCTTTGTGCCGACTCTGCTGGACGAAACCGACCGTATCATGTCGGCCCAAAAAGCGCGCGGTGCCGATATGGAGTCCGGTGGGCTGATGCAGCGCATTAAGGCGCTGATTCCGGTTTTAATTCCGCTGTTTGTTTCGTCTTTCCGGCGCGCCTATGACCTGGCTATGGCAATGGAGTGCCGTTGCTACCACGGTGGTGAGGGCAGGACCAAAATGAAAATTCTGCACCTGCAGAAAACCGACTTTGCGGCGCTGGCCTTTGGGGCGGTGCTGCTGGCGGCGGTCATTGTACTGAATGTCATGGTGCCGGCTTCAATCAGCTGAAACGGAAACAGATTTTGATAGAAAGGAAGCCCCCTTTGCGCAATCTTCTTTTTACGCTCTGCTTTGACGGCGCCGGCTATCACGGCTGGCAGATTCAGCCGAATGCAGTTACGGTACAGCAGGTTTTACAGGAAGCGATCGCGTCTGTGCTGCACGAAACGCCGGATTTAAAGGGCTGCTCGCGCACAGATGCCGGCGTGCATGCGCACATGTTCTGCGTATCGCTGCATACGGAGCGGCAGATTCCCTGCGGGCGGCTGGTACAGGCAGTCAATCATTTTCTGCCGGCAGATGTGGCAGTGACCGGCTGCCGTGAAGTGCCAGCGGCGTTTCACGCGCGCTATTCCTGTAAAGGTAAGCAGTACGTTTATAAGATTTGGAACGCCCCGGTGCGCAATCCGTTTTTGCGCGGGCGTGCGCTGCATTACTGGTATCCGCTGGATGAAAGCCTGCTGCAGCAGGCGGCCCAGCAGTACCTTGGCAGCCACGATTTCACCTCTTTCTGTACGCAGGACAAACGTGAAATCGGCAGTTTCACCCGTACAATCACGCAGGCAGAAGTGCGGCGCGAGGGTGACTTTGTATATTTCTTCGTTGCGGCGGACGGCTTCCTGTATAATATGGTGCGCATTTTGACGGGCACCCTTTTGTATGTGGCACAGGGAAAAATTACTCCGCAGGATATTCCCAGTATCTTTGCCGCGCGCGACCGCAGCAAAGCCGGTCCTACAGCGCCGCCGCAGGGCCTGTACTTAAACCGCGTCGATTATGAGGAGGCAGATCTGCATGCGTAAAAAAGCAAACCGTACCCGGTATGAGCATGAATATCTGCCGGGCGAACTGCCGCCGCTTGGCAGTACGGCGAAAAAACGCAAAATACAAAAGAAGAAGCCACACGGTATTTATACGGCTATTGCTATTCTGCTTGTCTGCGCGGTGGTGCTGGCGCTGTGGGTCAACCGCGACAGCCTGCGGCCTGAGAATATCTCGGAATGGGTGCAGACACAGATGCTGGGTATTGGCGGCGGCGACGGCTACCCTGTACATTTTGATACAGAAAATGTGCAGACGCGCAATTTCATTTCTTCCGGGAAAGACATTTTTTACACCAGTGATACCGCTACCCGTGCCTACAATACTTCTGGAAAGCAGCTCTTTTCGCGCAAACATAGTTTTTCAGAGCCGGTTTTAAAAGTCAATGGAAACCGTGTGCTGGTCTATAATCTGGGCGGCACAGGCTATCAGCTTGGGAATCAGCTAAAAACCCTGGTTTCTTCCTCTACGGACAACAAACTGCTGGGCGGCGCAGTGTGCACAAATGGCCGCTTTGCTTTACTGACACAGGAAGACGGCTACTGCGGCGAGTTGACAGTTTATCTGCCGGACAATCAAGTCGCTTTTTCCTACTCATTTTCCGAGTACGCTCCCACAGCGGTGGCACTCAACAGCAGCGGGACCCGGGCAGTTGTGACTGCGGTAGGTGCAAGCGGCGGGGCTCTGACCGGCGCAATTTATGAACTCGATTTCAATTCAAACCAGGCGGTAAAACCGGTTGCAACCTACAGTGACACCGCCTTTTTAGATGTTACTTATACAGAAAACGGCGGCGTGCTGGCCGTGGGCGATACCCAGGCAGTGGCATTGACAGCCGATGGCAAAAAAGCAAATGCCTGTACTTACGGCGATGGTGAGCTTTCTGCGTGGAACCTGCAGAGCAGCGGCGCGGTCCTCGGTATTTCCAAGTTTCACAATGCAACAGAAGGAACTCTGCTTTCCGTTGACACCAGCGGCAAACAAAAAGCTTCGGCACAGCTGAGCGGCGTGCCAACCAGCGTGACCTGCTCTGGTTCTACTATGGCGGCACTATGCGGCAGCAAGGTTACGGCCTACAGTACTGCAGATGGAAAAGCTGGCGGTTCCTGCAGTGCGGGCAGCAATGCGCGTGCGGTGGCTCTGCGTGACACAAACCAAGTCTATGTTTTGGAAGTATCACAGATTCGGCTGGAAAAGCTGAAAACCTGAGCTGTCTTGCGGGAAATTGGGAATTGTAGTATAATAAACACTCCTTAAAGGAAATGAAAGGAGGTGCAGCTATGGCAGGAACGATTGTAGATATTATTCTGCTGGTTATTTTTATCGTGTGTATCGTAAAAGGCGCTGGCAAGGGCGCTGTACTTACCGTTGCGGGTTTGGTGGGGCTGATTGTCGCGGTCATTTTTTCGCCGCGCTTTGGCAAGTGGATTTCCAGTATACTGCCGGCAGGGACCGCAAAGGACAAATCCATGCGGGACATTTTGTGTACCATACTGGCTTTTGTGCTAATTATGGTGGCAGCGGGGCTTTTGTGCCGCCTGCTGGACAGAGTCTGCCGTTTGCCGGGCCTGCATGCGCTCAACCATATTTTGGGCGGCGTGCTGGGCGCAGTAAAGGGTGTACTGCTGGTAATGCTGGTGTGCGCACTGCTGCGCCTCTCACTGCCGCTGCTGGCAGAGCAATTTCCCGACAAAGTACAACTTTCCAGTTTCAGCAGCTCCGCAATGCTGCAGCTGAAGCAGAACTCGTCTGCTTCAGCGTCTTCCCAGTCTTCGGGCTGGGGTGCTCAAGCCCAAAAGAGCATACAGGGCTTTATTAACAAACTGCCCGAAAAAGTGCGTAACCCGGTTTATTCGTTCTATGAGAAGATTCTGAGAGAGGATGTTCAAGCGAATGCCAAGTAAAAACAAGAATTTCAATGTGCCAAATACACTGACGGTTCTGCGCATTATCCTGGTGATTCCGTTTATGTGCTATTACCTGAACGGCAAGATAAAGCCGGCAATTATTGTACTGCTGATTGCGGGCCTCACCGATGCACTGGACGGTTTCATCGCGCGTCGTTTTCACCAGCAGACGGAACTTGGTCAGCTTTTAGACCCGATTTCAGATAAAGTGATACAGGGACTTGTGGCTATCAGTTTGGCAATCCGTCACCCGGTGCTTTTGCCGGTGCTGCTCATTTTTGTCATCAAAGAGGGCATTATGCTTGTGGGGGGCGGCGTGCTGCTGAAAAACGCCAAGCGCCCCTGTGCCGCCAAGTGGTACGGCAAAGTGGCAACCGTTATGTTTTACGTTGCGTTCGCAGTTATTTTGGTCGTGGATATCATCAATCAGGACAAAGCCTTTTTCCCGCTGATTGTCGCGCTGCTGGTGATTACTGCGGGTATGATGATCTTTGCGCTGATTATGTACGGCCGCGAGTTTTTTCGTATCCTGAACAGCACTGCCCCTGAGGATCAGCTGGACGTAAAAGAAATGATGGACCGTAAAAAATAAAGCATGATTTTTCCCGGCGGAGTTTCTGCCGGGCCTTTCGTATTTCGGGTATTTCATCGAATTTATAATTTATTTAACTTTCCGCTGTGATTATAAGCTATAATAGGAAAAGTACAAAAAACCTGACTTTAACTTTGAAAATCAGAAAAAGAGAAGTGATTTGCCTATGTTATGCTCCAGATGTCACAAGCGCCCTGCCGTTGTGTTCCTGTCGTCTTCCGCTGATGGAAGTAATCCGCAGGGATACTGTCTCACCTGCGCCAGAGAACTGGGCATTAAGCCGGTCAATGACTTGATGGATAAAATGGGACTGACCAGCGACCAGATGGAAGCGATGGAAAATGAACTGGACGCTTTTATGGATGCCTCTAATGAGGAAAACAGTGACGATGCAGATGACGGCGACAGCGATGGCTTTGAGCCTGGCGGTGCTGCGCTGTTCCCTGCCAATTTCCTGAAAAATATCTATGACCCCAACAGCGGCGGCAGCCAGTCTGCTCCGCAGGGCGGCCAGGCGCCTGCCGCGAACAGCAGCAAACCGGAGCCAAAGAAAAAGAAGCGCCGCCATTTGGATACCTACTGCACCAACCTGACCGCGCGCGCAAAAGAGGGAAAGATCGACCGTATTGTCGGCCGTGACAAAGAAATCAGCCGTGTGGTGCAGATCCTTTCCCGCCGCACAAAAAACAATCCCTGCCTGATCGGCGAGCCCGGCGTGGGCAAGACCGCCGTGGCAGAGGGACTTGCCTTGCGCATTGCCCAGGGGCAGGTGCCGGTGCGCCTGCAGGACAAAGAAATTATGCTGCTGGATTTAACCGCACTGGTTGCGGGCACCCAGTTCCGCGGCCAGTTCGAGAGCCGTATTAAGGGCCTGCTGCAGGAAGTACGTGAGGCCGGCAATATCATTCTGTTTATCGATGAGGTACACAATTTGGTGGGCACTGGTGACGCCGAGGGTAGTATGAATGCTGCCAATATCATGAAGCCAGCCCTTTCCCGCGGCGAAATTCAGGTAATTGGTGCCACTACTTTTACGGAGTATCGCAAGTATATTGAAAAAGACGCCGCACTGGAGCGCCGCTTTCAGCCGGTTACCATCGAAGAGCCCTCTATTGCGGATGCAACGCAGATTATTCTCGGTATTAAGGGATACTATGAAACCTTTCACCGTGTGCGAGTTTCTGACCAGATTGCCCGCCGTACGGTGGTGCTTTCTGAGCGGTATATCAACGACCGCTTCCTACCCGATAAGGCGATTGACCTTTTGGACGAGGCCTGTGCCTGCGCTGCGTTGCGCAATAAGTCTATGTCGGAGTACGACCGTCTGAACCGCCAGCTGAAAGACCTGCAGGTCAAGGAAGAAAACATGACCGCCGCAGGCGAAAACACAGATTTTGAGGAATTGGCGCGTGTGCGCACAGATATTTCCCGTGCACAGCAGCGGGTGGAGGAGCTTAAACCGCAGGCGCTTGGTGCGCCGGTGGAGGAAGGCGACCTTGCCCACGTTATTGAACTGTGGACAGGAATTCCGGCCAGCCGTGTACAGGAGAGCGAGCTGAAAAAGCTTTCTCATATTGAGGATACGTTAAAACAGAAAATTATCGGCCAGGACGAGGCAGTTTCGGCTGTTTCCGCGGCAATTCGCCGCAGCCGGGTCCAGATAAGCCCCCGCCGCCGTCCGGCTTCCTTCATTTTTGTGGGGCCCACCGGTGTCGGAAAGACCGAACTTGCAAAAGTGCTTGCCAAAGAGCTGTTTGATAAGCCAGAGACGCTGATTCGCCTAGATATGAGCGAATTTATGGAAAAGTACAGCGTTTCGCGCATTATCGGTTCGCCGCCCGGCTATGTCGGTTATGATGAAGCTGGCCAGGTGACGGAAAAGGTGCGCCGCCAGCCCTACAGTGTGCTGCTGTTTGATGAAATTGAAAAAGCGCATCCCGATGTTATGAATATCCTGCTGCAAATTTTGGACGAAGGGCACATTACCGATGCCCAGGGTCGCAATGTCAACTTTGAAAATACCATTATCATTATGACCAGCAACGCCGGCAGCAACGTTCACGAGTCTGCTTTGGGCTTTAACCGTAATGAAGCGGATGTCAGCAAAGAGCGCGCTATGAAAGCGCTTTCTGATTTTCTGCGGCCTGAGTTTTTGAGCCGTGTAGATGAGATTATTGTATTCCATCAGCTGACTAAGGAAGATTACAGCAAGATCGCTGCACTAATGCTCAACGAGTATGTGGGCACACTGAAAGAAAAAGGCGTTACCTTTACCTTTGATACTGCCGCTACAGAATGGCTTGCAGAGCATGCCTACGGCGGCAAGAGCGGTGCGCGTGATTTGCGCAGCCTGATTCGCCGCAAAGTAGAGGACCGTTTAGCGAGCATTCTGATTGAAACAGCAGATACCGGTCTTGCCGGGGTCAGCCTGACCGTGCAGGATGGCGAACTTTCGCTGTGCACTTTGCTTTAAAGAGGATTAAAGAATTATCATAAAATCAGGGCCGGCACCCATTTAAGTGCCGGCCCTGATTTTTGCTGCGCCAATTTTGTCCGTGCAGATAGTTCGTATGCTGTAAAGATATTTCAGATTAAGAATATTGATAGCGCATTCCGGTATTTATTTTCTCAAAAACGGCAAGACTTATAAATACGGACAGCCGTTTTTTACTTTAAACTGCACATGCGGTCGTCGCCGTAAAAAATGAGGTCAATCATGCCGGGGCCCACATGTGCGCCGATAATCGGCCCTAAAGGCACAATGATAATGCGCTTGATGCTTGGCAGATTTGCTTTCAGGTCTTCCGCCAAAGATTCTGCTTCCTCCTGGCAGTCGCCGTGGCCGATAAAGACAGTTTCAGCTTCCTTAGTGTGCAGCAGGTGGCGCTCAATGATTTTCATCAGGTAGTCGCGCGCACGCTTGCGGCCGCGCACTTTTGCAATTACCTGCAGCTTGCCCTCGTGGTCTACGACCAATATCGGCTTAATCTGCAGCGCAGAACCGATGACAGCCGTGGTATTGGAAATACGCCCGCCGCGGCGCAGATGTTCCAGCTCGTCCACTTTAAAGCTGTGGCAGACGCTGTCGCGGTGGTCTGTGGCCCACTGCAGCACTTCGTCCAAAGAAGAGCCGGCCAGCCGCATTTTGGCAGCACTAAAGACCAGCAGACCTTCGCCGACTGAGGCACACAGGGTGTCCAGGCATTCAATGCGCCGCTCTGGATATTTTTTTCTCAGTTCTTCAATGCACTGGCAGGCAATGTGGTAAGTGTTGCTCATGCCGGAAGAAAAGCAGAAATAGAGTACGTCGATACCCTTTTTCAGGTATTTTTCGAAAAATTCCTGGTAAACTGTTTCGTTAATCTGGGAAGTATGGGCAAATTTGCCCGCGCGCAGTTGATTATAGAAATCAGAGACACTCAATTTGTCATCAAAAGTAGTGAATTGATAGGAAACTCCGTCTAAAACCAACGGCATGGGGATTACTTCCACGTCCAGTTCCTGCGCTAGCGCCGGGGTCAGCTCGGCGGTAGTGTCAGTCAGCAGACAATAATTTTCCATAAAGCGGTTCTCCTTTTTATCCGCCAAAAAGAGGGGCGGCTTTCACTTACAGCTTGCTATTCTGTCTAAAAAACAGTACAATACTAGAATAGCAGAAAAAATATAATTTGACAAATATTCTTTCATAAAATCAGCGGAAAAATTCCGGCAGAGCTGGTTAGCGGTACAGATGCGACATCTGCCCAAAAGCGTCTGCTTTTTAGACAGATAAATTGCTTTGTCTATTTAGTGAAAAACAAAAATGACTATAATAACATATAGTTATACGTAAAAGGGAGTGGGTGGCAAGGTGAAATCGGATGCAATGATGCGTGCCTTCATCAGCGCTGCTGTAGATAAAGGACTTCGGGACATTGGGCGCGACCCAAAGCGCAGCGTGCGCCAGCTGGTGGATTTGGGCACCAACTTTGCAAAGGGCAGATTCCAGCGCTACTTTTTTGATATTTTCGGTGAAATGCTGCACAACGAAAATAGTTCCTATTATAAGTGGATTCATGACCTGGTGGTTAATGCAGACCAAAAGCAGCTGAAAACATTTGGTATCAACCTTGCTTACAACAGCTGGACCGTCGGTGCAAAGACAGTGCGTGCCCTTGAGCAGACTGCCGGATACCATATTCCGTGGACTCTGCTGTTTCATTTGTCTCCTGCGGGAAAATGCACGCCGGAAATGCTGGAGAACACAGTTGCACAAGGCCAAAAACTTGGCATTTTCAGCTATATGTTTTTTTGTGAAGGTAACTACGCGCTGATGAACCTTGCACCTTTGCTGAAAAAAAACCCGGACTGTGCATTTGTGCTGTTTGTGGAAAATGCCCAGGTGGACGACAGCCTGATTCAGGAACTGCTGCATGTAAAAAATACAATGCTGTGTCTGCACTGCGATGATCGCTTTTTAGAGACAGCAAAGAAGCTGAGAAACAGCGACTGCTTTTTCTCTGCCTGGTATATGTACGACGATGCGTTTCAAACAGAAGATTATAAAGAAAAACTGACCGCACAGATTCTGCCGGTCAAAACGCCGTTCCTGTTTTTGGCGGCGTCTGACAGCTGCTCAGAGGAAACTCGCCGCCAGGCGCGTGTTTATACGCTGCGCGGGCGTCAGGCACAGAATGAGCCGCTTTTCTGTATTGATTTATACTCAGACGTTGCCTTTATCGATGGTGTCATTTCTTCTGACAACTGCGTGCTGGCCTTTGACGAGAACGGCGCAGCTGTTTCAGCCCCTGGCTTTCCCATTTTGCAGTCCTGCAGCCTGCAGGACTGCACGTTGCAGCAGCTTTTGGGGCGGGTACTGCCGCGCAGAGAAGCACAGACGGCGGTTCAATAACGGTGTATGCGGGCAAACTTCTATTTTTAGACTTTTTCCTTGACAAATAGGGTTTCTCATGATATACTACTAACCGTTGCTAATTGCGAGTGTAGTTCAATGGTAGAACTCCAGCCTTCCAAGCTGGTAGTGTGGGTTCGATTCCCATCACTCGCTCCATAAAGGGGATACGCGCCAATAGCTCAGCTGGATAGAGCAACTGCCTTCTAAGCAGTGGGCCAGGGGTTCGAGTCCCTTTTGGCGCGCCATATGGTGGATGTAGCTTAGCTGGTTAAAGCGCCAGATTGTGGCTCTGGAGACCGTGGGTTCGAATCCCATCTTCCACCCCACAGAAAAAGATTACGGGGCATGGAGTTTTCCACGCTCCGTAATTTTTATAAATTTTATTTTGTTGGGCTGTAGCCAAGTGGTAAGGCAACGGACTTTGACTCCGTCACGCGTGGGTCCGAATCCCGCCAGCCCAGCCAGAAAAAACCGCACTGTAAGCTGTTTTAAGCTTTTGGTGCGGATTTTTTATGCCCACATATTATTTATTTGATGTTTTACGGTTGTTTCTTGTGTATTTTCTGAGTATGATGATGCTGTACTTGTCGGCAGCTAATTCCTTTTGCGGGTCTTGTATACTGCCGAAAAAGACCAAAGGAGCTATTGAAAGGGCTGCAAAATCCATTCAAGAAATACCAATAGGAGTATATCATGAATTACAAAGACAGATGGAATGAATTTCAAACACAGGCGCATCAGCTTGTTGCACAGATGACCCTGCAGGAAGCCGCCTCTCAGCTTCGGTATGACGCCCCCGCTGTTGAGCGCCTGCACATACCGGCCTGTAACTGGTGGAATGAAGCGCTGCATGGAGTGGCACGCGCGGGTACTGCTACAGTTTTTCCGCAGGCAGTCGCTATGGCGGCGACCTTTGACGACTCGGCTGTTTTCGGTATGGCTGCCGCTGCGGCAGATGAGGGCAGAGCAAAATACAATTTTCAGTCTGCTGCCGGTGACCGGGGTATCTATAAAGGGCTGACTTTTTGGTCACCAAATATCAATATTTTTCGTGACCCGCGTTGGGGCAGAGGACAGGAAACTTACGGAGAAGACCCGTTCCTTACAGCGCGCATGGGCTGCGCTTATGTGACCGGTCTGCAGGGCGACGGCCCTTATCTGAAAGCGGCAGCGTGTGCAAAACACTTTGCGGCGCACAGCGGCCCCGAGGCGACTCGCCACGGATTTGATTCGCGGGTCAGCCTGCATGACTTGGCCGATACCTACTTGCCTGCATTCCACGCTGCTGTAAAAGCTGGAGTGGCGGGCGTTATGGGTGCCTACAATCGCATAAATGGCGTGCCCGCCTGTGCACATCCGTATATTCAAAGTTTGCTGCGCGAAAAGTGGGGCTTCAAAGGGTACTTTGTAAGCGATGCGTGGGCACTTCATGATATTTACCAGTATAATCCACTTACCAAAGGCCCGGAAGAGACTACCCAAATGACGCTGCCGATGGGATGTGACCTTAACTGCGGCGATACTTACAGAAGTGTAATGGACGCCTATAAACACAAACTGGTGAAGGAAGCGGATATTCGAACAGCCGCAGAGCACCTGTTTACAATTCGCTGTGCGCTGGGTGAGTTTGCCGATGACTGCCCTTATGATTCTATTCCATTTGAAAAAATCGATTCCAAAGAAAATAATCAACTGTCTTTGCGGGCAGGTGAAAAATCTGCTGTTCTGCTGAAAAACGATGGGATCCTGCCGCTGCATCTTTCCAAACTGAAAACCATTGGCGTTATTGGGCCGAATGCAGACAGCATTGAGGTCCTGCGCGGCAACTACTGTGGCACTGCCTCTCAATGGGAAACCAATCTGCGTGGAATGCAGGACTATGTCCGGGGGCAGGCGCGTGTTCTGTATGCACAGGGCTGCGACCTTTACTGTGACCGTGTTATGGACCTTGCACAGCCGGATGACCGCCTGAGTGAAGCCGCTGCTGCGGCTAAAGCTTCAGATGTAGTGGTGCTGTGTCTGGGGCTTGACCCGACGATTGAGGGGGAGCAGGGCGATGCAGGCAATGCGTTTTCAGCGGGGGACAACGAAACGCTGCAGCTGCCCGCCTCGCAGCAGCACCTGCTGAAAACGATCTGCAGTACAGGCAGGCCGGTTGTGCTTGTAGTAAACAGCGGCAGTGGACTCGACCTTTCCTATGCGCAGGAACACTGCAGCGCAGTGCTGCAGGTCTGGTACAGTGGTGCACACGGCGGTGAAGCACTGGCACGTCTTCTTTTTGGCGAAGTAGTTCCCAGTGGCAGGCTGCCTGTGACGTTTTACCGTGGGGTCGATGACCTGCCTGCGTATGAAGACTACTCCATGCAGGGACGCACGTACCGCTATTATCGTGGCACGCCGCTGTATCCGTTTGGTTACGGGTTGTCTTACAGCACCTTTTCCTATACGGATTTACAGCTGGAGCATACGGAAGTGACAAAGGATGCCGGTCTTTGTCTGCAGGTCACCGTCCAAAACACTGGAAAATTTGACGCGGACGAGGTAACAGAACTTTATCTTTCAAAAGAGGGAGCGGATTCCTTTACGCCGCTGCGCAAACTATGTGGGTTTTGCCGCACTTCTCTAAAGGCCGGTGAGGTACGCCGCATCTCTTTTGAAGTGCCGGCTGTGTCTTTTTACAATGTTAGCGGCGACGGCAGACAATTTTATGACCGCGGCGTTTGGCAGCTTTCTGTGGGCGGGCATCAGCCGGATGACCGCAGCTGTGCTCTATGTGGCAGCAGCACGCTGCAAGTGCGAGTCACGGCAAAATAGACGGTTTATCTGATACAGACAACGCTCCAATGCAGTGCAGTATTTATACTGCTTCACATTTGGGGCGTTTTTTTAATTTGCTTATCTATGCGGCTGCAAAATATACACACGGCGCAGCTTCGGTCTGTTTTTGCACAAAAGCCCAGCTGCAGCAATGCCCTCCCCTTTGCTGTGTACGCATTTTGCAGCAGGTAGGTGTGGAACGGCTGCTTTGCTCTGCAATTTTACATTTCATCTGCAAAAGTTTATAATAAAAGCGCACTTTGAAAATACAGAAAGAGGGATGTCTATGGCAACAATATTTCCGCGCGAAGAAAAACCAGAGCTGCTGTTTCAAAAGATTTTGGCCGACCCACGGGCTTGCGAGCGTCTGCGTGAAACCTTTTACAATGCTTTGGATGAGGCCGAGGATACAGAAGGCAACGAAATTTGCGGCGACAGCCTTTCGGCCGAGCAGTTTACCAAAGCCCTGTTTGATGCCTATGATAATAAAGACCTGACAGCGTTTTTGATGGTTGTGTGCCAACACAGCATGTTTGATCTGCTGCGCAACGCCTACTTAGCGCCGTTTCGCTTTAATGCAGATGGCCAGACAAATCCGTATATTCTGACTGATGAAGAGGGCAGGCTGCTGCCAGAGGCAAAAGGAAAGGTTAATGCCAAGGAATACAGCCGCTTCAGCAAGGCTTTTGTAAAAAGGGAAAAAGTAAAAATGTACCTTGCCTGCGGCTACCGCAAACGCCATGGCTATGCGGCCGATACCATGCAGGTGCAGGAATACCGCGTGGAGCAGCACATGGGCCTGCTGCTGATTTATGAGCTGCCCAATACCGTGAAGCAGCAGGAGACCGAAGCCCAGGCTTATGCGGCGGTGTGGGATATTATGATGCGCCTGCAGCGGGAGCTGCCGCGTTCTGTAGTTTATTACGGGCAGGATTCTCTAGAGGACGCGGGCCGCCGCTATGATGAAATGGGCGTCTTTCTGCCGCTAAACCTCTTTAGCGACCGGCTCGAAAAGAATATTGCCAAGGCTGATGAAATTGTCTACAGACCGTAAGAAAAGGTGCCTTTGCCCTTTGCGCAAATGCTGGTAAAGACACAAAACAAGCTTATTTGTGTAGAGAAAAAATTTTTCGGCTGTGTACCACAAAATTCTATATTTTGTAAACTAGATTGATTTGATTAAAATTACAGAAAGGCAAGTGTCACAGCATGGCGCAAAGTACGATTCCCAAAAATCATATGGAGGTTTCCTGGCATGATTATGCCTCGGCAAGCGAAGGCGTTGCGATTACCGAAGCCAGTTTGGACGAAAAAGCCTCTGTCATCGGCCGGGTAGGGCTGATGCTGCTTTCCTGCGGAACCGGCGCCTGGCGGGTGCGCAGTTCTATGAATACACTTTCAAAAGAGCTGGGAATTACCTGTACAGCGGATATTGGCTTAATGTCTATCGAATACACCTGCTTTGACGGTGAAAGTTCTTTTTCGCAGTCGCTCTGCCTTACCAATACCGGCGTCAATACCTCCAGACTAAACCGAATGGAACATTTTATCACCGACTTTGCTACGCAGGGCAAGTTGATGTCAGGCGAGCAGCTGCACTCTCACCTAGATGAAATTGAGCGGGTTCATAAGCTGTATTCTCCGCTTGCTCTGGGACTTGCCGCCGCGCTGGCCTGCGGGGCATTTACTTTTTTGCTGGGCGGCGGCTTGGTGGAAATGATTTGTGCATTTTTTGGTGCCGGTATCGGTAATTTTATTCGGTGCAAGCTCACAAAACACCACTACACGCTATTCCTCGGTATTGCGGCTTCCGTATCTTCTGCCTGCTTTGTCTATGCGCTGCTGCTCCAGTTGGCTGAAGCATTGTTTTCGGTTTCTCTGCAGCATGAAGCTGGTTACATCTGTTCTATGCTTTTTATCATTCCAGGATTCCCCTTTATCACCAGCGGCATAGATTTAGCAAAACTGGATATGCGCTCTGGAATAGAGCGGCTGTCGTATGCAATCCTCATTGTAGCAGTGGCGGCTGTTGTCGCTTGGATTATGGCCCTTCTGCTCAACTTAAAACCCGTTAATTTTCCGCCGCTGCAGCTCAGCCTGCCGGAGCATGTCCTTTTTCGGCTGATTGCCAGCTTTTGCGGGGTGTTTGGATTCTCTGTTATGTTTAACAGTTCGCACCGTATGGCTGCGTGTGCTGCAGTGATCGGCGCTATCTCTAATACACTGCGTTTGGAACTGATTGATTTGGCTGGGATACCATCGGCTGCAGCGGCGTTCCTGTGCGCAATGACGGCAGGTATTTTGGCTTCTGTGGTAAAGAATATTTCCGGCTATCCGCGCATTTCAATCACCGTGCCGGCCATCGTCATCATGGTGCCGGGGCTTTACCTTTACCGTGCCATCTACAACCTGGGTATTATGTCACTGGGCGTTTCGGCTTCTTGGTTTGCCCAGTCCATTTTGATTATCCTGTCGCTGCCGCTGGGTCTGATTTTTGCCCGTATCATTATGGACAAGACGTTCCGCTACTGCACCTGAGAGCAGCACACAAGAGGTAGGCCGTCTTTTTCTGGCGGTTGAAATTTTTCCCCGGCATTGAAATGCCGGGGCTTTTTTCTTCCCAAAAAGAAAAGTGCAGGGGCGCTATTGTCGCAAAACGATGAGATTGACGAAGCAACACCATGATTTGTCAAATATATCATAAAACTTTGCAATATTTTGTAGAGTATTATAGAATAGACAAGATGTAAAGTGGGAGGAAAAAAATGATTAAGGTTTTTTTGGTAGAAGATGAAGTGATTATACGAAACGGCATTAAGAAAAATATTCATTGGGAACAGGATGGCTTTCAGTTTGTTGGAGAGGCGGGCGACGGCGAATTGGCTTATCCGCTGATTCGCAAAACAAAGCCGGACATCTTGATTACGGATATCCGCATGCCGTTTATGAATGGTTTGCAGCTGAGCACACTGGTGAAAAAGGAATTTCCGCAGATGAAAATTATCATTCTCAGCGGATACAATGACTTTGATTATGCCAAGCAGGCAATCCATATTGGCGTGACGGATTATCTGCTTAAGCCGGTTACGCCGAAAGTACTGCTGGAAACAGTGAAAAAAGT
Organism: Oscillospiraceae bacterium; assembly: GCA_022483045.1. NCBI lineage: Bacteria > Bacillati > Bacillota > Clostridia > Eubacteriales > Oscillospiraceae > Oscillospiraceae bacterium. The sequence goes on along the minus strand of JAKVOA010000001.1, from coordinate 1,393,150 downwards.
GGCGGCGGTTATTCAGAACGACCGGGAAAAGGAGCAAATGCTTCAGCAGTATCAGCAGCAGATTCAAAGAAATGATGATCAGAAGAGGCTGCAGCTGCTGCAGGATGTTCTTGCCGGCCGCATTGACTTTTGTGCGGCAGTCGAGCGAGGTGCCAGCTTGGGAATGGATTTGGCAGCTTCCTGCTACCAAATGCTGCTTTTCAAAATGATGCCGCAGACGCAGCAGCAAAGTGAAGAGGCGGTGGCCTGCCAGCAGACGCTGTCAGATACGTGGGAGAAAGAACCCCGCTTGCTGCAGTTTACACGCGGTGTAGACGGCTGGGCTTTGCTGTTGATGGGCGACTCGACAGAGGCGCTGTGTACACTTGTCGCGTCTGTTCGGCAGAACATTGAGCAGATTATGCGCAGCAGCGGAAACTTAGCTTGGTTTGGTGGGCTTGGCAGGCCGGTAAACAGACTGAATCAACTGATGAAGTCTTATCAGGAAGCGAATAAAGCCTTTGCCTGCCGTTTCTTGACGGACAGCAGGAAAATTCTATCTTCCGATGAGATTGGCAGCCTATTTGGAAAAAGTAAAAAAATGGATCTTCACGCAATCCAGACCGGCGAAACAAACCGCCATGCGATAGACAGATTTTTGCGCAGCGGCACTTTGCAGGAAGTAGAGGGCTTTGTAGAACAGTATTTTTGCAGCATCGGTGAGGTTAACTATCAGTCGCTGCTTTTTCAAAATTATATCGTCATGGACTGCTACTTGGCGGTATGCGATTTTTTGGGCGCATTGGGGCTTAGCAATGATTCCCTTTCAGAGCAGGTGCGTGATGTCAATTTGGTTTTGCAGGGGCCCATGCAGATAGAGCAGATCAAGCTTTATATAAAGACGCTTTTTTCGGAAACCATGACTCTGCGCAATGAAAAGTCAGAGCGCAAGTACAGCCGCTTAATGGAAAATGCAAAAACCTATCTGGATGAAAATTATGAAAATAACGATCTCTCGCTCAATGTGGTTGCGGCGCAGGTCAATGTAAGCCCAAGCTATTTCAGCAGCATTTTTCGGCAGAAAACAGGCGTTACTTTTGTGGAGTATCTGACTCGCCTGCGCATGGAAAAAGCAAAAGAACTCTTGCTCTGTTCAGACTGCAGCAGCACCGAAATCGGCTACACTGTGGGCTATAAAGATCCGCACTACTTCAGCAGCCTTTTTAAAAAAATGTATGGCTGTACACCAAAAGAGTACCGGATGCATAGGGGAGAAGCAAAATGATGAAGAAAATGTCTCTGAAAAAGCGCTTGAATATGCTTTCTATTTTGCTGATTGTCCCGCTGACAGGGCTGGTTATTTACTTACTGGTATCGCTTACCGGCTTTTGCAATGCGTACAGCCAGGTCGTCAGCAATATTGATGAAACCAACGCTTTCTGCGGTGCTTTCAAAGAAGATATTGATTATGTGATGTACCGGGAAGTGATCGGTTCACAGACCTACCGGCAGATTTATCAGCTACCCGAGGATAAGCGTCCCTTTGGCTGGGAGCAGATGAAAAATCCGTATCAGCTTATCGCAAATGCCCGCAAAACCTTTCAAAATGTCATGGCAAACACACAGGGAGAAGCAAACCTCAATGACGTGCGCTGGACCCTGCACAGCTTAGACCGTCTGGAAACAGTTATAAAAGATGTCGACAGCAGCATCGAAAACGGCGGCAGTTATAAAAAAAATTACAGCCATTTACAGCTGGATATCTATACACTTACTTCTAATATCAAAGAAACCATGCAGGACTATGTCTATCGGGAAGCGCTGCATTTTCGGGAAGTGCAGAATCAGCTTAATGAAAAGGGGCAGACCGCAGTGCGCCTTAGCGTCCTGCTGCTGTTTTTAATTGTCTGTCTGGGTATCAAATTCAGTGCCGGTATTACAAAAAGTGTAACTGACCCGATACAAAACCTCTGCAAAGCGACCCGACGTGTCGCAAAAGGCGACTTTACCCAAAAAGCCTCTGGAAAGTCGGCCGATGAGCTTTCTATTTTGGCAGACAGCTTTGACAATATGCAGGAAGAGATTGGCAGACTGATCGACAATATCAAACAGGAACAAAACCAGCGGCGTGTACTGGAGCTGCGCCTGCTGCAGGAGCAGATCAACCCGCATTTTCTGTATAATACGCTGGGCACGATTGTCTGGCTGGCAGAGGACGGGCAGGATGAACAGGTGGTCTCTATGGTGACTTCTCTGTCCACCTTTTTTCGCAGCACCCTGAGCAACGGCCGCAGCTTTGTTTCTATTGCAGAGGAAACGCGGCACATTTCCAGCTATCTTGAGATACAACAGGTGCGCTATCAGGATATCCTGACCTATGAAATCAAGGTTGACAAAGAACTGCTGCCTTACCAGATTTTAAAGCTGACGCTGCAGCCTCTTGTCGAAAATGCGCTGTACCACGGTATTAAAAATAAACGTGCAAAAGGAAAAATCATCGTACGCGGTTACCGGCAAGGTGAAAGCGCGATCTTTGAAGTCAGTGATAACGGTATCGGTATGACCGAGGAAGAGCAGGCAAACCTGAAAAAAGTTATTAGGAGGGAAACGATGCCGCATGAGCACGGCTTTGGTTTAGCAAATGTAGATGAGCGCCTACGGCTGAATTACGGGGAAACATACGGGCTCTCTTTTACAAGTGCCTATGGTGTGGGAACTACGTTTCAAGTACGGGTACCCTTACAGGAGGGGAAAGAAAAATAATCCCTGTTTTTCATAAAAAATTCACAATTTTATCTAAAAAAACGACTTGCTAATAAATATTACACTAATAAAATTGATAATTCTCTTTCTTTTTTATGCAATAGTTATATAATGTGAGCAAGTTAAAGTTCTTCGAGAACATCTGAAACAAAGGGAGGAAACAAAATGAAAAAGGGAAAGAGAATCATAAGTCTGCTTCTGTGTGCTGTGCTTGCTGCCGCAACACTGGCCGCCTGTGGCAGCAGTACGAGTTCGACTGCCAGCAGCACTGCAGCGAGCTCAAGCGCCGCAAGTGCAAGTACCAGTGACAAGAGCTCTAAAAAACAGATTACCATCGGTTTTTCGCAGGTTGGTGCTGAGTCGGATTGGCGTACTGCAAACTCAGTATCCATGAAACAGACCTTCAGCGAGGCCAACGGCTACAAGCTCATTTTTGATGACGCACAGCAAAAGCAGGAAAACCAAATCACCGCAATCCGCAATTTCATTCAGCAGGAAGTGGATTACATCGTTTTGGCGCCTGTTACCGAGACCGGCTGGGACACTGTTTTACAGGAAGCAAAAGATGCCGATATCCCGGTTATCATCGTTGACCGTATGGTAAACGTAAAAGATGACAGCCTTTACACTGCATGGGTCGGCTCTAACTTCCGTGCAGAGGGCGACAGAGCTGTTGCATGGATGGACGCTTACTTTAAGGCAAAGGGCAGAGACAAAGACCAAATTAATATCGTGGATATTCAGGGAACCATTGGTGCCTCTGCACAGATTGGCCGTACAGAAGCTTTGGAAGATGGCGTGAAAAAGCATTCAAATTGGAAGATGGTTGCCCAGCAGACAGGCGAATTTACGCAGGCTAAAGGCCAGGAAGTTATGGAGTCTGTGCTGAAGCAAAACAGCAACATCGATGTCGTTTACTGTGAGAATGATAATGAGGCTTTTGGCGCAATCGATGCGATTAAGGCTGCCGGCAAAAAAGTGGGCAGCGGCAAAGGCGAAATCATGGTTCTGTCTTTTGACTCTACCAATGCCGGCTTGAAAAAGGTACAGAGCGGCGAAATTGCACTGGATACAGAATGCAACCCGCTGCATGGTCCGCGTGTGAAAGAAATTATCGAGAAACTGCAGAAAAAAGAAACAGTGTCTAAAAAGCAGTATGTCGATGAAAAAATGTTTGCACATGACAATACTGTACAGTCTGTAACCACTTCAGCAGGCAAAACCGATGCAACTGTTGTCACAGACGCAGTCATTAAGGGCCGTGCCTATTAAACAACAGTAACAGATTGCTCAAAACTGGCGTGATACAAAACCTGTTTGCAGAACAGCTTTTTACAAGCTTTAGCAGCTGTCTTTGCTGCAGGCAGCCCGCTCGATAGGACTGCCTCAGGTGCTGTATCATGCCATTCTTATGCAAAAAATCGTCCTGCAACGGCAAAAATCAACAGAAAGCAGGTGAAAAGGAATGGAAGAAAACGTACTGCTGTCCATGAAGAACATAGATAAATCCTTTCCAGGTGTGCGGGCACTGAGCAATGTTCAGTTTACTCTGCGCAAAGGCGAGATTCATGCACTAATGGGCGAAAACGGCGCTGGTAAGTCCACTCTTATTAAAGTGCTTACCGGTGTGTATGAGTTTGAGTCTGGAGAAATTCGCATGGCCGGCGTCGACCACCCGATTGTCAACCATTCCCCCCAGGAAGCGCAGGCAAACGGGATCAGTACGGTTTATCAGGAGATCAACCTTTGCCCAAACTTAACGGTGGCGGAAAACCTTTTTATAGGGCGCCAGCCGCGCAAACACGGTATGGTCGACTGGAAAACCATGAACCGTAGATCAACTGAGCTTTTAAAGAAGCTGCAGATCAATGCCGCGCCGACTGCCCAGCTTGGGGAGTGCTCCATTGCGGTGCAGCAGATGGTTTCAATTGCCCGTGCAGTGGACATGAACTGCAAGGTCCTGATTTTGGACGAGCCGACTTCTTCTCTGGATGACGACGAAGTGGAAAAGCTATTTAACCTGATGTGCAGGCTGCGAGATGCCGGAGTCGGAATTGTGTTTGTCACACATTTTCTGGAGCAGGTTTATGCGGTCTGTGACCGCATCACCGTTTTGCGCAACGGAGAGTTTGTCGGGGAGTATGAAACCAAAGAACTGCCGCGTGTGCAGCTGGTCGCAAAAATGCTCGGCAAAGATTTTGATGACCTGGCGGATATCAAAAGTGCCCATGCCGGAAAGAAATCTTCAGAACAAAAAGTACCGGTTATTTCAGCAAAAGGACTGGGGCACAAAGGCACGATTAAACCCTTTAATTTGGACATCGGTGCAGGGGAGGTCGTCGGCTTGACCGGCCTGCTCGGTTCCGGGCGGTCTGAAATGGTCCGGGCAATCTATGGCGCTGACAAAGCAGATTCCGGTACACTCGAAATAGATGGCAAGCAGGTGAAAATTAACAGTCCGCTGCAGGCAATGAAGCTTGGCATGGCCTATCTGCCGGAAGACCGCAAGAAAGACGGCATTATCGATGAACTGTCTGTACGGGAGAATATTGTCATTGCACTGCAGGCAAAGCGCGGGATGTTCCGGCTGATGAGCCGGAAAGAGATGGACGAGGCCGCCGACAAATATATCGACTTGCTGCAGATTAAAACAGCCAGCCGTGAAACGCCGGTGAAAAGTCTTTCCGGCGGCAACCAGCAAAAAGTGATTATCGGCCGATGGCTGCTGACAAATCCTGAATTCTTGATTTTGGATGAACCAACCCGCGGCATTGATATCGGTACCAAAACGGAGATACAGAAATTGGTCCTTGACCTGGCAGATCAGGGAATGGCTGTTGCTTTTATTTCTTCTGAAACCGAGGAAATGCTGCGCACCTGCTCCCGCATGGTCGTTCTGCGCGACGGGCGCAAAGTCGGCGAACTTTCCGGCGAGGAACTGAACCAGGCAACCATTATGCGCACGATTGCGGGAGGGGAGAAAACAAATGGATGATCATAAAAAACCGTCAGTCTGGAAGAGAATGACGCAAAACCATCTTTTCCTACCGATTGTTTGTTTACTTGTTGTACTGCTGATCAATGTCATTAAGACGCCCGGCTTTTTCCAGATTTCCATTCGCAACGGCGCTTTGTATGGCTCTATGATTGATATTATCAATCGTTCTTCTGAATTGGTTATTCTTGCGGTTGGCATGACGCTGGTCACAGCGTCTTCCGGTGGACAGGATATCAGCGTGGGCGCAATTATGGCAGTTTCGGCGGCGGTCTGCTGCCAGATCCTTTCCGGCGGGCAGGTGTCCACCAATACTTTCCGCAATCCGCTGTTCCTGGCTATTTTGGCGGCGCTGGCGGCTTCGCTGCTGTGTGGTGCTTTCAATGGGTTCCTTGTCGCAAAGCTGAATATTCAGCCCATGGTCGCTACCCTGATTCTTTTCACAGCGGGGCGCGGCATTGCACAGCTGGTAACACAAGGACAGATTACTTATGTGCGTGTTGGCACGTTTCAGGCAATGGGTGATCACATAGGTTCCTGCCCAATTCCGACGCCGATTTTCTTTGCGGCGGGGGCTGTGCTGATCGCTTATCTGATACTCAATAAAACCGCTCTTGGTATGTATATCGAAAGTGTTGGCATCAATGGCAGTGCTTCGCGCATTGTAGGCCTCAACTCGACAATGATTAAGTTCCTTACGTATGTCATCTGCGGGCTTTTGGCCGGCGTGGCGGGCATTGTTGCTTCCAGCCGCATATACTCGGCAGACGCAAACAACATCGGCCTCAATTTGGAAATGGACGCGATTTTGGCGGTTGCCCTGGGCGGGAACTACCTGGGCGGCGGCAAGTTCTCCTTAATGGGTTCTGTCATTGGCGCATTTACCATTCAGACTTTGACAACGACCCTCTATGCAATGGATGTTCCGGGCGATCAGCTTCCGGTTTATAAAGCCATTGTTGTTATCATTATCGTTACGCTGCAGAGCCCGGTATTCGAGAAATTCATGGATACTAAAAAGCACCGCAGAAAACTGGCAGCAGAGGGGAGAGCGAGCGTATGAAACAGACACATCAGAAAAAATCCTTTAATAGCACCGCTTTCCTTTTGATGATTACGATTGGCTTGTTTGCGGCTATGTACATCATCGGCATGATCGTCTATGCGGACAAAGGCTTTGCCAAACCGCAGATGTTTCTGAATCTTTTAATCAGCAACGCAAGCCTGATTGTCATTTCCTGCGGGCTGACGCTGGTTATGATAACCGGCGGCATCGATATTTCCGTTGGCTCTGTAGTGGCACTGGTATGTATGGTGATGGCAGACCTGATGGAAAACAAAAATGTCAGCCCCTATATAGCTGTAATGGTTGCGCTGCTTATCGGTCTGGCGTTCGGCGTTGTGCAGGGATTCTTAATTTCCTATTTGAAAATTCAGCCGTTTATTGTAACGCTTGCCGGCATGTTCTTTGGCCGCGGCATGACAGCTGTTGTCAGTACCAATATGATTTCCATTAAGAATTCAGTCTTTCAAAGCTGGGCAAAATTCCGCATTTATATGCCATTTGGCAGCTACAGTGGAAAAGGAAAATTTCACCCGGCCTATATTTACCCCACAGTGATTATTGCAGTGGTTGTGCTTGTTTTTATTATTGTAATGCTGAAATACAGCAAATTTGGCCGCAGCCTTTATGCAATTGGCGGCAATCATCAGAGCGCACTCATGATGGGCTTGAACGTGACAAGAACCACTTTTAGAGCGTATGTTTTGGATGGTCTGCTGGCTGGTTTGGGCGGCTTTTTGTTCTGCCTGAACAGCTGTGCCGGATTTGTGGAGCAGGCCAAAGGACTTGAGATGGACGCAATTTCCGCTTCTGTTATTGGCGGCACCCTGTTGACCGGCGGCGTCGGTACACCGATTGGCACTTTCTTTGGTGTACTGATCAAAGGCACCATTTCGTCTTTGATCACGACCCAGGGCACGCTTTCCAGCTGGTGGGTCAGAATTACACTGTCCCTGCTGTTGTGCTTCTTTATTGTGCTGCAGTCTATTTTTGCATCCATCAAAAAGAAGAAGGTTTCTTAAACTTACAAGCACGCTTTTCATCTATATTTCCTGTTAAAAACATCCGCGGTGTCTTTTGGCGCTGCGGATGTTTTGCGTCTGCCACAAATTTTATTTTTTTAGAACAGAAAAATGATATATATATAATTCTTTTTTGTATATCATTTCATAAAAATACAATAATGAATTGCCTCAGCCCTTGACTTTCAATTTGCATAGGAGTATCTTTTTATAAAGAAGAGAATGAAAAAGTCTGCATTCTTTCAAAATATTGCTATAAAATTATATTAAAATAGATTCTTTTCATAATCATTTCATAGAATTAGAAAAAGGTTGCAAAACCTGTGGTTCGTTTGACAAGCGGTCATACCACTTTGACACGCTCTGCACACTGTGCATAATAGAAAAAGCCACAGGCTTTTTTGTTGTACAGCTCATATTTTGCAGGCTTTTACATAGCAAATTTCGCAGCAAACAAAAATGGCCTAATCGGTGTTTGCAAACAGGAGGGAAAAGATCCATGCCGAAAACCACACATAAAGTCGTTGTCATCGGGCACAAAAATCCAGATACGGATTCCATCTGCTCTGCCCTTGCCTATACGCAGCTGAAAAATAAGACCAGTGACCTTGTCTGCGAGGCGTGCCGCGCGGGCAAACTGAACCAGGAGACCGCTTTTGTACTGGACAAATTCGGTATTCAGCCGCCACGCATGGTGACAGATATCAACCCCAAAGTACGGGATGTCGATTACCGCGAAATGCCCGGCTTTTCGGGGGACACAAGCCTGCGGCGCGCTTGGCTGGTAATGCGCGACCAGAAAATAGATACGCTGCCGGTAATCAACAAAGACCGCGACCTGCTGGGACTGATTACGGTCAAAGACATTGCCACTGCCAATATGGATGTTTTTGATACAACCGTGCTTGCAAAAAGCCATACAACCTATAAGAATATCCTGGAAACCCTTAACGGAACCATTCTGGTAGGCGACGAGAATGCAGCAGTGGACCGCGGCCATATTCTGCTGGGTGCCGCCAACCCCGACACTATGGAGAGCCTGATGGAGCCGGGCGACATTGTGCTGCTTTCCAACCGCTATGAAAGTCAGCTGTGTGCGATAGAAATGAAAGCCAGCATGATTGTTGTCTGCCAGGGGGCAAAGGTCGGCAAGACGATTATCAAGCTTGCGGAAGAAAACGGCGTTGCTATTATCAGTGTGCCGGTAGATACCTATGCGGCGGCAAAGCTGATTTGCCAGTCGGCACCGATTTCTTACTATATGACAACACAAAACATTAAAAAATTTACGCTGGTTACGCCGGTAGATGATGTGACGCATGTAATGGCAAAAGTGCGTCACCGCTATTTCCCAATATTGGACGAAGAGGGCAAATACTGCGGAATGCTCAGCCGCCGCAACATCATCAATCTGCGCAAACCGCGTGTGATTTTGGTGGACCACAACGAAGCTACCCAGGCGGTTGAGGGCTATGATAAAGCTGAAATCCTGGAAATCATTGACCACCACCGCATTGGCAGTATTGAGACCAGCAGCCCCGTTTATTTTCGCAACCAGCCTGTTGGGTGTACGGCAACCATTGTTGCACAGATGTATGACGAAGCCGGTATAGAGCCTCCTGCCAAAATTGCAGGGATTCTTTTAGCGGCAATCCTTTCTGATACACTGGAATTCCGCAGCCCTACCTGCACGCCGCTGGACAAAAGCATTGCAGAGCGCCTGGCAAAGATTGCCGGCGTCGATATGGATGACTTTGCAGAAGAGATGTTTGAAGCAGGCGAAAAACTGGACGGAAAAACTGCTGAGGAAGTTTTTCTGCAGGATTTCAAAGTCTTTATGTGCGGCGATATTCGCTTTGGCGTGGCACAGGGCAATTACATGACAGACAGCAACCTGAAAGCGGCGGAGAAACTGCTGCGTCCTTATCTGCAGGAAGCGCTGGAAAAGCAGAACTTAGAGGACCTGTATGTCATGTTGACAGATGTGCCGGAAGAAGCAACCACCATGCTGTGTGCAGGCCGCCATGCGGCCGGTATGCTGGCACAAGGCTTTGGTGTAAAGCCGGACCAGACAGGTGCTACGCTGCTGCCGGGCATTGTCAGCCGCAAGAAGCAGTTTATTCCCAAAATCATGGGCGCTTATCAGGAGCTGTAAAGCGGCACGCTGCTTGACGTTTTGCTTTTCGCGGCGTATCATGAAAGGCATCTGATACGGCCAAAAACGCGAAAGGGGCAAAAACTTGGAGAAGCTGCTTTGCTTTGACTATGACATGACACTGCTGGACCACGCCACCGGGAAAGTGCCGGAAAGCACCCAGCGGGCAATCGCCCTTTTGCGTCCCACGTGGAAGATTGTCATTGCCACCGGCCGCGATATGCGCCAGCCGGCCAGCACCTATGGGGTGCAGACCGTGCAGCCGGACGCAATCGTTGAAATGAACGGGGCGCGGATTTTTGCAGAGGGAGAAGTGCTGTACCAGTACTTTCTGCCGCAGGACCTGCTACACGGAATCATCACGTTTGGCCGGCAGAACGATTTGTGTATCAGCTGCAACCAGGGCGATGCATACTATACAACCAAACCGGAACTGCTGCGCAGCTTTGTGTATACTTGTGTACAGGAAAATGAAATTGTTACCCGCCCGGCAGAGGAACTTTTCGGCAGGCAGGTCAGTGCGTTAGCGCTTGTGGGGGGACAGAAAGAGGCGAGGATGCTGGAAAAAGAATTCCCGCAGGTAAAGGTGCCGCTTTTTGCAAAAAAGCGCGGTGCCGATATCATTCCGCGCTCCCTTTCAAAGGCAGAGGGTGTGCAGCGCCTGCTTCGCTTTTACAACAGCAGCTTTGACAATGTAATTTTTTTTGGTGACAGCGGCAATGATTTGGAATTGATTTCCGCGGCTAATCTGGGTATTGCCATGGGCAATGCCATTCCTCCTGTGCAGCAGGCCGCCGATTATGTGACGACTGCTGTGGGAAGCGATGGCATTTGGAATGCTCTGGCGCACTTTGGTCTGCTGCCGGGGACGTGTGGCGAGAGAACAGCCTGTACTTCTGAAAAATAAGCGGCATACCTGTTTTCTGCTGCTCCGTTGCTTTTTTAACCGAAAAAGGGAAAGAATCGGCACCCATTTTCCCTGTTCTTTCTGTTTTCTGCCGTTGACTTTTTAGTTTCGCAGGAATATAATAGTTGCAACGACAGTAAAGGCGCTGTGGGGAGGGCTCCCTATGGCGCTTTTTCTCTGTTTACCAGCTTTTTAGATTGATAAAACTGCATGGAGGGATTTGCATGAGTACGGTTCCAGAATTATTTGGCAGCCTGGTTTTTAACGAAACCGTGATGAAGGCGCGCCTGCCGAAAGATACTTTTCGGGCACTGATGAAGACCCGTAAAGAGGGCCAGCCGCTTGTGTCAGATGTGGCAAATGTTGTAGCAAACGCGATGAAAGACTGGGCGGTTGAAAATGGCTGCACCCACTTTACCCATTGGTTCCAGCCGATGACCGGCATCACTGCAGAAAAACACGACAGCTTTATTTATCCGGTAGATGGCGAAAAAGTCATTATGGAGTTTTCCGGCAAAGAGCTAATTAAGGGCGAGCCGGATGCCAGCTCTTTCCCGTCGGGCGGCCTGCGCGCTACTTTTGAGGCCCGCGGCTATACTGCATGGGACCCCACCAGCGATGCTTTTATTAAAGACAATACACTCTGTATCCCAACTGCGTTCTGCTCCTATACTGGCGAGGCCTTGGATAAAAAAACCCCGCTGCTGCGCTCTATGAATGCTCTCAACCGGCAGGCAATGCGCGTTCTGCGCCTGTTTGGCGACACCACTACCCAGCGGGTCAACACCAATGTCGGCCCCGAGCAGGAGTATTTTTTAATTGACCGCGACCTTTACTTAAAGCGCCGTGACCTGGTCTATACCGGCCGCACTTTGTTTGGCGCAAAACCGCCAAAGGGCCAGGAAATGGAAGACCACTATTTTGGCGTACTGAAGCCGCGCGTCAAGTCCTTTATGGCTGATTTGGATAATGAACTGTGGAAACTTGGCATTTTTGCTAAGACAGAACATAACGAAGTTGCGCCGTCTCAGCATGAGCTGGCCCCGATTTACTGTAACACCAATGTTGCGGCTGACCACAACCAGCTGACAATGGAAATTATGAAGAAAGTGGCAGCCCGCCATAACCTGGCCTGCCTGCTGCATGAAAAGCCATTTGAGGGCGTCAATGGTTCCGGCAAGCACAACAACTGGTCCATTTCCACCGATACTGGCTCCAATCTGCTCGACCCCGGCGATTCTCCGCGCAAAAACGCGCAGTTCCTTCTGTTTTTGGTTGCAGTTATTGAGGCAGTTGATGAGCATCAGGACCTGCTGCGTCTGTCGGTTGCCAGTGCGGGTAACGATCACCGCCTGGGTGCCAACGAAGCGCCGCCGGCTATCATCTCTATTTTCCTCGGCGATGAGCTGACCGCTGTGCTGGACTCCATTGACCAGGGCAAGCACTATGCACAGAAAGACAAAGAAGTACTGGAAATCGGCGTTGATGAGCTGCCAACTCTGCCCAAAGACACCACTGACCGCAACCGCACCTCTCCTTTTGCTTTTACCGGAAATAAATTTGAATTCCGCAGCCTTGGCTCTACAGTATCCATTGCCTGCCCGAATATGATGCTCAATACCATTGTGGCAGACGTACTTGAAAAATACGCAGACCGCTTGGAGAAAGCAAAAGATTTTAATAAAGAACTGAATACCATTATCCATGATGCTTATCATGCGCACAAGCGCATTGTCTTTAACGGCGACGGCTACACCGATGAGTGGATTGCCGAGGCAAAGAAGCGCGGCCTGCTGAATCTTCCCTCTACTGCAGAAGCAATGCCGTACTACACCCGCCCCGAAAACGTGAAACTGTTTGAGCGCCACTCTGTGCTGACAAAGGGCGAAGTGTATTCCCGCTGTGAAATCCAGTTGGAAAACTACACCAAGCAGCTGCACATTGAGGCACTTACCATGGTGGACATGATCGATAAAGATATTTTGCCTGCAGCAGATAAATACGTTAATGACCTTTCCAACACGGTTGTTGCGAAAAAGGCAGCCTGCGCTGCTGCTCCGGCAGAATTTGAAAGCGCAACTATCAAAAAGATTTCTGCTCTGTGTGATTCCCTGTATGAGGAAAACCAGACGCTGCAGAAAGATATCGACGGCGAGGGCAAAGGCACAATTGAGGAACAGGCGAAGTATGCTCGCAATACCCTGTTTGCCCAAATGGAGAAGACCCGCAAGGTCGCAGACCAGATTGAGCCTTTGGTCGGCAAAGCCTATTGGCCTTATCCCACCTACGGCGATATGCTGTTCAGCGTGGTTTAACACAAATTTAGTAAAACTGGAAAAGCAGGCTTCCGCAGTACCCGGGCGAAAGCCTGCTTTTTCTTTCGATTTGTTTACGGCAAATTCATAGCAATCTGTAAAAGATTGTGGTATTATGATAAATACATAGAGCGAGTGAAGAACACACAGTTTTTTATGAAAAGCAGCCGCAGTGCAGCGCAGTCGTCTTTTCACGTTCCTATGGGAAAGGAAATGCGATGAAAGAACAAAAGAATCCCAAGAAACAAATGGTCATTTTTTATACAGTTGCGATTCTTGCAATCCTGCTGCTGAATATGGTCGTGTTCCCAAGTTTGTCGCAGCCAAAAACGATTAGTGTTGATTATGGCACGTTTTTGAAAATGGTCGACAATGACCAGGTTGTCAAGGTGAATATTGACCGTTCCAATCAAAAGATTACGTTTACTGCAAAGGGGAAAGTTCCGGTTACTAATTCGTCTGCTTCTTCGACGACAGCTTCCAGTCTGCTGTCAAGTTCAGGAAAGACAGTGCAGGAGCAGCCAAGCGACCCAAGCAAAGAGAATACCTATGTAACCGGGCTGATGTCGGATGATAAATTGACAGACCGGCTGCTTGCCAAGAAAAACATACAGTTTACCGCGGAAATTCCGCAGCAGACTTCGCCGCTTCTGGCAATTTTTGTAGAAGTTATTTTGCCCTTTGGCCTTATCGTACTGGCGGGCTGGTTCTTCCTGCGCATGATGCAGAAGCGCGTGGGCGGGCCGGGCAGCATGTCTTTTGGCAAGAGCAACGCCAAAATTTATGTGGAGGCACAGACTGGTAAAACTTTTAACGATGTTGCCGGTGAAGACGAGGCAAAAGAGGCTTTAGTCGAGATTGTTGATTTTCTGCACAATCCGCAGAAGTACGCCGATATTGGCGCAACGCTGCCAAAGGGCGCTTTGTTGGTGGGCCCTCCCGGCACGGGCAAAACCCTGCTGGCGCAGGCGGTTGCCGGTGAAGCACATGTGCCGTTTTTCTCTATTTCCGGCTCTGAGTTTGTAGAGATGTTTGTCGGCATGGGCGCCGCAAAAGTGCGCGACCTGTTTAAGCAGGCACAGGAAAAGGCCCCCTGCATTGTGTTTATCGATGAAATTGATACCATTGGCAAGTCGCGCGACAACAGCATTTCCTCCAATGATGAACGTGAGCAGACCTTGAACCAGCTTCTTACTGAAATGGATGGTTTTGATGGGCGCAAGGGCGTTGTCATTTTGGCAGCGACGAACCGCCCCGACAGTTTGGATAAAGCACTGCTGCGCCCCGGCCGTTTTGACCGCCGCATTCCGGTGGAGCTGCCGGACCTTAAGGGCCGCGAAGCAATTCTGAAAGTACATGCGCGCGATATTAAAATCGGGCCGGACGTCGACTACAACGCGATTGCCCGCGCTACAGCGGGGGCTTCCGGTGCAGAGCTTGCCAATATCATCAATGAGTCGGCCCTGCGCGCAGTTAAGTGCGGTCGACATGCAGTTATTCAGGAAGATATGGAAGAAAGCGTCGAAACAGTCATTGCAGGCTATCAGCGCAAAGGTGCGGTCATTCCGCCAAAAGAGAAGAAAATTGTTGCTTACCATGAGACTGGGCATGCCCTGGTGGCTGCAAAGCAGAAGGGCACGGCGCCTGTCACAAAAATTACGATTGTGCCGCGTACCAGCGGTGCCCTGGGTTACACCATGCAGGTGGACGAGGGCGAAAAATCCTTGATGAGCAAGAGCGAATGCTTAGAGAAGATAGCAACACTGTGCGGCGGGCGTGCGGCTGAGGAACTGATTTTCGGCGACTGCACCAGCGGCGCCAGCAATGATATTGAGCAGGCAACTAAGAT
Organism: Oscillospiraceae bacterium; assembly: GCA_022483045.1. Taxonomy (NCBI): domain Bacteria; kingdom Bacillati; phylum Bacillota; class Clostridia; order Eubacteriales; family Oscillospiraceae; species Oscillospiraceae bacterium. Next base: position 1,378,102 of record JAKVOA010000001.1, on the reverse strand, counting down.
TGCCCGCGCAATGATTACGCGCTTTGGCATGAGCGACGATTTTGGCATGGTCGCTATGGAAACGATACAGAATCAGTATTTGGGCGGCGATGCATCATTGGCCTGCTCACCCGAAACAGCAACGAAGATTGATTCAGAGGTACAGCACATCATTAAGGTGCAGCACGCTAAGGCACTGCAGATCTTGAAAGAGAATGTTCCGAAGCTGCATGAAATTTCCAAGTACCTGCTGGATAAAGAAACTATTACCGGAGACGAGTTTATGCGGCTGCTGCAGGAAGATGACAGCCAGAAACTGCCAGAGGAAAAAGCCCCTGCCCTTTCTGACACATCTGATGCGGCAAACAAGGAGGATAAAACTGAAGATGGAGAGCCGAATCCGTAAAGCACTTGAGCGCCACCGCAGCGGTTATAACTGTTGTCAGGCAGTCGCGTGCACTTATTGTGACCTTGTCGGCGTTTCAGAGGACCAGATGTTTCGTATGGCAGAGGGCTTTGGCGCAGGTATGGGCGGCATGAAAGAAACCTGTGGTGCGCTTAGTGGCGCAGTCCTGCTGGCGGGTATGAAGAACAGCGGCGGTATGCGCCAGCGCACCAAAGCAGAGACTTACCAGCTTTCGCGGCAGTTGGTTGACGGCTTCCTGCAAAAGGACGGCTCAGCGGTCTGCAAAGATTTGAAGGGCGCTGACAGCGGCATTCCGCTGCGCAGCTGCGATGGCTGCATAGAGGATGCCTGCACGTTGGTTGAGCAAATCCTATTTTCTGAACAAAAATGAAATTGCTGAAGAACTTTTCAGCTTATAAAAAGGACCGGCGTTTCTGCAGAAGCGCCGGTCCTTTTTATTTGGATTGTGTTTTATACGAATTGGTTGTGGCTGGGGTCATAAACATAATCGATTGATTTCAGCTTTTCTTCCAGCGCTTTCTGGTCGACATCCAGCGTGTGGCAGAGTTCATCCAGTGAGGGATAGTTGTTGCGTAGACGCGCATTGACAACGCTCAGCAGAATAGCGGGATCGTTTGGCAGACTCATTGTGCAGCGCTCCTTTCTCAGAAAAAGTATAACAAATTTCGGTAAAAGAAGCAATAAATTGCTCCTTAGAGTAAGAAAAACGTAGAATTTTAGATAAACATAGCAAAAAAATCACATTTACTCTTTACATTTTATTCAATATTCATTATAATCGTGTATGAACATAGGAGAAGGGAAAAAGAAGTTTTGAATGGAGGTCTTGTTTTATGCTCACAATTCTAGCACCCATTGGGGCAGTAGTCGCGCTGCTGTTTGCGTGGTCTCTGGCTCGGCGGGTTCACAAGGCGGACGAAGGTACCGAAAAAATGCGGAAAATTTCGGCAGCTGTGCGCCAAGGTGCTAACGCTTACTTAAAGCGTCAGTACAGCGGGGTAGCAATCTTCTTCGCAGTCATGTTTGTCGTTTTGTTCATCATGGCTGCCTGCGGATTCCTTACTTACTTTGTTCCGTTTGCATTTTTGACAGGCGGGTTCTTTTCCGGTCTGTCAGGCTTCATTGGGATGCGCATTGCGACTTCTGCAAATGACCGCACCGCAAATGCAGCCAGCAAAAGCCTAAACGCGGGCTTGAAAGTTGCTTTTTCGGCCGGCGGCGTTATGGGCTTTGTCGTGGTTGGTCTCGGCCTGGTAGACATTTCGTTTTGGTATTATGTACTTAAATGGTTTTACTCGAATCCCGCAAACCTCGGCCTCGCGGCAAATGTAGCCCCTGCAGTATTAGAAAATGCGCAGGTGCAGGCAATTACCAGCACAATGCTTACCTTTGGCATGGGCGCTTCGAGCATGGCGCTGTTTGCACGTGTGGGCGGCGGCATCTTTACCAAGGCGGCTGATGTCGGTGCAGACTTGGTTGGCAAAGTTGAAATCGGCATTCCGGAAGATGACCCCCGCAACCCGGCAGTTATCGCAGACAATGTCGGCGACAACGTCGGCGATGTTGCTGGTATGGGTGCAGACCTGTATGAATCCTATGTCGGTTCGATTATTTCTTCGGCAGCACTTGCGGTTGCAGCTGGCTACAGCTTCAAAGGCATTGCCATTCCAATGGTTATGGCGGCTGTCGGCATTCTTGCTTCCATAATCGGCACATTCTTTGTTAAGACAAAAGATGGCGCAACACAGCACAATCTGCTCACAGCCCTGCGCCGCGGCACTTGGATCAGCGCAATCATTATTGCCATTGTTGCTTATCCGCTCATTCGGTATGGCGTCGGTGCAGAGCATGTCGGTCTGTATGGAGCTGTCCTTTCTGGACTGATTGCTGGCATTCTGATTGGTGTATTTACAGAGTATTATACAAGTGATACCTATAAGCCACTGAAAAAACTGGCGGCTTCCAGCAAGACCGGTGCAGCCACAGTCATTATAGACGGCCTCAGCCTTGGTATGAAATCCACTGCAGCGCCTGTTGTCATTGTTGGTATTTCCATTCTTGTCAGCTACTTTGTTTCCGGCGGTGCACAGTCCTACAACAGCGGCTTGTACGGCATTGGCCTTTCTGCCGTTGGTATGCTTTCAACACTGGGCATTACCCTTGCAACAGATGCATATGGCCCTGTTGCAGATAACGCAGGCGGCATTGCTGAAATGGCCGGTTTGGACGAAACCGTGCGCGAGCGCACCGATGCACTGGACAGCTTGGGCAACACCACAGCGGCTACAGGCAAAGGCTTTGCAATCGGTTCTGCTGCGCTGACAGCGCTGGCACTTATTGCTTCCTATATCAGTGAAATTAAAGTACGTGACCCGAAGTTTGCGTTTAACCTGAATATTACCAGCCCACAGGTTTTGGTAGGTCTGTTTGTCGGTGCGGTGCTGCCCTTCATCTTTGCAGCCCTCACCATGGCAGCAGTTGGTAAGTCTGCTGAGAGCATCGTGGTTGAGGTCCGTCGTCAGTTCCATGAAATCAAAGGCTTGATGGAGGGAAAAGTTGACCCGGACTACAGCACCTGTGTAGACATGTGCACACGTTCCGCACAGAAAGAAATGGTTGCTCCGGCGCTTCTGGCGGTTATCGTGCCAATCGCTGTCGGCTTGATTTTGGGCGTCAACGGTGTCTGTGGCATGTTGGCAGGCGCAACAGCTGCTGGCTTTATCATGGCAATTATGATGGCAAATGCCGGTGGTGCATGGGATAACGCAAAGAAGTACATTGAGGCCGGTCACTTCGGCGGCAAAGGCAGCGACTGCCACAAGGCAGCGGTTGTCGGAGACACAGTTGGCGATCCGTTCAAAGATACTTCCGGTCCGTCTATCAATATCCTGATTAAGCTGCTGTCTATGGTTTCCATCGTCTTCAGCGGTTTGATTATGAGCTTCCATCTGATGTAATCAGAATGCAAACCTGAGAGAGTGATTTATAGAGGCAGGCTTTTTGCTTTGGCAAAAGCCTGCCTTTTGTGTTCCTTGCTTTTCCCCGCGCATTGTCATATAATACACACAAGAGACCATAAACTTGGTCTGCAGCGGGGAATGGAGGTTTTGCTTTTTGCTGTATTCTTACGAATTGGAAACAGGAACAGAGGGCTTTTACGATATCACGGATGAAGTGCGAGATGCGCTGAAAAAGAGCTGTGTAAAAGACGGTATCTGCCTGGTCTACTGTGTACATACTACTGCAGGCATTACCATCAATGAAAATGCTGATCCAGACGTTGTACATGACCTGCTGTTTGCACTTGACCGCACCTTTCCCAATCGCCCAGAGTTCCGCCATCAAGAGGGAAATTCCGCGGCACACCTAAAGTCTTCTGTCATTGGCTGCAGCGCCACGGTGCCTGTGCAGGACGGCCGTTTGGCGCTTGGTACGTGGCAAGGCATCTATTTTTGTGAGTTCGACGGCCCGCGCAGCCGGCATTTTGTGGTAAAAGTGCTTGAGGATAACTAAGCACGACCGCCACACTTGCTGACATTGAAACATGAATTTGAAAAAATATGTCAGAAGTAGGAATAAAATGTAGTAGAAATGATGTAAAGAAAATTGCTTTACATAAAAGCCGAAAAAATGCTGAATTTTAAGAGAAAATTTAAGTGTAAAGGTGTATACACTTACAGATAAGGAAGATAAAATGTCGGAATTGCTCACAATTTATGATTCACTTTTTAATGAAATTGGCACAAAAGAGCGCACATTGGTACATGCAGAAGGAGACTGGCACGCTGTTTCTCACTGCTGGGTTCTTTCCCGCTTACCTACAGACAACGGCGGCAAAGAGCTTTGGGTTTGGCTGCAGCAGCGCGCACATAATAAAGACAATGCGCCCGATTTTTATGACATCACAGTCGGCGGACATATCCGCGCAGGCGAAAGACCCTCTGATGCATTGCTGCGTGAAACAGAAGAGGAAATTGGTCTTTCGCTTCTGCCGCAGGAAGTCTGCCTGCTGGGCATTACAAAAGAGGATTGTGTAAGCCCTATCAGCCATTTCATAGACCGAGAGTTCAACTATGTTTTTTTGCACTTAGAAGATGCACCGTGTTTTCACCCCGGGGAAGAAGTGCAGGATATGGTGCGCATTCGCGCAAAAGATTTGTGCGAAAAAGCGCTGCACGGCCGAAAAGTGCTGCCGGCGGTTTCTTTGACGCGGGGAGAAATCCTTTTGCGTGCGGAACAATTCTGTGTACATCCAAATGAATTTTCTGGTATGGTTTTGCCGGCATTGGGGGAAACAAAATGAAAAGGCTTTATTTTCGCGGCGAGCACAAATACCGCGCAGCGGAGCTGCTGTTTTCAGACAGCCCGACTTTTCGTGTTGAGGATTACACACCGTACGAGGTACTGGAAATTGTTTGGCAGGCGGACGGCCGCTATTCTGTGTGGGGCGATCTGCCGAATGACGCCGACTTGCTGCGTGATACCTGCCGGGACCCGCGGCACTTGGTGCAGATGGCGCTGCCGTTTGCAGATGAAGCAGTGGAAGAAGAATAAGCTGCGGTGTGCCGTGAAAAGATATTTGTTGCAGCGAAATTTCCTTGCCTTTTTTTCGGCAGGGTAGTATAATCATTCCAAAGAACCATGTGTAAATTAGTAAAGATTAAATCTGAAGGAGGGACCAACATGGAACAAGAGCAGAAAAAGAAAAAAAGCATTCTTGCGCAGTACCAGGAATTTTCCCGTATGTTGAGCAGCGCAGAGGGAAATTTTAAACTGACAGAACTGCTGACGGATGCTTTCTTTCAGAAATATACACAGTACCAAAACATGGCGGCTTTTACGGCTGCCATCGGTAAACCGATTGATTCAGTAGAGGATTTGACAGATGTCAGTGATGACGCGGTCTGGTCCAAAACCAATTTCAAAAATACAGAAGAAATGCTGAGCAAAGCCGTTGAAGAATATGTTGCGGCGGCCTTTGCAGATTGATTTTTAAAGTACAGGGAGCAATAAAAAGCGGCAGCTCGGCCGAAGCTAATGGCCGGACTGCCGCTTTTTATATTGCTTATTTTTCCAAAGATGTAGCAGCCTGCGCGCGCTTTGCCTGGCGGTACTCTGTGGGACTGCAGTCTTTTACCCTATGAAAAGCTTTTGAAAAAGCCAGAGGGTCCGGGTAACCGCAGGAGCGTGAAACCTGGCTGACCGATAAATCAGAGCTGGCAAGCAGGTCTGCTGCGCGCGCAATGCGCAGGTCCATCAAAAAGTCACGCGGTGACATGTGCAGCTGCCGCTGAAACAGCGAAGTCAGATAGCTGCGGTTTAAGCCCACGTAATTGGCAAGTGCGGTAATGCTCACAGCATTTTGATAGTTCTTCTGCATAAATTCGATTGCTTTGCTGACATAGATATTTCCGGCAGAGGTCTCTTCCCGGTAGGGCAGCTTTGCAGAAGCCGCTAAAATGCTAAACCACTGGTAAAGCAGCCCTTGCAGGCAGAATTCATCGCTGTAAGAAAGTTTGACGTGTTCAATCATTTTTCCAGTGCAGTCCTGCAGGTCTTCAGCTGCATTACAGTGAAAAATGCGCTTTTCTGCGGAAAGCCCGCAGCGGGAAAGATACTTTTCGGCTAAGCTGCCGCGAAAAGCAACCCAGACATAGTGCCAAGGTTCCTGCAGGTCGGCCTGGTAAAATGTGACCTCCTGCGGAAGAATTAAAAAGCCCTCATGCGGACCTACCGCATAGCTTTTCTTTTTTGTTTGGAAAATGCCGCGGCCGGAAAGACAGTAGTGCAGCAGATAGTATTCGCGCATGGCCGGGCCAAAGCCATGCCCCGGTGAGCAGGCTTGCTCGCCGCAAAAGAGCAGAGAAAGTTCGCCGGAAAGACTGGCAGGGTCTATGGGCGCTGATTTGTCGAGCATTATGCTTCAGCCTTCTTTAAGTATGTCTGTCATGATCATCCTTTATATTTGCATAAGTATAGCATATTCGTGCCGCTGCGGCAAGCATACGCTGTTTTCGCTTCTATTGCTTTTTGTACAGATGCGTTTATAATAAGAAGAAAATACAGATATTCTGCGGCAGAAAGGGATATCTGGCAGCTTGAAAGGGGAAAGATGGATGAAAATTACATTGTATTCCTGCAGGCCTGACGAAAAGCAGGCAATCAACAAATTTGAAAAACAATACGGTGTCGAATTTAACCGCACCGAGCAGGCGCTGACCGAGCAGACGGCATCTTTGGCAGCCGGCTGCCAGTGCGTCAGTATTATTACAACTATGGTGACGGCGCCGGTACTGGATGCTCTGCACGCGGTTGGGGTCCGTTATCTTTCCACACGTACGATTGGTTATGACCATGTCGATGTAGCTTACGCCAAAAAAATAGGAATCCATGTGGGCAACGTTTTCTATTCACCAAACAGCGTTGCCGATTACACAATGATGCTTATCCTCATGGCAACGCGGCGAATGAAGTCAATTTGGCGGCATGCACTGGTACAGAATTATTCCTTGGACGGCGTGCAGGGGCGCGAGCTGCCAAACCTGACTGTAGGAGTTGTCGGTACCGGCCGTATCGGCCGCACAGTCATTACACGCTTAACGGGCTTTGGCTGTCGCATCTTGGCCTGCGACCTGCACGAAAGCGAGGACGTAAAAGCTTTTGCACAGTATGTTCCGCTGGATACGCTGCTGCGTGAAAGTGATGTCATCACGCTGCACATGCCGGCGACCGACGATAACTACCACATGATCAATCAGCAGAACCTTGCCAAAATGAAGTCAGACGCGATTCTCATCAATACAGGCCGCGGTTCTCTGGTGGATTCGGATGCCCTGATTAATGCACTGGAGGCCGGAACTATTGGCGGCGCTGCACTGGATGTCATTGAAAAGGAAGCGGGTCTTTACTATAATGACCTGCAAGACCAGCCGCTGAAAAATCGCGACCTCGCGCTTTTAAAGTCTTTCCCCAATGTCATTGTCACGCCGCACACGGCTTTTTACACGGATCAGGCGGTCAGCGACATGGTTGAGAATTCCGTTAAAAGCTGCATTGCTTTTGAAAAAGGCGAAAAGAATCCGTGGCAGGTTGTGTAAAGGCACAACCTTTGCCACGAAAGGAATGAAAGAATAAATACCGCTTCTCTTTAAAAGCGCTTCTGTACGAAAATCTGCATATCAAAACGCTCCCTGCAGAGCGCCCCTGAAAGATTGAGATTCAGGAGCCTGCCCTGTGGGGAGCATTTTTGTTTAGAAAAGTCAGTCGCTTTGCGGTGTGCTTTCCGGCAGGCTGTTTAAAACTTCTTCTGCCTGTTGGCGCAGCTCTTCCTGTACGCTTTTTGGGGAAATAACCCGTACGCTGCCGGCAAATTGTGCGAGCCAGCCGAGAAATGGCGGACTGATGTGCACGTCCTCTACAATGCGAAACCAGCCGGGTATATCTGCCCGGTGGAAACTGGTTTCCATGCCGAAACGGTCTAAAACGGTGCCAGCCAGTGCGTCTTTAAATTCTAATGTCACATTTTCTTTGCGCCCATTATACATGCTGAAAGCTCTGCGGGTAAAGCGCGTCGGGTTAAAAGACGGTGGTGCAGGCTTTGCCTTTTGCTGCAGGAGCAAAACGTTTTCCATGCGGTCTACCCGAAAGTTGCGCATTTCGTCGGTACGGTCGTACCAGGCCAGTAAATAATAGAATTCGTTGTCCCAGCAGAGTGCATAGGGCGAAACGACATAGGCAGCGCCATCGTATTTGTAAATGCGCTGCTTTTTGGCGTCGTAATGAAAATAACGGAAACTGATTTTTTCATTTTGTGCGATTGCCTGGTGTACCACATCTACATTGTCATAAGTCTGCTCATTTTCAGAGCGCACCCGACCAACCACATACACCTGCCGCTGCAGCTGTGCGGCATCGTACCTGCTGGCCATCGACTCGATTTTCTGTACTAACATGCGTGACTTGTCCTCGGTCAGGAATTTTGCCGAGGCGACCGCATCGGTCATCAGCTTTAAGTCAGAGACTTCAAAAGAAAATGGACGGCTTTTCAGCCGGTATCCGCCTTTTGGTCCGCGTATGGTTTCCACCTCAATGCCACAGTCATTTAGCGCCTGCAGGTCACAGTAGATGCTGCGCCGCTCTGCAGGAATTCCTTGTTCCTCCATCTGCTGCAGAATGCTCTGCATGGAAATCAGATGTTCACGGTCCGTGCCCAGCCGCAGAATGCGGTACAGCATAATCAGGCGCTCTCTTTGTCCCTCTGTCTTTGACAATGCAGTCACTTCCTTTTTCTTTAGTATAGCATATTATTTTTCAGTACAAGATAGAAAGTACAATTAATCGTACTTTTAATTTGCTATACTAAAAACAGAAAGGGGATGGCAGCAATGCGCTATCAAATCAAAAACATAAATGGACATGTAGAGGTCTTTGACCGGTGCGGCAGATTCCTTTTTTCAGCTGATACAGCACAGGAGGCAGAAAACGATTTGAAAGAGCTGGCTGCTTAATCTTTGTCTGCTACAGAGTCTCTTTCAGATGCTCGCCAATCAGCTGCAGTTCGCCGCGCGTGCTGATTTCTGCGTCCGTTTTTACCAGAAAAGCCTGCACCCGCGGTGGTAGGCTGGCAAAGTAAGCGGCGGCCTCTGGGTCCTGCCGCAGCAGGGAAAACTGCCGCGGCGTCACGGGTAAAAACGGGGCGGTACCCCGCGGTGCAGGTCTTTGCTGTCGTCGGGATCATCGTCTTCAACAGGGCGGATGAAAGGTATCTCAGCGGGCCGCACGGCGCTGATTTGCGGCAGGTCAGCTGCCGGTTCGGCCGAGACGCCACCCTTATCCGGCGGCACAGTTGGCTTGATGCTGCTTTGGCAGTCATGAAACAAAAAATTATAGTTTTTCTCCATAAAAAATCACCTCATGCCTAGGTTGCCCGCGGCGTGAGGTGATTTTCAGTTTATTTTTTACCTTTTTCAGATCCATTTTTTGTTTCTGGTTTGTCGTTTACCTGCTCCGGGTCCCAGCCGCACACCCACAAATACCGCCAGCGCGCCGAGAATTTGACAATCTGCTTTTTCTTCATTTCCGTATTCATTTCCATAATTACGGCATTTAGTTCTGCACCGAGAATCAGTACAAAACCGCTGAAATACAGCCATAGCAAAAGCACAATGGCCGCGCCCAAAGTGCCGTAAATCAAAGAATAGTTCCCGATGTTTTCCACATAAAACGCATAAATCAGGGAAAAAATCATCCAGGTAAGCATGGCCAGCAGGGTACCGGGCAGCACTTGGCGCGGCTTATAGGTGCGGTTTGGTACTAAGTAGTAGGTGGAAAATAGCATAAGGAACAGAATGCCCGCCAAAAGAAAGAAACGGAACAAGTTCCAGAGATTGATAGAGTTAGAGCTTAGGTGCAGGGCCGGCGCGAGCAGGCGCAGTACGGTACGGCCCACATTGATAATGCCCAGTGCAACCAAAATGCCAAGTACCATAAAGATGGTGGCAATAAATAGATTTATCTGCTGCCGCACCGGCGAAACCGTAGAGCGGTAGCCGTAGGCGGTGCTGACATAGCGCAGCACACAGTTCATTGCACGCATGATAAAGTAAAACAGCAAAAAGGTACTGGTTAACAGCAGGGAGATATGTTTCGAGTTGCTTTTGACTTGCAGTACATGCTGCATATACCCGGAAATTGTTTCCAGTACATTTTTCGGCAGAATTCCTCTGAGCAGCTCCACGACATGTGCCGACAGGCCCAGCCGCGTCAGCAGCAGCGTCAGCAGAATCAGTGTGGGAAACAGCGTAAACAGAAAGTAATAGGCCAGCGCCGCAGCGCAGCGCCCGATATCGTGGGAAAGATAGCGCTGAATCATTCGGACATAAATCGGCTGTTCTTCATAAGGCAGAGCCAGCTTTTCTTTCATACGGCGGCGCCTCCTTTTACGATGTTTTGCTTTTTTCGCTGTGTGGTGCGGTTAGGTTTACCAGCAGAATGCCGACGCAGACAAACACCAATGCTGCTGCGGTTTTGGCGCCGGCAATCGATTCATGTAGCAGCAGTGCAGAAAGCAGTACCCCAAAGACCGGTGTCAGGAAAGTGTAAACGGCAACTTGACCGGCCGGATACTTTTGCAGCAGGATGGTCCAGATAGTAAACGCAACGCTGGAAAGAGCCGCCAGGTAAAGAAATACGCCCCATGCAGTGCCGCTTGCAAGCGTGATGCGGCCGCCGCCTAAAAATCCTGCAACAGCTAAAACAACGCCGCCAATCAACAGCTGCCACCCAGTAATACAGAAAGGGTCAGCTTTTCCGGTCAGAAATTTGCTTAAAATAGAGCCGACGGAAAACATTGCCGCAGCCAAAAACAGCAGGCCTTCTCCTTGAAAGCTGAAAGCACCACCGCTGCCGTCCAGATTGACCAGTACAACGCCCGCAAAGCCTACCAGGCACCCAAGTACTCGGCCGGCTGTCAGCCGGTCACTGCCGCGCAGCAGAAAATGTGCCAGCAGTACAGTTAAAAAAGTGCCTGTGCCCTGTATAATGGAACCGCGTACGCCGGTGGTGTGGGCAAGCCCCAGGTAAAAGCACAGGTACTGTGCGGCGGTCATCACCAGGCCCAGCCGGAAAATAGCCAGCCGGCTGCCGCGCGGCGGCAGGGAAAAGTGCCGCTGACGTACAGCCTGAAACAGCAGGACCAGGATTCCCGCCAATGCGAAACGGCAGCCGGCAAAAAGAGTTTGTGAAAAAGCGCCTGTTACAGCACATACCCGATAGCCGATTTTGATAAACGGAAAGGCGCTGCCCCACAGCGCAGTGCAGACCAGTGCGGCCGGCAGCGCAGCGAGCGCGTTTTTTTGTGAAGTACTTTTTTTTTGCATAACAGATGAGGTCCCTTTTTACGGCGGAAGGACAGCCATAGTTTCATTCATAATTTGTTCTATTATACAATGCCTGTGCGGGGATTTCCAGACACGAAAGCGAGAAATCTGTTTTTGACGGGCGTTCTGCAGAAAAATCCTTTCTATGGAAATATTATTATGCAACATTTATCCATAAAAATGAAACATTCCGTTCTTGCATTAGTGATAAAAGAAAGCTAAGATAAAGACAAATAAAACAGTTGATAATACAAATATTTTGTTAATTTGTCGAAATTATTTGAAACGGGAGGAAAAAAACATGAAGCTGTCAGAGGCCAAGAAGCAGTTTCTTATGGGGGGCCTGCATGAGAAGATAAAGCATATTTATGTCTGCAGTGACGAGGAGTGCGAGAATGTTGCACAGCGCTATGCGGATGCGCTGGATTGTTTTGCCGCTTTGTATGGGGCAGACCGCGATATTGCCGTTTTTAGTGCGCCTGGCCGCACAGAGGTGGGCGGCAACCACACGGACCATCAGCATGGCCATGTGCTGGCCGCAGCGGTTAATTTAGATGTTATTGCGGTCGTTTCACGCAGCGATGCCCCGACTATTCGGGTGAAGTCACAGGGATACCCGGAAGACGCGGTAGACTTGACTGACCTTTCTGTACATAAAGATGAGGCTAATACCAGCCAGTCGCTGATCCGCGGGCTTGCAAACTGGTTTGTAGAAAAAGATTACCCCGTTGGCGGCTTTGACGCCTACACCACTTCACAGGTGCTCAGCGGCAGCGGCATTTCCAGCAGCGCTGCCTTTGAGGTACTGATTGGCACAGCCATGAATGCTCTTTTCTGTGGTGGCGAAGAGAGCCCTATGCGCATTGCACAGGCAGGTCAATACGCGGAAAATGTCTATTTCGGCAAGCCGAGCGGCTTAATGGACCAGGCTGCCAGCAGCATCGGCGGCTTTGTCAGCATCGATTTCGGCGATGTGGAACACCCAAAAGCTGAAAAAGTGGATTTTGACCTAAATTCCTGCGGCTACACGCTCTGCATTATCGATACTCATGCGAGCCACGCTGACCTGACCTCGGACTATGCGGCTATTCCACAGGAAAGCCGGCAGGTTGCCGCTTACTTTAACAAAAAAGTGCTGCACGATGTGCCAGAGCCTATCTTTTATCAGAATATTCCACAGCTGCGGGAAAAACTGGGCGACCGCCCGGTGCTGCGTGCCATGCATTTTTACGCTGAGGACCGCCGTGCACAGGAGGAAGCCTTTGCCCTGCGCCACGGTGATTTTGAGCGCTTCAAGCGTCTGGTGCGTGAGTCCGGCGCTTCTTCTTTCATGTATCTGCAGAATATCTACAGCGCAGAGCACTGGAAGCGGCAGGCCGTTTCGGTTACGCTTGGGCTGATTGAGCATTTTGCCAACCGCCATGCACAGCGGGACGCATTTGCCTGGCGTGTGCACGGCGGCGGCTTTGCAGGTACGGTACAGGCCTTTGTTCCGCAGAAATGGATTGCTGACTTTACAGAGTCCATGAATGCCTGGCTTGGAGAAGGCTCCTGCCACCTGCTGCGGGTACGGCCGGTTGGCGGCGTGCAGATTCTGTAATTAATCGTCATCTATATTTATTTTTACATATTGGCAAGAGAAATAGGATAAAACGGAGGATTTATGAATGGCTGAACTCAGATGGAACCCCTTTTTGCAGGATTGGCACATGATTGCGAGCAATCGGCAGAACCGCCCGCAGATGCCGAAAGACTACTGCCCGTTTTGCCCCAAATTCGGCAATGTGCCGGACTATGAAGTGATGGAGTATGACAACGATTTTCCGGCTCTGACACAGGACCCGCCTGCGCCGGATGACGTAACTACAGATTTCTTTAAAACCGCACCAAATTACGGCAAATGCGAAGTCATTTTGTACTCACCCGGTCACACAACCACTATGCCGCAGCTCTCTGACAGCCACATGCGCAAACTGGTGGACCTTTGGTGTGAGCGCTTCACAAAAATGGCCGCTGACCCTAAAATCAAGTATATTTTCCCGTTTGAAAACCGCGGCGATGTAGTTGGCGTGACAATGCCACACCCGCATGGCCAGATGTATGGCTATCCTTTTATTCCAAAGCGGATTCAGGTAGAGACCAACAGCGCAAGGGAATACTATGAGAAAAACGGCACCTGCCTTTTCTGTGACACCCTGAAAAATGAGCTGAAAGAGCAGAAGCGCATCATTTTCCAAAATGAATTCTTTACCGTTTACCTGCCATTCTATACGGACTATCCTTATGGCGTATATATTATGACAAACCGCCATGTTTCCCGCATTGTTGACCTGACCGACGCGGAAAAAGACAGCCTTGGTGTTACGATTCGCGACACCGTAGGAATGCTGGACGCCCTGTTTGACTACCGCTTCCCCTATATGATGTGCATGTACAGCGCCCCGGTCAACAGCGGAGACTATGACAGCTTCTGCCACTACCACATTAAGTTTTTCCCGCCTATGCGCAGCGCGGTTAAGCAGAAATTCAACGCTTCCAGTGAAACGGGCGCCTGGGCAAACTGCAACCCTACCTGCCCGGAAGAGACCAGCAAAGAGCTGCGTGCCGCTTACCAGAAATATCTGCAGAACCGCCCCGCACAAGACCAATAAAAGACTTGACCGGCCGGGGTGCGGCGGTGTATGATGTAAGCTAACAGTGTATAAGAATCGGAACAACTCTGTGCCGGCAGAAACCGGCGGAAAGGAAATGCAATATGGAGACAATCCTCGTTACCGGCGGCGCCGGTTTCATTGGCAGCCACACCTGCGTCGCACTGCTTGAAAACGGCTATCAGGTCGTGGTAATGGACAATTTCGTAAATTCCAATATGAATGCAGTCAATGCAATTCGTACTATCACAGGGAAAGATTTCCCATTCTATCAGTGCGATATGCTGGACAAGCCGGCTTTTGAAAAGGTCTTTGCCGAAAACAAGATCGATGCTGTCATCCACTTCGCCGCGCTGAAAGCAGTAGGGGAAAGCGTGCAGAAACCGCTGGAGTACTACACAAACAACTTGACAGGTACTTTAAATCTGCTGCAGCTGATGCGTAAATACAGTGTGAAAAAGCTGGTTTTCAGCTCCTCTGCGACAGTGTACGGCAGCAATAACCCGGTGCCTTTTAAAGAAGATATGCCGATTGGCGGCACTACAAATCCGTATGGTACGACGAAGGTTATGACAGAGCAGATTCTGCAGGACCTCTGCGTTGCAGATAAAGAAATAAAGGTTGCGCTGCTGCGTTACTTTAACCCCATTGGCGCGCATCCCTCGGGCTTAATCGGAGAAAACCCGAACGGTATTCCGAACAACCTGATGCCTTACATTTCGCGTGTTGCGGCGGGCATTCTGCCCTGCCTTTCGGTTTACGGCGATGACTATGACACCCCCGATGGCACCGGCGTACGCGACTATATCCATGTCTGCGACCTTGCGAGCGGCCATATCTGTGCCCTGAAAAAGCTGGAAACCGCCCATGGCTGCGAAATCTACAACCTTGGCACCGGCCGTGGCAGCAGCGTGCTGGAAGTGGTACATGCTTTTGAAAGAGCTTCCGGCAAAAAGATCAATTACAAAATTGCACCGCGCCGCGCAGGCGATATTGCCACCTGCTATGCAGATGCCTCAAAGGCAAAACGCGAGCTTGGCTGGGAAGCAAAATATAATCTGGACGATATGTGCCGGGATTCCTGGAACTTCATTCAGCATACGAAGCAAAACTGAATAGCTGTGTAGATAAAAAAGCGGTACGGCAGAAATCTCTGCTGCACCGCTTTTGTGTTTTTGAAAAGATTACTTTTTGTTGTCGTCCTCACAGTTCATATTGTCTAAGCTGCAGGAAGAATCATCATCTTTGCCGACGCAGTTCATGTCATCCAGACCGCAGGTCTTGTCTTTTTCGTCATCGACGCAGTTCATGTCCTTTAAGCCACAGGTTTTATCGTCCTTGTGTGTTAAGCCATTCATATTATCGATGCCCAGTTTTTTCTTTCCCATTATTATGATACCTCCCTATTCCTTATAGAATATTATCAACATAGATAAGACAGGCTGTTCTTTCTGTAGTATAGCAACTATTGCCTAAAAATTCAAGTATTTTATTTTAATTTTTTCGCATAATGTAGCATTTTATAGCATTTATAGACAGAAACGGCTTGCTTTCTCGGCTGAGATTTGCTACAATTTGGTTGCAAAACCGTTTCTCATATAAAAATGATTCACCGGAAAGGGGCCTAAAAGTATGAACAATTATATTCATTTTACACCGGAAGATTTTACAGTTGACGCATACCAAAAGGGCGCATTTAAAACCGTTTCCCGCAAAGATCTGCTGGGGCACTGGTCGGTCTTTATGTTTTATCCAGCAGACTTTACCTTTGTCTGCCCGACAGAACTGAGCGATATGGCCGACCTTTATGACCGCATAGCGGCCGAAAACTGCGAGGTCTATTCGGTCAGTGAAGACACCCACTTTGTGCACAAAGCGTGGGCAGATGCTTCTGAAACCATTCGCAGAATTCCATTCCCCATGATCGGCGACCCGGCCGGTGTGTTGGCGCGTCAGTTTGGTGTACTGGACGAAGCGGCAGGGCAGGCGTACCGCGCAACTTTTGTGCTGAATCCCGAGGCACAGGTAGTATTGTACGAAGTAAACGATATGGGAATTGGCCGCAATGCAGAGGAACTGCTGCGCAAACTGCAGGCGGCCCGCTTTGTCGCCGAGCACGGTGACCAGGTCTGCCCGGCCAAGTGGAAGCCTGGTGCCGAAACGCTGACGCCGAGTCTTGATCTGGTCGGTATGCTGTAAGGGAGCAAAGCTGCTTTTGCAGAAAGGGGAGGATTTCATGTCGATTGATTTGACAGAACGGTCTGCCAAAAGTCCACTGATTTCAGAAGAACTGCAGAGCCAGCTGCAAACGCTTCTTGCGCGGGTGCAGCAGCCGGTGACGGTGATCTGTTTGGCGGATGCAGGAGAAAAAAGCAGCGAAATGCTTTCCTTTTTAAAACATTTCACCGGTTTGTGTCCATCGCTTTCGCTGCGGGCGCTTTCCCCAGGGGAAGACGCTGTAGCAGACCGGGCGCTGGATGCGGCACTGCTGCCGGCGACCGGTTTCTGCAGGGGGCAGGAATTTTGCCGGGCAGTCTTTCACGGCGTGCCGGGCGGCAAGGAACTGACCGGCTTTGTGTCGGCACTGCTGGCATTTACGGGGACTGCGAAGCCACTGGACAAGCCTACCCTCAAAGATATTGCCCGCATTAAAAAGCCCGCCAAAGTACAGATCTGCGTTTCACTCGGCTGTACACACTGTGCAAAAACAGTGATGTGCGCGCAGCGCATTGCACAGGAAAATCCACTGATTACCGCACACATGATTGACGCCAATCTTTACCCAGAGTTGGTGAAGAAATATCAGATAGAGCGGGTGCCGGTGCTGCTTGTCGATGGGGAAGAGGCCTCGGTTGGTGGCCAGACTATGCCGGAAATCTGCACGATTCTGCGCAAGCGCTGAATATTCTGTATAAAAAGGACCGGACTATGCAAAGACTTTTTGCACAGTCCGGTTTTGTGTTTATAAATGAAGTGCAGAAAATATTTATCTGCTGTGGCGGTGTTCCCGCTGATGCAGCAGGCAGGCGGCAGTGCCTGTCACGGCCGCTGTTTTCAGCAAAATGGAAAGCACCTGCTCGGGTGTGGCGGGGGTTTTATCCAGAAACAGGTTGCGCATAGGGTTGGAAACGCTGAAACCAAAAAGGTCGCTGTAGCTGACCAGCTGTGTTTCGTAGCGGCGGGGTTCCTTTTCATGCAGTGTAAACATGCGCACAGCACGGTCAAATCCAGGGCCATAGGTATTGAAGCCACAGCAGGGCGCATAGCCGGCGTCAATGCCGTGAAGCGGGCCCCAGAACGAATTGCGGTGATCGTGCCCAACATACAGGCCGACAACATCGCCGGCCTCTGTTAAGGCCGCCAGTTCGCCGGAGTTGCGTTCCGGTACACAGGGCGCTTCCCCCAGGCTGCCGCCGTAGACCTTGGTCTGGTCCAGTGCGTAGAAATGGCCGCGGCGGCTGCCGAAAGCTTCAATGCAGTCCGCCGTACCCTTGGGCACTTCTTGTAAAAACTCGTAAAATTCCGGTACCGGAATGTGCTGAAACACTAGTGAAGGAAGATACCTGCCGCCGTTTGCTTCTTTCAGGCGGGTGCGGGTTTCGCGGTACCAGTCAATTTGCTGTGGCAGCAGCGGGGCAAAGCGATCGGCGTTGGTGTCGAGCATATAAACAGCAAAGGCCGGTTTTCCGTCTTGGCCGGAAATCGTGGTGCAGCAGGTAGCGCAGTCTTCGGCATCTTTAACCGTGTTGATACATTCCGGGTACTGCAGGTAATAATACATCTGCTGCTGTTTGGAAAGGCCGGCGGTGATGTCGTGATTGCCAAACGTGACTAAAAACGGTACATGGTGAGACGCAATCGGCTCCATAATCTTTTCCAGTGTTGTGCTGACCCTTTCGGTGCCGCCGGGCATATGAAAATAGACACTGTACCCTTTCAGCTGGTCGCCGGTCAAAACCACCAGGTCGGGTTTTTCCTTTTCCAGTGCGGCATTTAAAAATTTCAGTGTATCCCCACAGACCACAGGACTTTCCTGTATGTCAGCAATTTGCATAATCCGAAACGTCCCGTCTTTATGAAAACGGAGCGGTATCTTTTTTTGGCTCATGTTGTCAGTTCCCCCTCTTAGGCCCTTTTCCAGCGCGCAAAAGCCGCAGCCGGCTGACAAGGGCAGATGAAGCAAATCGATACACGTATACTATGCCACAAAATTAAATTTCCTGCAAGCCCAATATGGGAAAAAATTACATATTTTTTATAATGAAATGTTTTCATACAAATTGCGCAAAGTGTCAATTCTTGCTTCTGTGAAAATATGCTATAATAACAGCAACAAGTTGTTCTGAAAAAGGCAGCTGTGCATTTTGCAAACAGGAAAAGGAGCGCAGAAACATGCAGAAAAAAGAGGAACGGCAGGCACAGCCGTTTACTTTTGAGGGAGCCCGGCGCTTTGACGGCCTGCCGCTTGCTTCGCGGCCGCAGAAAAAAGAAGTGCCTTTGGGTGGAAAACTGGCAGTGCTGTTTCCCGGCACAGGCTACAGCTGTGAGCGGCCGCTTTTGTACTATGCCCGCCGCGCGGCAGAGCAGATCGGCTGTGATGTACTGCCGATAAACTATCATGTCTTTTTAAAACGGGAGAGCGGTGACCTGCAGCGGCAGGTACAGAATGCGCTGCCACAGGCGCTGCAGCAGGCGGAGATGATTATAAAGGCAGCGCTCTGCCGCAAAACATACCGCGAGCTTTTCTTCTTTGGCAAAAGCTTTGGTACAGTGGTGGCGGGGGAACTGGAACAAAAGCTGACGCATCAAAAAATACACCAGTTTTTCTTAACTCCGCTTGCCTCCACACTGCCCTATATGGGCCGGCACGTCTGCTTTGCCGCCTCTGGTACAGCAGACCCGTGGGTGACAGATGCGGTGCGCCAAGAGATGAAGCGCCTTGCAACGGTGCAGATGTACCTTTTCCCGGGCGCGAACCATTCGCTTGAGGTGCCGGAAAATGTCGCCGCCAGCGTACAGAATATGCAGTTTTTACTGGACGCCTATCAGGCGTTTTTATGCAGGAAATCCATTTAGGAAAGGATACAAAATTCCTATGAATTCAGTTATAGAGAAATTTGGCCGCATTGTTGACGGTCAGCTTGATTCCCACCCGGCCGCTGCAAGGAACCTTTTGACGACTGCGTACCGCTTAAACGGCTGGGCGGGAAAGCACATTTTTAAAAAGACAACGCCGTCCCGCCTAGAGCTGTCAGATGCCTGCAACCAAGTGATTCTGCGGCCGTTTGACCACCCGCAGCAAAGCGCCATGGTCAGCTTGTTTACCCCCTGCGAGCTGCTGCAGGCTTTTGATTTGGCGCCGCTGTTTCCAGAGGGGCTGGCAAGCTATCTTTCCGGCGCGGGCGCAGAGCGCGGCTTTATCGAGGCGGCCGAGAAAAACGGCGTTCCCGAAACGCTTTGTTCCTATCATAAAATCTTTTTAGGCGCGGCGATGACGGGGGTGCTGCCAAAGCCGCGCTTTATCCTCAACACAACGTTGGCCTGTGACGCAAATACGCTTTCTTTTCGCAGGCTGGCTTCGTATTATTCGGTACCTCATATGGTACTGGATGTTCCTATGGAGCAGGACGCTGCCGCGGTCGACTACGTTGCCGGCCAAATGAAAGACTGTGCCCGCAAAATCAGCCTTCTTCTGCACCGCCCCCTGAATGAGGACAAACTGCGCAGTGCAGTTGCCCGTAGCGGAAAAACAGTGGCTCTTTACCAGCAGTATCTTGCGGCACGTGCGGAAAAATCCATGCCAGATGAGATGAGCTCTGAGATGTTTGCTGTCTTTGCGATGCACGTGCTTTTGGGTACGCCAGAGGCACTGGAGTTTGCGCAGGGCGTGCTGCGAGAGGCAGAAGCGGCGCCGCCGAAAGAAAAGAACGAGCTGCGCCTTTTGTGGGTGCATACCCTGCCGCACATGGACAGCGCCATGGTCGATTTTATGGACTTCAATCCCGACTGCCAGATTATTGCGACGGACATCTGCTTCGATTCCCCTGCTGTGACAGAAGATACGGACCCGTGGCAGGCCATGGCACAGCGCTTGGTGCAAAATACTTTGAACGGCCCGGCACAGCGGCGCATAGACGCTATTTTGCAGCAGGCCAACAGGCTGCACCCAGACGGCATTGTTTGGTTTTGCCACTGGGGCTGCCGCGAAACGGGCGGTGCCAGCCAGATGGGCCGCGAACAGCTGGAGAAAGCAGGATTTCCCACATTGATCCTGGACGGCGACGCCTGCGACCGTTCCAACTGCCCGCCTGGGCAGATGATTACCCGCATGCAGGCCTTTTTAGAGATGCTGGAGGAAAAACATGATAGCGTACACCTGTAAATATACACCGATTGAGCTTTTCGCGGGCTTTGGCGAAATGCCGGAGCAGCTGAACCCGACTGCGGAAAACCTGGAGGAGGCCGACCGGCTGAGCCACCGCAACCTGTGCAGCTTTTCGCGCGCTTTGCTGCAGACCTGCCGCGAGCACGATACTCAAAAACTGGTACTCACTTCCTGCTGCGATTCCATGCGCCGTGTGGGTGACGTCTTGCATGCGGCAGACCCCAATGCCTTTCTTTATATACTGGATTTACCGCACAGCGACGGCCCCTGTGCGCAAAAGCGCTATGCGGCAGAACTTCGCCGCCTGATTGATGCCTATTCGCAAAAGTACCAGGTGCCTTTTGATTTGCAGAAATGCAGAGCAGCATTTCTGCAGGAAACCGATGCAGAAAAAGAGGACTATTTTGCGCTGTTGGGTGCACGCTCCAATGCGGGCCTGCTGCAGATGCTGCAGCAGGAACTGCCGCTGCCGGTGCGGGACCGCACCTGTGTGGAAAACCGCCGTTTGCCAGCGCCGCCGGCAGGGCAGAATTTGGAGGAATTTCTGCTGTGGTACGCTGGGGCATTGCTGGGGCAGCTGCCATGTATGCGTATGACAGAAATTTCACAGCGGCGCGTTTTGCTGGAAGACCCGCATCTAAAAGGAATTTTGTACCATACTTTAAAATTCTGTGATTATTATGGATTTGAATACGCTGCCCTGCAGCAGGAAACCCGCCTGCCTCTTTTAAAGCTGGAGACCGATGGCACTGCTGGCGCAGAAGGGCAGCTGCGTACGCGGGTACAGGCGTTTGCAGAAAACTTTCACTCTGAAAAAAAGCAGAAAGCACCTGTTACTTTCACAGCCGGGGCGCACTATGCGGCAGGCATTGACAGCGGCTCGACCAGTACCAACGTGGTAATTTTGAATAATGACGGAAAAATCTGCGGTAGCGCGATTGTGCCAACCGGTGCCCGCGCTGCGCTTGGGGCGCATACAGCACTGCAGCAGGCGCTGCAGCAGGCGCACCTTTCCCGTAGTCAGCTGGAGGAGATCGTTGCCACCGGCTATGGCCGTGCCTATATTGGTGCCGGCGGCCGCGATGTTACCGAAATTACTTGCCACGCGAAAGGCGCCTACTTCTTAGATCCCTCTGTGCGTACGATTATCGACATTGGCGGTCAGGACAGCAAGGCCATTCGTCTGAATGACAGCGGTATTGTGGAAAGCTTTGTAATGAATGATAAATGCGCCGCAGGCACTGGGCGCTTCCTTGAGATGATGGCGCATGCGCTGCAGCTTTCTATGGAAGAAATGAGCGAATGTGGTCTGCACTGGAAAGAGGATATCGTTATCAGTAGCATGTGTACGGTCTTTGCCGAGAGCGAAGTGGTTTCTTTGGTGGCGAAAAATAAGCAGACGGCCGATATTGTGCATGGCCTGAATGAGGCAGTTGCCGCTAAGGCCGCGACGTTGGCAGCCCGTGTCAATCCGCAGCAGCGCTTTATGATGACTGGCGGTGTGGCGTCAAACCGCGGTGTCGTGAAAGCACTGGAAGAAAAACTGGACGCGCCGCTTGTGGTGCTGCCGGAGCATCAGCTCTGCGGGGCACTGGGCGCTGCATTGATCGCTTTCAATTTATAATTTATAATTCAAGGAATCAAGCATAAACAAAAAGGGCCATACCCTGTGAATCCTTTCGGGTATGGCCCTTTTATTTTTTATTTGTCAGACCAATCAGGCGTTTGTAAAAGGGCAGAATCCTTTTACAGAAGGGCGGCAGTATCTGCCAGCAGGTTTACACAGCGGTCAATGCCCCAATAAGCGCTGCTAAGGGAAACATCATAGTTTTCCTGTGCACCCCAGGCTTTTTCGGTATAGCAGCTGTAGTATTTACGGCGTTCCTGGTCGCTTTTGCGGATCATCAGCTGAGCGTCCTGTACAGAGCAGCTGTGAATGCGGCGAATGCGCTGAATGCGGTCCTGCAGTGGTGCATGGATAAAGACCCGCAGCAGGTCGACGTCTTCATCCAGCAAAATGACATCAGAACAGCGGCCTATGATGATACAGTCCTCTTGGTAAGCAATTTTGCGAATGATTTTTGCCTGCGCAACAAACAAAGTGTCGCTGTTGGAAAGGCCAAAATAGGTTTTGCGCTCATCCTGTGGTGTGGCAGAGTCGTAGCGCTCGTCAGATGCTTTCAGTGTATCCACACTTAGGCCGCTTTCACGGGCGGCGCGGGTAATCAGCTCTTTGTCATAAAAAGGCAGACCCAGTTTCTGCGCAAGTTTTTCGCTGATTTCGTGGCCGCCGCTGCCAAACTGCCGGCTGATCGAAATGATGCGATGTGACATCAAAAAAACCCCTTTCCTATTTCCAAATCCCTGACAAGATTGATTATACAATAATATTGTCAAAAATGCACGCATTTTATGAAATCTCTATACAAAAAGCGGCTGACGGTTTTTGGAATCCGACGGCCGTTTCTTTATAGAAAATAGCTTTATAGAAAATAGGAAGAAAGATTGTGAAAGTGTAATAAAAATCCCTTGCGGGAGCTTGTAAGCATTGCCGCGTGGGAGACGCGGCTTGAGAGAGAGGAGAAAAATTATGAAAAAGTGTTTTATAAAAATCCCTTGCGGGAGCTTGTAAGCGTTGCCGCGTGGGAGACGCGGCTTGAGAGAGAGGAGAAAAATTATGAAAAAGTGTTTTATAAAAATCCCTTGCGGGAGCTTGTAAGCGTTGCCGCGTGGGAGACGCGGCTTGAGAGAGAGGAGAAAAATTATGAAAAAGTGTTTTATAAAAATCCCTTGCGGGAGCTTGTAAGCGTTGCCGCGTGGGAGACGCGGCTTGAGAGAGAGGAGAAAATTATGAAAAAGAGTTTTATGAAAATCCCTTGCGGGAGCTTGTAAGCGTTGCCGCGTGGGAGACGCGGCTTGAGAGAGAGGAGAAAATTATGAAAAAGAGTTTTATGAAAATCCCTTGCGGGAGCTTGTAATTGGTCTGTGCGCTTGCCGGTTCGGTGTTCCGTCCTGCCGACGGTCGGCACAGTGTTTTATATGAGGTTCGGTAACTTGTGTTCTTGTTCGTTTGGAATGATTAAAGTATACCCAAGGTTTATGTACGGAATTTTAAGGTAACTCGAAGATTTGGTAAACCTTAAGTGAAAACTGTGTGAAGCCTTTCCAGGAGAAAAGCAGAAGATTCGGGCAGTGGTGGGGCAAACTTCAAAGTTGCCATTTTGTATTCCATGCGCTATAATAAGTAGAAATAATGGCAGTCGCTATTAGCTGAATCCTCCGGAGGGCATATCAAATGGGGAATACGGATTATTCTAAAATAGGAAAAGAAATCAGCCGCGCAGTGCGGGAAGCAATGCGTGCGGCAAACCTTAATAATATAGAACATACAGTAGAGGACAGCGTACGGGGCTTTACCGATGATATCAATGAGGTCTTTGGCGGCCCCGGCAGCGCTGGCCACCGCCCGCCGCACCCTTATGCGCCGTCTGATAATCAGCAGGAAAGCTGGCAGGAAGATCAGACCCCGCCGCAGGGACAGCAGGCACAAAGCCAGAAAACCCCGCCTGCAGGTTGGCAGACCCCGCCGCAGCCTATCCGGCCGCAGCCAGCACCGTATCCTTCGCAGCACACGTCGCGGCACAGAATGCCCGGAAATATTTCCGGAACGATCTGCTTTGCGCTGGGCCTTGTCATCGGCGTGCCGCTGCTGATAACCGACATTGCTTCTGTTGCAGTCACGGCATCGTCTACAGCAATTTCTTCTTATTGGTACGGTGGTATGGCGGTTCTCTGTTCCATTACCGCTGCTGCAGCCGTGTTGACATGGTACGGTGCGCATCTGCGCCGCCGGGCGCGCCGCTTTCAACGCTATCAGGATGCACTGGATGGGGCCGCTTTCAGCATGGTGGACCAGCTTGCAGATACGGCTGGCCAAACCAGAGAGCGTACACTGAAAGATCTGAAGAAAATGATTTCTACCGGCGTCTATTCGCAGGGACACTTAGACCGCGCCCAGACCTGCTTTATGGTAGATGACGAGACCTATGAGGCATATCTGGAAGCAGAAAAATCTTATGACGCCAGAGAGGCAGCTGCACGCGAGAAAAAAGAAAAGGCAGAGGCCGACCCGCGCCAGGCGCAGTTGGAAGAAGTGCGCCGCGAGGGCAGCCAGTACCTTGATGAGATTCGAAAGGCAAATGAGGCAATTCCGGGCAAAGAGATTTCAGAAAAGCTGTCTAAGCTCGAAGATGTCACAAGCCGTATTTTTGCCTGTGTGCAGCTGCATCCGGAAAAGCTGCCGGAAATCAAGCGCTTTATGCGCTACTATTTGCCTACTACCCTAAAACTGGTCAAAGCTTATCAGGAGTTTGACAACCAGCCGGCACAGGGCCAAAATATTACAAAAGCCAAAGCGGAAATTGAGGATTCTCTGGATACTGTTAATGATGCTTTTGCAAACCTGCTTGACAGCCTGTTTGCCAATGATGCACTGGATATTTCTGCTGATATTTCTACATTGGAAACCATGCTGCATCAAGAGGGCCTGACGGGCAGCGACTTTTCCACAAAAGAAAAAAGAGAAGAGAAGCCGGTGGAAAAGCTGACGCTGTGAAGTACTTGATTTATTGTGTTGATTAAAAATCTTATTAGAAATGTGAACCCCCAGGAGGTTTGTCATGGAGCAAAATGAAATGCCCACCCCGGAACTCACCCTTGACCCAGCACCGGAGCAGTCCGCAGCGCCGACCCTGCAGCAGACGCCGCAGGCAGATGTCACTGCACAGCAGGTGCAGGAACCTCAGCTGACACCGGAAGAGCAGAAAATGGTAGACGACTTTTCCACAAAGATTGATTTGACCAACAGCAGCCAGGTTTTGCAGTACGGCTCAGGTGCACAGAAAAAGATGGCGACCTTTTCCGAGAGCGCACTGGAAAATGTGCGAACCAAAGACCTGGGTGAAGTGGGACAAATGCTCGCCGGCGTGGTAAATGAACTGAAAGGCTTTAACGCCAGCGAAAATGACAAGGGCTTTTTCGCGCGCTTTAAGCGCGGCAGCAGCAAGCTGGCGGCTTTAAAGACCCGCTATGCCAAAGCAGAGGCCAATGTCGACCAGATTTGTGATGCTCTGGAAACACATCAGGTCAAACTGATGAAAGATGTTTCTGTACTGGATAAAATGTACGAAGTGAATAAAAGCTACTTTAAAGAGCTTTCTATGTACCTGATTGCGGGTAAAAAGAAAGTAGAGCAGGTTCGTACACAGGACATGCCGCAGCTGCAGGCAAAAGCACGGGCTTCCGGCCTGCCAGAGGACGCACAGGCGGCAAATGACCTTTCCAATATGTGCACACGCTTTGAGAAAAAGCTGCACGACCTGGAACTGACCCGTATGGTCGCAATTCAGATGGCCCCACAGTTGCGCTTAGTGCAGAACAATGATCTGCTGATGAGTGAAAAAATCCAGTCAACGCTGGTCAATACCATTCCGCTTTGGAAAAGTCAGATGGTCTTGGCGCTGGGGGTGGAGCATTCCACACAGGCGGCAAAGGCGCAGCGTGAGGTAACGGATATGACAAATGAACTGCTGCGTAAAAATGCCGATACACTAAAGATGGCGACTGTAGAAACACAGAAAGAATCAGAGCGCGGCATTGTCGATATGGAAACACTGCAGCATACCAATGAAACGCTGATTTCCACGCTTGATGAAGTGATGCAGATACAGCAGGATGGCCGTGAAAAGCGCGCGCAGGCCGAGCAGGAACTGGGCAAGCTGGAAAGTGACCTAAAAAACAAGCTGCTGGAGCTGCGCTAAATGAAAGCACAAACTACGGATTGACTGGGAGGCGCTGCTTTTGCCCGTTAAAATACCGAATTCTCTGCCGGCACGTTCTGTGCTGGGAAAAGAACATATCTTTGTCATGACTGAGCGCCGTGCGCTGCACCAGGATATACGTCCGCTGCGCATTGCTCTGGTCAACTTAATGCCTACTAAAATTACAACGGAAACGCAGATTCTGCGCTGCCTTGCCAATACGCCGCTGCAAATCGAAGTGGATTTGGTACAGACCGTCAGCCATAAGTCCAAAAATACGCCGGAAGACCACCTTCTGCGTTTTTATGAAACGTTTGATGAAATTAAAAACCGCGTTTACGACGGCTGTATCATCACCGGTGCGCCGGTGGAGCTGATGGATTATGAGGACGTGGACTATTGGCCGGAGCTTTGCCGTATTTTCGAGTGGACCAAGACCCATGTGCACTCCACGTTTCATATCTGCTGGGCCGCGCAGGCAGGGCTGTATTACCATTATGGAATTCCAAAATATATCTTGCCCAGAAAGGTGTTCGGCGTATTTCCGCACTATGCACTGACCAAAAAGTCACGCCTTTTCCGCGGCTTTGATGATGTCTACTGGGTGCCGCATTCCCGCCAGACCGAGGTGCGCGTAGAAGATATTGAAAAAGTACCGCAGCTGCGCATTATGTCTATGTCACCAGAGGTGGGCGTGCATATCGTAAGCGACCAGGAGGGCCGCCAGTACTTTGTAATGGGCCACTCTGAGTACGATACCGAGACCCTTGGCACGGAGTACCGGCGTGACTTGGAAAAGGGAGAGCCGATTGCCATGCCGAAGCATTACTATCCGGGCAATGACATTTCCCGTGAACCGGTCAATAAATGGCGCGCAACGGGACAGCTGCTGTACACCAACTGGCTCAATTACTTTGTCTACCAGACAACACCGTTTGATCTGCGCTCTATAAGCGGCAGCTCTTTGGACTGCGCAATGCTTTAAAAAATTTGCTAAAATAAAAATATTTTTTCAAATCCGTGCAAAAGCACTTGACAAAACAGCGAACAGTCTATATAATATATACTTGTCGGTCAGAGACACGCTGGCGTAGCTCAGTTGGTAGAGCAGCTGATTTGTAATCAGCAGGTCGTAGGTTCGAGTCCTATTGCCAGCTCCAGTCTGATCGGCAAAATGCAGCGTACAGCTGCTATATGGAGGAGTTCCCGAGTGGTCAAAGGGGACAGACTGTAAATCTGCTGCTTCGGCTTCAATGGTTCAAATCCATTCTCCTCCACCAAAATGTGATAAGAAGGCGAGGCAGAAAATGTCTGGCCTTGTTATCATAAACGGATATGTTCAACAACATGTAGTGTTAAACATATCCGTTTATGATAACGACTTGCAGCGTTTAAGGCACTGCAAAGATTATCATAGACACAAGTCCTTGCATACGAGCGTGACGGGCGCTTGTCCATTGCCGGTGTGTGTACACGCCGGGCAGCCTTTTCATAAGGCACGCACAATGCGGTGATGCGTTCAATGCGTAAGTATCTGTCCTTCCGGGGTCTTGGCTGCTGACGGTCAATGTCAGTTGCGGGGCTTATGGCTCACTGCAAAAGCAGGTCATGGCCGCCCGCAGGCTTTGCGCTTTCTCTGTCGTGCTCTCACGGAACACGGTGACGTTTGCGCGCCGGACAGAATATAAGATATGCAGGACTTTTGAGTTTTCAAGGTGCGTTTGTGCAAAGTAAAAACGAAGCGGCTCACAACCCCGGCGAAAAGGTGTGAACCGCTTGACAAATGTATGAAGTTAACGCTATAATGATGCGTAAACTGCATTTCACAAGTCATAATGGTTCTTTGTAAACCTTTATGGCGCAAGGTCGCGGGGCGTCGCCAAACGTCCCACGCCTGTGAGTGTAAATTCATTTTTACTTCTTTATTATACCACAAGTTGGTGTAATAATCAAGTAAAAATTTTCCTGCCGCCTCTAAGGGCGGCTTTTTTATTGTTCTCTTCTCTGGTTCCATACTTATTAGAAAATGAGTACCCACATTTTGCAATTCTTTGCAGGACTACATTGAGCAGCTGGTAAAGGCTGACTCTAACATTGAAGTTGAAGTGCGACATTTTGTCGCACTTACTGATGGTATCGTGTTGATACCATATTGTGCATTGACAGGCTTTGTGATAAACTAATGTTTAACTTAACTGAAAATTAGAGGGGGTACACAAATGCCGAAAAATAAGCTAGTTGCCCCCGTTTTAAAATGGGTTGGCGGAAAAAGGCAACTGCTGAGTACATTTCAGCTGATGTTGCCAAAACACATTACTTCATACTGTGAGCCATTTGTAGGAGGCGGAGCGCTACTGTTCCATCTCCAGCCCAAGATTGCCTATGTCAATGATGTGAATCAGGATTTGATCGATGTATACAAGGAAATTAGGAATAATGTGGAAGGACTTATTGAGATCCTTTCTACGTTTAAAAATGAAGCGGAGGAATTTTATACTGTTCGCGATTGGGACAGAAACAAAGAAAAATATGATTCTTTGTCCTCTGCCGAAAAAGCTGCCAGAATTTTATATCTTAACAAAACTTGTTTTAATGGACTGTACCGGGTAAATAACGCAGGGGAATTTAACACTCCATTTGGCAGGTATCAAAATCCCAATATTATAAACGCCCCAGTGCTACGTGCGGTTAGCGCATATTTTAATACGGCAAAAATACATTTTTCTGCCACTGATTATGAACCGGTACTGCAATCACTTCGCAGAGGGACGTTTGTTTATTTAGATCCGCCATACGATCCCGTGTCTGTAACTTCTAGTTTTACAGGCTACGCCAAAGGAGGATTCTCTAAACAAGATCAGATCCGGCTACGAGAATGCTGTGATGATTTAACAGCGCGAGGCATTCACTTTATGCTTTCCAACTCTGCAACAGAGTTCATTTTAGAACAGTACAGAGAGTACAACTGCACCGTGGTGCAGGCTAAGAGAGCTATTAACTCGGTTGCAGCCAAGCGGGGCGATGTGGACGAAGTTGTGGTGAGAAATTATGAGTAAGAAGCAGTGTGAAAAAGGGCTTAATGAACTTGCATGGGAAAAAATTTTTGCAAAATATGATATTCTAAAACAGATTGAGGCACTGGGCTGTTTCCAGATTTCTGCAACACAGATTAAGCCATTTCGGGAACCGAGATTGATGGCAAAGTTTGATCATATTATCAATTTACCCGAAATATTTTCAGCACATAAGCTTGCTATCTTGCCGATTACGCGCGGAGACTATCTTATTTCCCATTTTGATGCCTACCATCATTTTGAGCCGGAGACTACTGAAATTGTGCGCGCTTCTTTACCAACGTATATACAAAGCTTAGATTACGGTAATATTTCCAGTGAAGCAATGGCATTAAACTGCGCCGTCGCTGCGGGAATTTTAAGAGACTTTTTAGAGGAAGATGAGTTTGTTCCTACTGTATCTGGCAGAATGGGATCAGGAGATTTTACATTTGATATTGCAAATTCAATGTATGGCACGCTGAACCATGTTACAGTACATAATTCACAAATCGAAATTGATGCAGCCTATGAAGGAATTGGAAGCTTAGCAATTTTTGAAGCAAAGCGGGATGTGTCGGAAGACTTTTTAGTTCGGCAACTGTATTATCCATATCGTGTGTGGAGCAGCCGTGTTACCAAGCCGGTGCGCCCAATCTTTCTGGTATATTCCAATGGCGTATATCACCTATATGAATATTGTTTTCAAGATCCCAACAATTACAGCTCATTAGTTCTTCTAAAGCAAAAAAATTACTCAGTAGAGGATACTACCATTACCGTTGCGGATATTCAATCTGTGTTGTATACCACAGAAGCAGGAGCAGAACCGGCTGTTTCGTTTCCCCAAGCTGATACTTTTTCCAGAGTCATTAACCTATGTGAGTTGTTGAGCGAGCGGGAATATGACAGAAACAAGGTTACGGAAAAATATGCTTTTGATGTCAGGCAAACAAATTATTACACCGATGCGGGGCGTTATCTTGGGCTGATACATAAGAATGAAGAGAAAAGAATGCCGTCTTATTCTCTGACAAAGTTAGGAAAACAAATTTTACAGTGTAGCTTTAAGCAGCGCCAACTGGCTTATTGCAAACAAATTTTGTCACATCAGGTCTTTCACCTTACGCTGGAAAAATATTTTGAAAATGGTGTAATGCCTTCAAAAGATGAAATTGTGCGGATTATGAAGCAATGCAATTTGTATCACATTGGCAAAGATTCAACGTTTGGACGCCGCGCTTCTACCATAAGGAGCTGGGTGAACTGGATGGTAGAATTGATAAATGATTGATGCTAGTAAAATTTCAATAAAAAAGTGGTTTCTATAGCAACTAAAGGCTGTAGAAACCACTTTTGCTCTAGCATGTCAGTGCGACATTTTGTCGCACTCATAGCTTTGAAAGCAGATAACTGCTTTCCCTGCTTTCAAAGCATTGTAAGCGCCGGACATGCCGTTGAGTTCGTGAAAACCGAATTGTTCCATCCATCCGATTTCCGCGCCGCCGGAAGTAAATTCACTGTGCTCGGCAACGTATTTCGGATTGTAGGCGCTGCTGTGATATTTGTAGGACAGGGCGTCCGCGATGCTGCACACCAGGCAGCCGCTCCGGTGCATGGTGTCATTCCCAATGCGGATATTGCACCAGGGTTCCTTCCACTGCTCATAGTTTGGTATTACTGTAATCGTCTGGCCGCCCGTGGCCTCAGCACCCACCTGTATGTAGTGCATAATGCGTGTGACGTAGTATTCCTGCCAAGAGAGCTTGATAGTACTGGGATGAGTAATGACATACCAACGGCACCCGCTCTGCGACAACGAGGCGTAGGAATCTTCTGACTGCTTTGTCCACGCAGAGCGGGTGCCGGGCCACTTTCCATGCGCGAAGCTGCCGCCCAGGATATACGCGCCGCCGTAGTTCATGGTCATCATTCCGTTTTGCATATTTGTCACGTCGGTCGGCCCGGCCACCTTAGCCAAGTCCAGAATATATTCAAACTGTTCGCAAAAGGCGTCCATCAGGCCATCTTCCGTACTCTCGCGGCCAGCGCCCCAGCCACCCTCGGTATAGGTAAACGCATTGCTCGGAGAGGGCACTCCCTCAACCGCCATGTCGGCTTTCATCCACTCAATATAATCCGAAAGATTATATTTGCATTTGGTGTAATTGCCAGCCGGGCTTGTCATTCCAGCAGTCCATGCCTGCGCGTGCTTTTGCAGAATGGGAAACCAGTGCGCGGTGTCGTAATCCAGATTCACCGCCGTGACCGTACCGCCGCTCGAAGTACCGCTGCCGTCGGAGGAAAGGGCACCGGCAATGATACTGCTGATAATCAGTGCAAAAAACAAAAGGGCGGCGGCTGCCAGCGCGGCCCATTTTATGAGCTTCCTTTTTATCAAATTGCTTTACCTTCTTTCTCCATCTGAAGGGGCTTCGATGCTGTCAATCAGTTCATTGTACGCAGCCTGTGCCTTATAATTGGTACAGTCCGCGCGCATTGCCTTTTGCATCAGCGCCATGGAGCTGTTAAGGGAACGCTCAATAGACGCACCCGCAGAAAAGCGGCGCCGCAGCCAGTTCCCTTTTTTGTGAGACTGGATGTAACGCCGCTTTTTATCGAACGACAGCATTTCTTTCAGTATGGTATTGCCGAGTCGTTTGTACAAATCCTTTATTTTATTATCCTTGTAACTGCTTTTTCCGTTTCCATAAACCGATCGGTAAACCTTTTCCTGCTTATCTAGTTCAGAAGAATACTTTTCAAAATCTGCTTTATAGTAGCGTTTGATATATGCTTTTGACAAATCGTCAATCATGGGCCGCTGATATTTTAATCCGTTCATGTTGTACTTCCAGAGCCGCCGGTTCTTCGGCATCGTATGATACAGATTCAGAAAAAGTTTTTTTAAAATGTCGTCTTCTTCAAAAATGTTCTTGGAATGTCCGTGTATGATTCTATCTCTGGAAAGTTCGTGCAGCTTTTTCATTTCTTCCGATTGATTTAAAATGCTGTTCGCAACCCGCGACTTCATTTTCCGGATTGTACCTTGGTGAAGGGATGCTCTATACTGCTGCTTTCCATGGAACAGAATTTTTTCACGCGTGGGCTTTGGTTCGACAACGGCGATATGAATATGGATATTGTCGGTGTTGTAATGAACCGACGCCGTCCATACAGCGGAACCGACCATCTTTTCATTTTGCAGCATTGCTTCCATGCTTTGGCGGGTGACGGCCCGCAGGCGGTTGTCATCCACCCAGCCGGACACAGGCTCATAGATTCCCTGCTCCGCAAGAAAACTGTTTTTAAAACTGATAACAGTTTGCCACATTGGGCTTTTGTTTGCCTGTGCTTTTTGAAAAAGTCGTTTCGCCTTTTCTTTTTCTTCAGACGAAAAGGTATCGGACTTGCCGTCAAAAAGTGCACTGCATTTTTCAGAGTCTGTGTTTAACTGACGCTTCCGAGGATTGTCCATGTAGGTTCCGATATAGGCGGAGTATTCGGAAAAGTGCGCGTTGCGAATCGCCTCATCCCGATCCATATACTCTAAGTAGGCGCGGAACTTTTTACTTGCCGGGTTTACAAATTTTGTTCGCAGGAACACATCCGGATGTCCCCGCGTCTGTATAGTCTCCATGATTTTTCTCCTTAATTGAGGGGCGCTTCAGCCACCCCTGGCTGAAAAGCTCTTCGCTTTTTTTCTTTTAAGAATCCGCGTTGCTCTTCTTTGTGCGGGCCGCCTGTAGTTCGCTTTCATAGAACTTTTTGGCCTCCGCAAGTACTTTAGAATCTTCCGGTATAAAGAGCTGGTGTTCCCAGCTGCGGGAACCGCTGCTCAACATTAGCAGGCACAGGTGTGCGTCCCGCGCGCTAGCGCGGCAGATTTTTAAGAGCTGCTCTGTCTCCTTTTGCTTTTCCTGAAGAACTCTGTAATCTGCGACCAGTGCGCTCACCGCATCCGAAAGATAAGGCACTCCCTTTTCACTTTTGAATCCCTGTAGAAATTCATATTCATCATCAGTGAGATAAATATACCTTCTGTTTTTGCTCATGGTTCATCTTCTCCTTCTGCCAAGGTATCTTTCATGTCCTGATACCACTTTGAAAAATTATTGAGCGCGGCGGTGTTTTGATTGATGACTGGGATGATAACTTCCCGCAAAAACGGGTCGAGAATCTCCCGGTTATAGGTATCCGCCGCGCGGTTTTGCGCAGTAGCGTTGAGCAGGCGGTTCAGGTATCGGTTGCGGCTGATACCCGCAGCCTTTGCCTGCTGATCCAATGTTAAAAGTGTTTCGGTTTTGACGTCGCGTATGATGAGTTCCATTTTAATGCTCCTTTTTTATCATTTAGGGGCGCCGCTGCGCGGCTGAGAGATTTTCTTTTCGGGATGCTTGGCGCTGCGCTTTTTACAGGGAATGAGGAAGAATCCCGAAAAGAAAAACAGGATAAGGGAAAAATGATATCACTATCGTGATATGCCCGGCAGTGCCGGGCTTTTCGATGCTATCAGTTTACACTAGCCAGGTGCTATCCTGATGCCCCACGGGTGCTATCCTGATGCCCCAAAGGCGCCGGATTGGTGCTATGTATTAATTGCTTTAAAGCTTCATTTTTTCGGTGTTGCCGGTTTACTGGCGGGTTTAGACGAAGCCGGTTTACTCATTGTGGAGGAAACTGCTTTGCTGCTTGTCGGGTGAGAAGAGCTGCTGCTCGGCGCGGCGGAAACGGCGGACGACGACTGGAAATCTGCGTCAGAATCCACATAGCTGCGCGTAATGCCATGCTTTAAATCACTCAGCTTTAGCTGTAATTTTGAAATCTTTTCCTGGCACAAGGCAATCTGTTTTTCAGAGTCGGTACAGTTCGTATCCAGATTTTTAATCTGGCTTTCTTTGTCCTGAATGTTGTTTCGGGACTCCTGTATTTCTGAATCGGTCTGGTAGAATTCTTCTTTTTTGATGGACGCAATGTCACTTTCCAGGGCGTTCTTTGTGGATTTATACTGCTGCGTTTTTGCATTGAGCAGACTGATTATCTTTTGTTCGTCCGCAATATTAAGAGAGATGGAATCCATAGCGTAGGTCATTTTATCTTTAGGTTTCAGTGCGCTGTTGATAGTTACTTTTCGGGCATCGCAGTTAAACCAAGCTGGAGTTTGGTTTGTATTGGATGAAATAGTTTTGTCTGAAGATATGTCGATTGAGTCGCTGCTATCCACAATAGCAGTTCCGATATTTGCGTTGGAAAGATTCTGTGTGCTGTCTCCAACCCGTAGGGAGAGAATTTTCCAACCAGGCGGCAGATCCCGAATTTGAAAGATCAGGGAATCGGTATCATTGTAAGCTACCGTGCAGTTGAGCGGCATAGTCTGACTGTTGTCGCTGTAGAGCTTGGTGTTGAATTGTAATCCCTGGCGGGACGTATAATTGTCTGTGTCAATTGTGAAAGATGCTTCCATGTAATTGGTATCAGGATTATATATCCAGCTTTTTAAAGTTAAAGATACAGCATTTGAGGTGCTTATCTTTGTTCCAATTTCAGAATTGACTGGCGCGGAAGTGTCTGGCATCCAGAGCTTTGAGGTGCAGAAAACGGTCATTGCGATTACAATCACGAAAACTACAACGCGGTACATGCGAACCTGCCGGACTGCCGCGCCGTTTCTGATTTTTTCAAGATACTCTTTCGCGGCCATCTCAAGCACCACCTTGAAAGCGTTCAATGTCCTCTTTCCCGGCAAGGACGGACATGTGCAGATTATCTTCGCCAGTGAGGAAAACCGCCTCGCCGGTCTGGAACTGCGGAATCATTTCGAGCTGTCCGGTGGTAATGCTGTCGCCAAACACACTCTTTAGCAGACTGACAGAGTTGCTATCCTGCTGCATGATAAATTTGTATTGCACCTGCTCAAAGAGTCCCTTCAGCTTGTCAACTCCGGCTCCTTCTTTGGCCTCCGGCGCGAAATCGCGGATACTCTGACTCGCAAAAAACAGGGACGTAAAATATTTGCGTCCCTCACGCAGAATGCGCGTCATGTAATCCAGCACCAGCAAATTGTTTGTGTTGATGAAGCGGTGTGCCTCGTCTACAACCAGAAGGAGATGGGGCACTTCCCACGTTTCTTTGCCCGCCTCGTACTGCCTTTTACTCTTTCCGCCGATACGAACCATATCGGAAAGCATCAGGTTCAGAATGTTGAAAAGCTGCGCCTGAAAGATTTCATCCTTCATTTTTGAAATGTTCTGAACGTTATAGACGACGACTTTCTGATCTGTAAGATTCGGTAAAGTGGTCTTTCCGTCAAACAGATTCGGGTAAGACTGTACCAGATTTCGCACCGTCAGCTCCAGACCCTCCAGCCGGTTGCGCTTCGACTCGGAGAGGTTTTTGTTGATCGTATGCGTGTCCATGTCAATATATAAGTCGCGCTGAATCAATTTTAAAAGGTCGCTGAGCTGTGGATATTTTTCGGGAGGAAGGCCGGTAATTTGTTTTGTTTCGGCGTCCTTTTCCTGCGGATCATAGATGCCGGTCTCTTTATAAAGCTCTCTGGCATACTCTTCAAATTCGTTACGATCGTTGTCTGTAGAGTCCGGCGCGACAAATTTTAAGAACGTGTTTAATTTTGAAAGATGCTGCGCAAATGTGTCCGCATTCTTTTCCCCACCGGGAAAAATCTCAAGCAGGTTGAGCCTGCCGCTTGAGCCGTCCATAGATACCACGGTTCCGCCCAGCACTTTCGTAAAGAAGGAATATTCGCCCGTGCAGTCGAGGATGCGGATGTAGTTGTCCTTAATCGCGGCGTACTTAATCAGCAGCTTTAAAAGTGTAGACTTGCCGCTGCCCTTATTCCCAACGACCACGCCGTCATATGATTTGCGGGACGCGCTCTTATAAAACATGTCGTAATGGACGTACTGCCCGGAACTGGTTACACCGATTAAGTTTCCGTGCGGGTCATCCAGCCGCGAATTATTCAGCGGCCAGGAAAGGCCCAGCGCGTAGGAGGGAATGAAAATACCGCGCCGGTGATTAATGTTTTTAATCTGATGGGAAAGCGGCTGCGTGATAGAGCGCATTTCGTATTCCTGTTCATTGAGGAAAACCTGCGCGCAGAATTTTTGTTCCGCGAGGCGCGCTTTGACATGCTCGATTTTCTTATCGACTACCTCTTTGCTCTGCCCGGAAATGAAATACCGAATCACCATCTCTTTAAATTTTTCATGGTCGCGCACCACATCGTTTTGAATGCTGAGCAGCAGTTCGTGCCGGTTTACAGTGTCAATATCCTGCTCGGACGACTTTGACGGGCGACTTTCCAACTCCATAATGGAGCGGTCCAGCTTCTCCTTCGCGTCCTTCTGGTCGGGATTTCCCAAGTCAATTGTGACGTTTGCCTCGTCGATATTGACTAAAAACTGTCCCCAAAAGTCGAGTGGCTCCTGCGGCATTTCTGTAATTTGCAGACAAGCGGTATAGCTGGAGCCGATCCTTATAAATTTGACATCTGAAAAATCAAGGTTTCCCTCCGGCTGAATTTTGGTCATCAGGTACGGGTTATAGCCAGCCTTTTTGGCAAAGGCAGGGTCGTTTTCAAGGTAGAGGATCTTTCGCGGCGGTGCCAGAGCCTTTTTCTTTTCTTTTGGATTTTTCATCACAATTTCCTCCTTTACGGGTTGTTGAGCTTGTGCAGAATGCTGGTCTGCTGGTCAATCATCAGATCATATGCCGACACCGGGCGCGCATGGAAAATGGCCTTTGCCTTTTGCAGGGACTCAACGCTTCTTGCGTATATCTCAATATAAATTTTCCGGTCATAGTGGGCTTCGTCCAGCATGGTAAGCTGGTCGATACATTCCTGCAGCAGGGCTTTGTATTCCGTATTGTCTGTATTTTGCAGATAGTACTGCAATTCGTCCTGGTAGAACTTTGTATTCATCGGCGTATTGATGCCGACAATTTTAATGTCCTGAACATCGCAGTCACGCAGGCACTGCATAAACTGATTTTCAGTCATTCCAATCTCCGACTCGCCGCAATTATAAAGACAACTGCCGCGCGGTGCGATAACCTCCATGCGAGAACCGTCGGACAGAAGGAAATGTCCGAAGCCGGGCTTTGACTGGTTGCGGACAACTGAGCGAATCTCCGTTTCGTCAAAGTATGTCTTTTGCACCAGGCGACTCTCCTTGCGTTCCTGCTGGTGCGCGAGCTTTGCAGCCTTTCTTTTGAGGCTGGCCGCCTTTCTGGGGCTGACGTCCGCCGGAATATCCGCGGACACGATCACGCGCTCCTCTGTCGTGCTGTCTGTATTTGAGTTAACAGAAAAAACGGATTCTTTCTTATGGGAGGAGACCTTCCGCCGGCGCGCGGCCTTCCTTTTTTGTTTCAGCACCATTTTCTCCAATGCTTTTTTGGCTGCCGGATCGGATAAAATGGCGGTGGAAAAGTCATCTTGATTCATTGCTCTTCTCCTTTTCTGCGGGTAGCGTTTTTAAAATATCATAGCCTGTCGTGCGCTGCGGATTGAGAGAAAACACAGTCCGGCGGTCCTTGGCAAGCATCAGGGCAATTGCTTCCCAATTGCGCTTGCCGGGGTTTGTCGCAGTGGCCGGAAGCACCAGATAGACAGAGATAACGCAGGCAAAAATCACATAGGGCACGATAAACCACGAATTTACACTGCTGGAACAGAGGAAAAACATACCGGCAAAGACGGCAACTGTCAGCAGATCTTTAAAGTAAAAGGAGGAGCGGGCAAACGTAAAGAGCTTGATTTCCTCCGAAAGATTTTTGGGTATGTAGGCTTTTCTGTGCATGGAAATACCTCCTAGGATTTATCAACTCGGTGATTGATGGCGGAATTTTTAGCGAGGTTATAGGCGCGCTTTGTCATCCTGGCAGGTTTCGCAAAGCGGCTGTTGAGAAACGCTTTTTGTGCGTTGGCGGCCCGGCTGTGCAGGTATTCACCGGTTGTCTCTCCATAGCCCCGCATTTGTTGCCTCTCATATTCCGCCGCGGCAAAGTCGTCTGTCGCAAACCGATCCGGTTTCTCATCCGCGCTTTCCACGGTGGCCGGGCCGTCCTCTGCATTGTCTGGAACAGCGCCGCCATTCTTCGCCTGATGCACGTTCTTTTGGGCGTCGGCAAAGCCGGTTGCAGGAGCGTCTCCGCCTCCATTGCCTGCCGCGACGCCTCCATTGCCATTGTGTGGAATACCCGCGCGGCTCCCGGCAACCGCAAAGCCGGTTTGCGGGGATTCTCTGTGTGCGGTCGCTGACTGAAAATCTTTACGTGCCTTTTTTTCAGCGCTGTTGGCACTCTGATTGGAATCTGTGGCGGTGGCGGCACTCTGAGCGGCAGGAGCGTCTCCGCCTCCATTGCCATTGTGTGGAATACCCGCGCGGCTCCCGGCAACCGCTCCCGCCGCAAATCCGCCAGCGGCACCGGCTGCTCCGGCGGCTGTGCTCACTGCGCCGGAGACCTTATCCGAAACACCATGCTGGCCGAACAGGCCGCCAACACGTCCGCTGCCGTCTGGAGTCCGGGCGCCGAAAATTGATTTTCCGACCGCGCCCACCGCGCGCCCGGCAGATTGCAGCCCATACATGGTCCCCAAAGCGCTTTTTACGCCGATGTCAATTCCAAAGATACGCTCAAAAATGTCCGGGCCGTCGATCACCATCCAGGCGAGGGCAATCTGAATAATAATATTCGCAAATACATTCCCAAAGGCGCTGCCCGTCCCTGACCAGGTGGCTATCTGGCTCTGTGCCGCAACGTAAAGTTGCAGCATCAGGGAAATGCCGAAGATGGATGCAAGCGTTCCTAAAATGCTGTACAGACACTTTTTCAGGCGCTGCATTGTGTGAATATCCAGGAAGGCCAGAATCTGGCCCAGAAGCTGCTTTACAGAGAGTTCAAAGATCAGGCGCACTAGCTTAATACCGCAGAGCACAAGGGCAAAGGACATGGCAATGAGCGAGACAAACAGTATCGCCCAGTCAACATCGTAGCGGTAATACTGGTTGCCGAGGATATTTCCGGACTTGCCGTCGTTTCCGATGCGGCCATCACTCAACGCCTGGAGGGACTCGTTACCGTTTTTGTCCCTCACCACACGGTTGTTCCAAAAGCCGTCTTCTGTAGTGGCGTCATTCCCCCACCATCCGGCCAGGCCGACCGTCTCTGTAATGTCAACCTGATTAAAAAAGTTCTCTTTTTCTGTAGCGCTTTTTGTCCTGTTAATGGGTGCCAGTTCTCCCGCAGCTTTCAGTTGGCCCAGCTTCCCTAAAGAAGAAAATGTAGCGGGATCAGCCGCGATCTGGTTGAGCGTATCCGCGTTGTCTAGATTTAGAACATCATAGACATTTGTCATGAGCAGCTGATCTCCAATTGGGGTTCTGCTGCCGGGAATCGCAGAAATAAACTGATTCGTCAGGTGGAAACCGCCGCCTACAAAAAACGGCAGACTCACGGCCAGGACAATGCCAATCGCGATGTTCCGCGCAAGCGTACCAATCTTCTGCGGCTTCAGCATATAGGTGATGCCGATGTAGCCAATTACCACTGCAAGCAGGCCGAGAAAAACAAGGATAATGGTCTGATAGGTGCCGGAGAAGACGCCTTTTCCCCAGGTGGATGGATCGTTTGCGCTGCCAAAGAGGTTCCCCATATTGCCGGTGATTTTAGTAACAACACTCTGTACACCGTTTACCAGCATCCGCAGGGCCTTAATTAAGGTCCAGCCGATGATACGGAAGATGTAGGAGCCTACATTGCTTCGCGGCAAATGCGCCGCGTCTATCCACCTGATGATGACCGTCTCGTTTGTCTCACCCTGATTGAGCGCAACTTCGGTGCTCTTTGCAAAAGCCGGAAGAATCAATGTATAGGCAACCAAAGCGGTGGTACAAGCGACCGACAGCGTCTTCGGAAGGCAAGTCGAGCGGTGCCTTTGAAGCGGGCTGTCCAGTTTCTGGAAACTGTTTTTGCTCATGGTTCGTCTGCTCCTTTCTCATTGTTCAAAATCACCGCTTTGTTTGCGGTGCTCCACAGTTCCTCGTAAACGCTGTTTCTGATGCGGCCATTTTTTAGCGATTCCTGTAACGCCGTCTCAAACTGTGTTATAGTCATCGCGGGGAGTTCCTCGGTTTGGGCATCAGTAAACGCGGCAGTTGTCTTTATAATATCCACCAGATAGGTTCTTGCTTTTCCATCCAGGCAAGCAAGGAGGGGATCGTTCGTGTGGTCTTCATATTGCCGTTCTTCGTCAGCGGTCGGCTCTGTTTGTGTAGCCGCTCTATTTCCGGTGGTATCCTCGAACAGAATTCCCGGGGTATAGGCAAGCGTGGCCAGGTTGACGTCGATATGCGTGCACGAAGTAATCAGATTCAGGTCCGAGAAGGACTTTCCTGCCGGAAAAGTGTGAGAAAGGTACTGATACCTGGGTTTCATGCGGGTTTTTGCGTAGTTGAAAATCGGGTATTGGTTGATAGGCCTGCCTTTTAAATCCACCTGATGCATAAAGCGGACAATGACGTTTTCCCCAAGGACCAGCTTTTGCAGGTCATTTTCATTGATAAGTGGCTTCGCATCGGTGGATTCCTGCATACTCTTGTGCATGTCCAGCGGGGACCCGTAGCGGGAATTGACGGCGATTGTGTGGTTGCCCACCATGGCGGAAAATTTCTTCGCGGTATCGGTATCGCCGGACTTTAAAAAATACTGGTTGCCGCAGTTCCCGATAATCGTTTCGGCGGCGGCCTTTCCGTAGAGCGTTTCCAGCTGCGCGTAGGACTGGATAATGAGGTCAAAGCGGATGTTCCGGCCAAGGCAGACGGTAATCATCGTTTCCATGTGAGGGATAGGGGGGATGTTGCCGAACTCGTCCAGTTCAAACCGGACTTCCCGGGCGCACCGGTTTCCCGGCATTTCATCGGCTCTCCTGCAAAGCGCCTGATAGAGCTGTGTGATAAACATGGAGAGAATAAAATCGTTGCTGTGGTCGCTGTCTGGCGTAACCAAAAAGAGGGCAACTGGCTTTTCCCCAAAGCCTATATTTTCAAAGCTTAGGTCATTCTTTGCGGTAAGTTTCGCAATCGGGGTTAGCAGAAGCTGATTCAATTTTGCCATTGTCTCTGCTGTGATGTTGCCTTTTGTGCGGTTATCAGCAGCGTTGACCGGGCTGTACTGGTATTTTGCAGCCCATTCTTTTGACATAATAATTTTATCCAAAGCAGGTACTGCGTTGGGATTGTCCGGATCCGGTTTGCAGTAATCGACGATGAATCGCGCAACCGAGTACATCGTGATACGGTTATACCACCGCTGCGCGCCTGCTTCGTCGCCGGTTTGCTGGCAGCGTCGTGCGGATTCGCAGCAGTCACACACAATAGCCAGGATTGCGGCGGTCGTAATGGACGTACTCCATTCTTGCCAAATTTTTTCCTTTGCGTTCGGATCAAAATTAATAATGTAAGCTAAGGACTTTGCGTAGGTCTCCGCAGCGCCGCTTTCCGCGTCTGCCTTGATAATCAGCGCGGCCTTTTCTGGCCCATCCGGCAGTCCTGTAGCAGCCTCCTTTTTCTCAAGATACGAGATATAAGTTTGCTTTATCAGCTCCAGCGGGTTATAGGACAGGCCGTCCATCGGTGGCTTGAGGTTAAAGACATAGACGTCGTACCCACGGCGGCGCAGGGTATCGCTTGCAGTTGCGGCCAGCTCTCCCTTTGGGTCGGAAAGAATTAAACTTGCTTTGTCTGCGAGCAGGCGCGGACGGCTAAAAATATCAATCGTGGGAAAAACGAAGGTTTCGCCTTTGCCGCTGCGTGTCATGCCAATAATCAAGTTGTTGACCGCGCCGTCATCAATAAAGATTCTTTTCCCCACACGACTGATGGGAACCCCTCCTTTTCCGTCAATATCACCCTCATACTCAACGGATGAAATTTGCGCTTGCTGCGGCGTACAGCATTCCGGAATAGAGCGGTATTGCTCTTTTAGTTCACGTATAGTTGTCCAGCGTTGTCCACCTTTGGCGTCAGAATCTGCAAGCGGTTCATAGGAATAAATCATGTGAAAACCAAATTTTACGGAAAAAGCCGCGATGACAGCGCCACCGATCAGATATATCCACCACAGCCGCGCCGTCAGACAGAACGGATTCGGAGCAGAAAAGAGGAATCGCCTGGTTCGGACACATTCCGTCGCGCCGTAAAGGAACTGTATTCCAAAATTCATCAGTATAAACCAGAGGAGGCCATGAAGGACGCTGGCGGCGATGACAACCGGGCGGCGGGAGAGAAAGCGCTGCATACGAAACCGGAACTTCTCTTTGGGATTCAAGTTTTTTCGTTTCAAAATATCACTCCTTATGACTTTGGGTTTAATAAAAGGGCTTGCCGCGTGGCAGGCCCTTCTCGTTAAGCCCAAAGTCAAAATGCTTATATGTTCTCAGTGGAAACCGCTCATGCTGACGATCAGAGACTTAATTGCCGGAGCTGAGCAGACACAGATGAGACCAACAACGAGACACACGGTCTGCTTCTTTGCATCTAACATCCCCTCGCGCCCGCCGGTCATGTATTTGATGCCGATCCAGACGATGCAGACAATCGCCATGCCGCCTCCAATCGCCTGGACAACCAGAGTAATGTTATTCAGTGTGGCGTTGATCCCCGAAGTATCCACAGCAGCAAAACAAAACAGGCACATCATGCTGGATACGATTGCAATGATAAACGGAATGGCAAGGGCAGTGACCCGGTGCCGGCGCTGCCGGTAGGTAAGTGCAGATTTGTTTTCTTTCATTGTCAAAACTCCTTTAAAATAATTGAGGCCAGTCAATTTGCTTGACTGGCCAAATGGGATTCGCCCGCTTTTACGTCGTCCTGCAACAGGAGCAGAAACTCGTCAGCATACGGCAGCACCGCCGCACGAAACAGGGAATTAAATTCTTCCTTTTTCA
This sequence comes from Oscillospiraceae bacterium, assembly GCA_022483045.1. Lineage (NCBI taxonomy): Bacteria > Bacillati > Bacillota > Clostridia > Eubacteriales > Oscillospiraceae > Oscillospiraceae bacterium. The sequence goes on along the minus strand of JAKVOA010000001.1, from coordinate 1,334,936 downwards.
TCTCCTCCAGCTTTTTCTCTTTTTCCTCCCATTTTTTTTGCCAATCGGCGTAAGAAGATTGCTGATTTTGCAGGTACTGGTCAATCAGCCTCACTGCGGCGGCATCAGGTTCACCTTTCGTCTTTTTGCTCATCTTTCATTCCTCCTGTTAAAATTCTGGAGAGAGCGCGGCAGTTCTCTCCGCTGGCGGCTTGCCGGGGTTCGGTATACGGTCGCGCTTCTTAAGATCTGGTGCAACCGTCTTTGTCTTTTGCTGTAAATACGCATTCACATCCTTTCCGGCGGGAATGGGATAGATTTTTATTTCCTTATCCGGATAAGAGCGCTTGATCTCTTCGCTTGCGTACCCTGTGGCAAAACTTCCGGCGTTGTCATTGTCAAATGCGAGTACCACCGTATGGATTTCCGGGTCTTCTTCCAGACGCTTATAGAGCACGCTGAGTTTTCCCGTCCCCGTGGTGGCAAGATAGTTGGCAGAATCGAGGTCCTGTCCATTCTGTTTCAGCAGCGTCATCATAGACAGCGCATCGATCGGCGCTTCAGTGACGTAGAGACGGTGGGCATTGTTGTTGACATACCAGCCGCAGGATTCGTCGCTTCCCGCGACATCCCGCTTCCAGCTGCTGTCGCTCATGCTGGTGTGGCGGGTTGCAAAGACATCCTTGCCGTCCTTGTCTTTGCCGACAAAGACGGAATTGTGCGACGTATCTTCATAGCAAAGGCCGCGCTTTACGCAGTCTTGTAGGATCTCACGGTCAATGGCTCTGGTCTTCGTTAAATAAGCAAACATATGCTTTGCCTGGCCCTCTGCACGCTGTGGCAGAATAAAAGGCTTCCTTTCTTCTGCTTCACTTTGCCTTTTGACGGGCGTCGCCGAAGATCTCTGAGCCGCTTCTGTACGGTTCCACATGTAGCGGTTTTTGAGGTATTCAATCGCGTCACGGGTGGTGTGCAGAGAAAGATTCAGATTATCGTCCTCATTCATGTGCAGCACAAAATCAATGGTACTGCCGCCGTACCCACGGGAAAAGCGGTAGAAAGAATTGCTGCCGTTCTCCTGGTAAAACGTGCAGGATGGATGTTCCTTTAAGACATGATGCGTGCCGTTTTTGATTACGGTATAGCCGAGGTCGCTTGCCAGGTCCAAAATGTTGACGCGGCTTTTCAGGTAATCCAGTTCTTCGCGCCTCTGCTGTTCCTTTTTTCGCTGCTCCCGATAATAGGCCGCCTCCTGGTTATTCGGCCCTGTGGGGGCCCCGATGACCTCTTTTTCGGTTTCCTGCGGGGAAGCAGATGCGACGTTTTGTCGTACTTCATTGCCTTCAGAACCGGAAAAATTTTCTCTGTCTGAAGGCTCCGAAGTATTGACATTTGGCTCATTTTTGGATATACTAGGTATAAATGAGTCATGACTTATAAAGGCCCCGGGCAATTGTAGCCCGGCTTCCCCTATAAGTTCATGGCTCTTTTTAAGTTCATGGCTCTTTTCTTTGTCTACGCAGATGATTTTATGCTGCGATACTGCTCTGCCAAGGAAGCAATCAGGAGAAATCTTACCGCTTTCATCAAATGAAAGGAAATCATTTCTTCCGTACATACTGGTAATAAAGTTACTGCTCATTTGTGATAGCTCATAACGCCCATGGCCATCCGGTTTAATGGCAACAACAATTGGGCGGTTGCTGGCGTCTTTTTCTTCTGTCACCACAACTTTGCTTCCCGGAACAGTCATGGAATCCATCACAATGACCGGATTTCTAAGTAAAAATTCAAGCGACTTTACCTGCTTTGGGTTAATCGCATGTCCATTGGAACTGACAATTTTCTTCAAATGACTTTGGCTTAAAAACATAGGCAGCTGCTTCATACCGGCATAGTCCATCAGCACTTTTGGTGTATCACAGACATAAATGTCACTAGCGCGTTCTGTTTTGCCCGCAAGAACTTCGTCAATGCGCTCAGATAGGGAATGATTCGGTATTTTTGTGAGGAACTCCGGCACCTCCTGGAACCCGTCCGTATCCAAAAAGAAGGCTTGTTTTTCACCGCCGCGCTCCACCGTGATGACGTCGCCAATGCCAATGGGCCGGACCTTGAAGTCCTCCGGCGTATCCAGGTTGAGCCTGGCATACAGCGCGTCTAGTGTTTCCCCTGCCGCGAGTTCTGCGGTATAGACGACTTTGTAGTTCCTTTGCCGCACACCAAGGTCGCTTTTCTCAAGGCTAAGCAGTGACTTCCCAAACTCGGCGGACTTTTCATTTGCAATCTGATACAAAATACAGGTTGCGGGCTGCGCCTGCAGCAGCGTCTTTTGGGCTGACAAAGCAGCAGCATCTGCCAGGGCTTTGTCAACACCAGCGGCAATCAGCGCGTCGCGGATCCTGCCTTTAGGAACCATGGAAGCGGCAACTGCCGCGGCAGCACCAACAGCGGCAGCGGCCTGCGCCTCTCTGGATTCTTCCTGCTGCACCTGCTTTTCCGCTACTTTTTCTTTGATGATGGAGTCCTGAGTGTTATCTTCCTCCTGCGAGGGGGAAGAAGCGGTTCTGCTAAACAGCCTGCCCAGAATATCGCCAGGCGCAGGCTTGTGCAATTTCTCCGTTGCTTCCGTTTGTGGCTGCGCTTTGGTTTCGCTGTTCTGCACAGGTGCGACAATTTGTCGCACTTCCTCCAGATAGGGGGATAGCTTCTGATACATACCCCGAAAGGCGGTATCAATCTCCCCGAGACATTGCTCAAGGTGAAATTCATCACCGAGTTTCGCGCAAGCCCCATAGTGCTCTTTGAAATGGTTGATGCGGCTGGTTGTCAGGGAGAGGCCAACGGCACTTTGCAGCGCGATACTGATGGCATCCGCTTCAAATTCCCTGATGTGCATATTAGCAGCAAACTCTTTGTCGCTAAAATTCAGAGCCATAATGGCGTGGCCAAGTTCGTGCGTCAATGTAGAAAGCTTTTCGGAGTCATTGAGTTTGTCGCTGATGGTAATTGCATTTTCATTTGGCATGTAGAAGCCGCGCAGGGAAATGGACTTGACATCTCCTTCTAAAACGGAAAGACCGCTACCTGCCGCAAACTTTTTCACAGCATTGTACAGAGCAGCGTGCTGCTCTGAGGCGTATCCCATACTGTAGAATTTTGGGTATTCCTCCACCGGACAACTGGTCTGCGAAATATCAAACACCGAGCCAATCTTATAATATATTTGCTGGCGAGTCTTAATTTCTCCGGCGGCGATTTTCGTTTTTTCCGCCGGAGTTGCCTGCGTTACGCGCTTCAAATACTCATTCCCATTTTCATCCAAAGCCTTGAATACAGATAAAAGTGTCGGAACAAATATTTTTATCCCATGCTGTCCCTTATTGACCGTGAACCCTTTTTCCTTCCAGTCGTTAAAAGAGGCAACAAAGGTTGCACCATTGTTTTGCTTTTGAATGAGTTCTGCATTGCGCAGCGAATAATTATAAAATTTTGATCGGAATGAAAGAAGCTCCGCAATCTGTTCAGGATGTTGCTGGTAGGATTGTAGAGCTTTGTTGAGTGTATCTTTCAGTTCTTTGATCTGCTGTTTCTTGTAATTGGTTCGTTCCCCTGGCGAAAACTTACTTTCCCAAGCCATGTGTTATTTTCCCCCTTAAAAAAGTAATCAGCCGTTCCTTCAGCGGACTTTCAGCTTTCTCTGCCGGGATGAGCTTGTCTTTTTCAACATCCATGGCCAAACCAACTTGATTAAAATCTTCACAATCTGTATCAAACGGGTAGAGAAAGAGTTTGTCGTCATCGTCGGCCAAGACGACAGCACCGTCAATTTTGCCGATAATCTCGGCCGGATGCTTCCATACCGTTTCTCCTGGATAAATACTCATTTTTTCCTCCTATTGCCTTTCCCTCTTATTGCAATGATGCTGCGTGAAGACTTTTGCAAACAGCCACTTAAAATACAGACGACTCGATTCGTCCTCGGCAGTGGCAGCGGAATTTTTTAAAATCTGTTCCTGCTCCTGCGGCGAATAATCGGATATTTTGCGTAGGCTCTCCTGTTCTTCTGTTGTATAAATCATGTTCTCAGCTCCTAAAAAAAATAATGATGTGCGACAATTTGTCGCAGCAACTAGTCCATCGGAATCACCCCCCCAAAAAAAGTCAAAAATCTGATCTTCGGAACGGGCATAAAGCTCCCCTTATGCCCGTGGTCGAAAATCAGACTAGATTATTTTGCTAGCTTTTTTTTGAGCGTTGCGAAAAGCCCAAAGCCAGACGCGGCGATGACCATCAACAGCAGCACAATATTTGTGCTGTCACCTGTTTTTGGCACTGAGGTAACCGGTGTATTCGGCGTCACAGGCGTTGCGGTATCTGTCATGTTTACAGTTACCGTTGCGGCCTTATCGGTGCCAGATACTTTAGCAGCGAGAGCATTTGCATTGACCTGATAGCCAGCCGGGGCCTTGACCTCTTTTATGATATAAGTCGTGGAATTGGTCTTGTCGCTGGCCTTTGCATCCACGCCCTGCTGTGTACCGACCTGTTCAGACAGTGTCGCTTTTGGGCCATAGGCAAGACCGTAAAAATAAGCCGCGCCATCTTTGTCGGTAGTAACCTTCGTTACCCGCTTGCCGGACACATCTGTCACAGCAATCGGATTTTTGCCATTCTTTGCATCAGCTTCAGACGCAAAGATTTCAAATTCCGCGCCAGCGAGCTTTGCACTGTTTGTGCCAAACTTTGTCAGCTTTACCGCGCCGGTATGGACTTCCGGGATTTCGGTTTTTGGCTCTTGCATTTCGTCGTATTGGTTTGTGAAATGCAGCTGCGCCTGGTTCGGAATATCCGTACCCAGGCTGTCCTTGATAACGGTATTGTTGATTTGTGTCGTGAAGGAAATGAACACACGCTTTGCGCCGTATTCCGCAAGTCTTTTGCGGCCTGCGGTGGTAAAGTCAACCGTCAGAGTCTGCTGGTTTGCCGTAGACGGCTCTGTGACAGTGTAATCATCCTTTGCCAGCGTTTTGGACGTGTCTGTCAGCGGCTCTCCAGACGCCTGAGCGGGCTTTACGGTAATTGTCTGGCCAGCGTTGTAGGTGAGGCGGGAGTCAATGGGATCGGTAATGGTATAGCGCTTGCTTGTTGCAATATCTTCCGGCACCTGCGGAGAGACAATCCAGGTTTCTTTTTCCGCGATATTGGCGGTGTGATCCTGGTTGCCGATGTGCTGCACATATTTATGTACATCAATCGGCGTCAGCTTGTCATGTACAACAATCTGTCCATTTGCGTTTTCAACTTTCCCAGTGACCGGATAGGTTGCGGTCGCGGTGCCGTTTTCCGGTACATTGACCTCGATCCAGTCGGCATACGCTGTATACCCCGCTGGCGCCTTGGTTTCTTTGAGATAATAAGTGCCAGCTGTAAGCTTATCGTCTTTCATTATTCCTTCAGCATCAGTTGTCAAGACTTTGTTGACTGTTGTTTTGTCCGCCTTGTACAGTGTGAACTCTGCACCGGCGAGATCCTGCTGACCGTTTTCATTCGTTTTGTGAATGACAATTGTGCCGGGGTAATATTTTGGCGTTGTCGGTTTATTGTACCAAGTGCAATAAACATTGGAAGTAGGATTCGTCGTGTAGCCGTTGGAATCGCCGCCCTTTTTTACCGGAGTGACAAATTCAAATCGGCCATTACTGGTATAGCGGATCTGCTGCTTTCCTGTCATTTTGTTATAGCCGGACGGAGCGGCAGTTTCCTCAACAAAATAGTCTTTTGTGATGTCAAGGTTGTTCCACTGAAAATGGCCTGTGCTCACTGCCTTTCCATTTCCCATGGATTTTCCGGCAGCGTCTGTAATTGCAAATGTAGCCCCATCCAAAAACTGCGTGCCATCCCAATTATCTTTTGCAAGACTGAAGCTGCTGGAAATCTGCTGGCTTGTGCCCCAAAGGATGTCCTGCTCTCCCTGATTCTTGCCGCTGGCAACATACAATGTGGTTGTAGACGCTTTGATGTACGCCTGCACGGTGGCATCAGATTTTGCGTCTTCGACCCATGCCTTCAATTTTTTGACGTTTGTAATAGATTCGCCGGAAATGCCCTTTGTGCCGGCTGGCGAATAGAGGTAAGACAGCAGTACATGTGTTGTGCAAACGTTGTGTACTGCCTGTGTGTTCGGGCTGGTTGCAAAGGCATATTTGTCCCATGCCTGCTGCCCGGTCGTCGTATTGCCATTTGGCGCATAGTTTTTCAATGCGCCATATGGGCTGAGCAGATATGCGGCGTACATTGTCTGATCATCTGCGCTGGATTTCGGAATGGTTTTTACGGGGTATTCACCGGACGTTGTGTTCATGTCCGGGTTGAGACAAAATCCTATCTGACTGCCGCCATAACTGACGTTAAAAGTGCAAGTGCTCCAGCTCTGGTATTTGTATTTTGTGCCGGGTGTAATGACTGCTTTTTTTGCGTCTGTTCTCAAAATTTTCTTTGCTGTGAAAAGCTTTGGCGCTGTCGATGCAGAGGATGCGGCGCTGTTTCCGTTATTGTTTGACTGCACGTTTGCATAAAAGAGAGGGCTGATGCTCTGCATCTCATCTTTTACTGTCTGCCCCGTACTGCCACCACTGGACGCACTTGCCGAAAGTGGGGTCGTTGAAAAGGCTAATGCGGCAGCCAAAACAATCGAACCAAGTTTTTTGCTCAACTGTTTTCTCAATTTTTTGTACCTCCTTGTATATTGACGGCGAACGTTTTTCGGAAAATCAGGTAGGGGAACGGTTGTGAATCATTTCATAGACTCCCTTCATACAAAAAAGCGCCAGGGCTTTACGCTCTGGTGCTGATCTTTACTGCGACAATTTGTCGCACTTCTGTATGCGGCGCTACAGCTTCCACGCTATCAGCTCCTTTTTTGGTATAAAAATAGCAGCCGGTTAAGGCTGCTGAATATCCTGCTTATACAATTTTATATTTCTTTTTAAGATGATTAAAATAACTATACGGGACAATATTATCCTTTTGTAATCTTCCAAGTACAATTCCGGCATCAATTCCTACAGCATTAGCAAAAGCTGCAATTGTACCTTCATCAAAACGGCCTTGTGCAATAAATGACTGATATGCTTTAGGAGATATTAACGTATCTCTGGCGAATGCGTTTGCTTCTGCCTCTTGTTCCGGTGTAGTTGGCTCTGGGGAATATATATGGCCTTTTATGATATGGCAAAGTTCATGGAATAAACTAAACCAAAAGCTATCCGCATATTTTTCTCTTACCGTCAGTCCTAAAACAATGTGACCGTCATCCAAAAAAGAAGCGCCATGAAGAAAAGATCCACTGATATGTGGCAAAAAAATAATAGCTACGCCACATCCTGATAATGTATGTCTTAGTTCATTGCAAAACTCAGTTGGATCCTTCACAGTCATAGACCTTATTGTAGGAATTTCTTTTTCAAGTCTTGCAATATTGATTGGCTCTACCTGAATTTTTCGAGCTTCCAAACGTGCTTCTTGTGCCCAAGCTGCCAAAGCATAATCGCTTTTTTGGCTAGAATTGCATTTTCTATATGCGATACCAGGCATTTTTAAGTTTTCAAGTAATCCTAGTTCTGCGACTTCAAAGAATTTTCTGAGATTGATTACCCTTTCTTCGACTTTTCTAGTTACAGAAACCCACTTCCATTTTGCCATAGTCGAATAAGGAAATTGTTTGGCAATTTCTTCATCTTGTTCAACTGAAAGTTCAGCATTAACTCGAGCAATTTTTTCTTGGTAAATTGCTTCAAGGTTATTCCAAAAGCTTGCTGGAAGTCCGAGAACAGTTTCTAAGCGTAAAGCAACATTGGGTGTAAGTTCAACTTTCCCATTAATGAGATTGCTTATATGTTTTTCAGTCATGCCCATTCTTATAGCAAATTCCTTCTGACTGATGCCACGATTTTCGAGCTGCTCCCGAATTGTAGCACCTGGCGGTACAGCAATCGTGCTCTTGCTACGTAACATTTGTCATTCCTCCTTAACGACTGCTTGACTATCAATGGTAATCTACAATCTCCATAACCTTTGCAAGGTAAACACTGCCATTCTTAACTTCAAAGACCAATCGAAACGGTTGAACTAAATCCATTGCATATTGAAGCTTTCTATCACCTTTCAATGGATGACATCTGCCCACACCAAACTTTAAAAGTGTCTGTACGGAATCGGCAGCCGCAAGTTCTACAATTCTTTGAGATATTTTTTCAGCCATTTGAGGACCATATTTATACTGAGCAATATCTGCGTTAGTACATACACGTTCTAGTTGATTGCTTTTATATCGGACTTCCAATACGCACCGCCTCATTTACCTCTTAGGTTAATAATATTATACGCTTTGTATATGGAACAGTCAATATTATTTTGACCTATGAGGTAAATTTTTTTCGGCATATAATCATTATACCCACAAACGGTATGCAGAAATTAGTCTATTCAGACTAATTTCACATAAAAGACCCGGTAGCCCGGAGTCGAACCAAAGAAAAGCGCCCTCAATATTGAGGGCGCTCAGTTTACTGCGACAATTTGTCGCACCTATTCACCTAGATAGATGTAGAATTCGCCAGAACCGTATGAGGAATTATTGATTACACCATTGCGGAAAGCATTATCACCATCCCATCCACCTTCTGAATCTTTGTATTTGATTGAAAATTTGTCTTCGATTGAGTTTGTAGGATCGGTGTCTTCCACATAGGCAAAGTGATAAACGAACTGTACACCAGAACTGTTTGTACTAGTACAAACGATAATCGAGTTTTTCTTTGGCACCGTTCCAATCTTTAAGCCGCGGCTTTCATATTCAGCTTTTGCGTCAGACCAGAGTTCACACAAACGGTTATTATTGTCTCTTACGCCTCTGTTAACGGCACTAGTATTGATAAGTTCCCCAACATCAATGCCGGTGATTTCCTCGGCACGCTGTTCCGCATATGGGTTACAGCCGATTGTCTCCCGTGTTGTATCATCTGAGCTCCAACCGAAATCCGGATTGTTATCATACCAAAGAGCATGACTTGCGCTAGACCAGTCTGTTTCGATATTTGCCTTCGGCGTTGCCTGATAGGTGAACCAGCTTGTTGTATACTCAGCCAAATAAGAGGCTTCTCCGCTCCAGTGGATGCCAAACTCTTTTGTACCGAAGTAGTGCATTCGGGCTACAAGTGTATTTACGCTCTTTGTTAAGTTGGGAGTAACATCGTCATTCGTAATGATTGGTGATGTCGGTACGGTGTGGTGTTTGCTGCCGGTCTTGTCGTCCAGCTGCGGGTTGTATTTGTACCCTTTCGCTTCGACTGCATCAATGAGCGCTTTTTCGTTTGCATCAAACACAGAAATCTTACTGGTGTACGTTGTGCCGCTTGTCTTTGCGGTCAGTGTTGTGCTGCCAATATTCGTACCCTTCACAGATACATGCCAAACGTCGTTTCCGGACGTGGATACCTTCCGAATGTCGGTAATTGTTGCAATGCTGGTGTCGCTGATGGAGCAAGATGGATGCGCAACGCCCTGGGCGTTCATTTTGAACGTGTAAGTGTAAGACTTTCCTTTGGCGACAGATATATCAGTCGCATTGGCTGTGAACGTTACAGGCTTTACGGTGATTTCCTTTGTCACGGTGCTGTTTTTAGCGGTCAGTGTGACGGTTGCCGTACCGGTTTCCAGCGCGCGAAGTCGAATGCTGTTATAGCCATTGTGGAAATCAGATGCAGCAGCATCTGCCGTAAGAATACTGGAGTCAGACACTGTGACAGTAAGAGGGGTATCTAATTTTGTATTGATTGTTACGCCAGTTTCGCGGGAGGTTCCTGCCACGATACTGCCCGGTAGGTTGTCAGCGTTGATTGTCACCGGCACAACGGTGATGGGGCGTGTCATGTTCAGCGTACCATTTGTGGATGCAGTCAGCGTATCTGCTCCGGCGGTCTGGCCTTTTACTGTGACAAAATAAGCATCATTTCCACCGTAAGAGCCTTCTGAAACATTGGTAATGACCGCGTTATCATTTGCCATGGAAAAATCAGGTGTTACCGGCAAATTGCCACCGTTCATAATAAAGCGATAGGTGTAGCTCTGGCTTCCGTCCTCACAGACAGACAAACCGTTTGTGTCGCAGGCGGCCACCTTCATAGGTTCAATGTTGACTTTGCTTGTATAAGCAGTTCCGTTTTGATCCGTTGCGGTCAGCGTTGTGCTGCCCTCTTTCTGTGCTTCAATCGTCAGGGTTAAGTCACCGTTTCGAGTTGTGCTTTCATCCGTGATTTTTGCGATACCGTCATCTGCAAATTTAAAGGATCCCCACGGAATATCAGTGCCGGAAACGACGCGATCGCGGCTGTTTGTTTTGTACAGCAAGGTATAATTGCGTCCTTCCAGCAGCGTTACTTCCTTTGTGTCGCAACCGGTCAAGCTGGCCGGTCTGACGGTCGCCATGCCGTGATTTACATTGTGCTGTCCGGGCAGGCGTGTGTAGATGGCTGCTTGTCCATTGATGTTTTCTGTTGCCTGTACTGTGTAATAAAGTACTGCATGATTGTTTTCTACGGTTTTGCGCCATTTGACGGGCTGTAGAGTAGATGTGTCAGTAGGATAGACGGCAAGGCTCAAGCTCTTTGGGCCATCTACTTCAAAGCGATAGGTGTACGTTGCGCCACGCAGAAGATTAAACGAGTAGTCGGTATCGCTCTTGACGCTGGCCGGTCTGACGGTCGCCATGCCGTGGTTTACATTGTCCTCTCCGGGCAGGCGTGTGTAAATAGCTGCTTGGCCGCCGATTTTATCCGTGAATCGGACTGTGTAGTAGCAGACATCATGACCATTTTCCACTGTCCACCGATAACGCACCGGCTGCATAACGGATGTATTGGTCGGATAAATCGCTACCCGCTGGCCCTGCGGGCCATTTACCTCGAAACGATAAGTATATTCCTCACCCTGCACCTTTGCATATTTGCAATCGGTGTCGCACAAAACTGATGTAGTGGCGTCGGCGCTCTGGGGGGCGGGCGATTCGCTTGCAATCGCTGTTGCCGTCATACCCGCAGCAACCGCTGCCGAAAGCACTGCTGCAAAGAGTATTTTTTTCAGAGTTTTCATAGTGTCCTCCCTTAAATCTTTTCCTTATTTTACTTTGTTTGTGATTGATTGTAAATACTTTACTTTTATTTTATACAAATCTCTGTACAATTATTTGAACTCCATAGCCTTTTCTAACAAATAATTCCCGATTCCCGGTGCCAGCAGGAAAGAAAACGCTATAAACGAGATTTCTATAATTACCTCTGTCATTTTCTTTTCTCAACAGAATACTTTTTGGCGCAAATGAATTCTCCCATGTGAAAATATTCCATAAGTGTTCCTTCTGTCCATCCACTGATTACCCTGTAACCTTTCGGAATAACGATGCGCCCAAGATTATCGATCTTACGAATTTCGCCGAGCGGCATTATTGGCGAAGAAGGAATCATTTTAAGTAACGCACGAATCAGTGTGGCCGCTTCGTGCGCCGCTGGGTCTTGCTTACTGTCCAGAGTTTCCAGAATTTCTTGTGATGTCATTTTTACTTACCTCCAACTTTGGTAAAACAAATTTTTCAAAATTTTTGCGTTCCTTGTCCGAAAGCGGACACCAAGGCGGAATATTCCGCCAGCGTTTGTATCGTTCGTAAGCACGCCGGTTTCGGCGGGTTCATCATTCCACTTCGGCACCTGTAAACTTTGCTAGGCTGTCACGCTCGTAGGCATCAAGGTCAAAAGAAGGTCTGCCTTTTTCAGCAGGAAAAGTGCGGTTATCGTAAATGCCGGACATGATTTTAAATGCGTTATCCGGGCGTGTTACCCAGCTGAAAGTTGCGATAAATGTCTGTCCATCATATCCGGCCGCACGACCGGTGAGAAAGTCACTTGCTTCCGCTTTGAAAAAAAGGGGATGCAAGTCGTAACCCATGCCAGCAAGCTGTGTTAGCTGCTGCTTCGTAGTGGAAAGCTGCTTTTCAGGCCATTGTGGCAGCGGAAGCGGCTGAGTAAGAGAAGGACACTCAGCTGAAAAAGATGATAATGCTTTTTGAATCAGAGAAGGAGGAGGATTTTCTAGCGACGGCGCAATCCTTTTCCTTCCCTCAGTCTGGTTAATATCAGTCTGGTTAATATCAGTATAGATAGGGTGCCGTTTTGGGACTTCTTGAAGTGCCGTTTTGGGACTTCTTGAAGTCCGTTTTTGGGACTTCTTGAAGTCCGTTTTTGGGACTTCTTGAAGTGCTGTTTCGGAACTTCTAGAAGTGCCGTTTTGGGACTCCTTGAAGTCCTTTTTTGAAACTTCTTGAAGTGCTATTTCGGAACTCTTTGAAAAATCCGCACTTTCTCCAATTCCTGTGTCGTATTCTGGTGTTTCCTGCATGTCTGTTTCAAACGTCGCTGCATCGGATTTGGACAACTGTGTATGCAGCACAAAAATACGGTTTGGAATTCCGCGCCCCTGGCGTTCTTCCTGGATAAGATCAACGTCGCGCAATTCTTTCATTGCCGCAATAACTTTCTTTCGAGACATACGCAGCCGTTCCGCGACTGCTTCCCGTGGATAGATTAGGTAAACTTCGCCGCTATCATTTGTCCACTCGTTCTTAATTGACAGTGTGAGGCGGTCAAGTAACAGCGAGTAAATGACACGGGCGTCGTTAGACAATTCCTGATATTTTTTATCCGCGTATAAGGCGTATGGCAGACGCAGAAAATGTTCCTGTACTGTCTCCGAGAGACGATAGCGCATGTTCCTCATTTTTTTCTCTCCTAATTAGGCTTAATAAGTATTTTGTATAATGAGATACCGCCTATTGACTTTATAAAAGTCAACTGCCATTTTCGGCGGTTATCGTAGATTATGCAAATTTTTCCCCGCAGATAGAAAAAGAGCCAGACCACAAGATGTTGTGTTCCGACTCCATTTTTATTATCTTTGTTTTTCTCGCTTATTCTTCTGTTTCTGTTAATTTCCTCCTTGATTTTCAAAATGGCAGGTCATCATCAATAATTTCACCTGTTTCATCTACATATGAGCCTGTTGCGCTTTCGGCAGCTTCAGCAACTTCAGTAGTAGGTTTTGCGGATGCTTTTCCACCGCAAAAACCAGCTTCTTCGCACAACACATTTTCTTTATTTTGCAGGCCCATTTGAATAGGCATTCTCAAACTCAGCAAGGCGCTGTACCAGTTCTTCTTTACTGGCAGCACTCCAGTAATCAGCCTTTATCCCGTTACAGCGCTCATGCGTTAAGCGCTGGTAGCTTGTAACTTTTGGGGTGTCAGCAAGCGCGATTGGTTCTTCAGCTTTTTTACTGTTACTATTTAGCTTTGCAGATAAGGCTTCTTTTGTTTTTTTCTCATCATCGGCGGGAGACCACCACTTTGGAGGCTTTGGTTTCTCCTTTGCAGGGCTAAGGTCGATTTTTCCGGCAAAGAAATCGTACAGAATATCAGAATAGAAATCATGCTGTTCTTCAAGCTTTAGCAGATCCTCTGCTTGCTGTAAAGATACCTTCTGCTTTGAAAACTTTTTCAAATATTCCGCCAGGCGCTGCTGATTGTCAGAATATTTTGTATCTGTCAGCAAAATGCCTGCCGTTATCGGAATACGGCCAGCATCCACAAAGGTCAGCAGACTATGATTCAAATCTGCCAACTTGATGTAGCGCTGGATGGTTTTAATTGTTTCGCCGTAAGTATCAGCAATCGCAGCAGTGCTTTTGCGCTCACCTTTGGCCTCATAGGCAGCCTTTTGCATTTTATAGGCATATGCCAATTCCGACGGCAGCAATTCGTGCCGCTGATACAGGTTTGTGTCCGTTAAAATGAGATCCGCCTCGGCATCGTTGCATTCACGGACAATGCACTTTACTTTAACGCCAGCAAGTTCACACGCGCGTTTACGGTTACGGCCAGCCAGAATGATGTATTTTCCATCTTTTTTTCGGACAATGCAGGGCTGCTGCTGTCCGCTTTCTTTGATGCTTTCGGCCAACTGCGACAATTTGTCCGAGTCATATGCCCGAAACGGCTGGTTGATGATCTCCACCAGTTCGGCAGGTTCCAGCTCCACAATCTGCGTATCCGGGGTTTGAGTACCCGATCCGTAAAGTGATCCGGCCAACGCCTGTTCCAATGTCGGCATTTTTTGTGTCTTCATTCTGCATCACCCGCAATTTTTTTGGCCGCGGCAAGATACGCCTGCCCGACGCGGCTGCTCTTGCGGCGAACCAGACTGCCACACAAGGTGCTGTCATCATCAGTGGAGTTCCTTGCTTCCTGCAACATCGGGACAGGTTCAGCAAAAACGAGGTTTCCGTAGCTTTCTTTTAAAGCCGTGAAAACCTCGTTACTCATTTTTGTCTGGCGGCTGTACATAGTGACGAGCATTCCGGCCAGGTATGGCTTAACGTCCTGCGTCTGCTTGATTGCCATGTACCTTTGCAACATTTGTGGGATGCAGTCATACGCAAACTTTTCGGCCTGCACCGGCAACAACAATTTATCGCTGCATTTCAGGGCATTGCTGACAAGCAGATTATCAACAGCCGTCGGACAGTCAAACAGTATGTAATCAAACTGTGCAAAAAAAGGACGGCAAAAAATGCGGTCAAGCACGGTATTGCTCTGCCCATCATTGCCAAGTACCGCATAGATGCCGCCCAACATTTTGTTGGCAGGAATGTAGTCCAGTTGTTCCCGGTTGCTGTGCCGGATAAACTGAGAATCATCATTCGAGCAGATGCCGGACACTTCCTGGTAAATCAGTTCTGACACAGTAGGTTTTCCGTCCGGCTGATAACCCAGCCACCGGGACAAATGTCCCTGCTGGTCAAGGTCAACCAGGAGGACGTGCTTGCCAAGCGTTTGCAGGCCAGCACCGATGTTCAGCGCGGTTGTGGTTTTGCCGACGCCGCCTTTTTCGATTGCGACAGAAATAATGTGCATAATATAAAACTCCTTTTCAATGGGGGCTGCTGTAGCAGCCACAGACTTTTAGTTGTCTTTTTTTCATTGAGTGTGACAATTTGTCACACTTATTGCTTTTCGCGCGGAGCGCCTTTTTCTGGCTTAATGCCTTCTACATCAAGATATAACCGGAAGTATTTACTGTTGCGATTATGTTCCGGCTTTGATGCGCACAAAATGATGTGGTTTTCTTTTAAGCGTTCCAGTTCCCTCGGCAGTTCTTGCAGCAAGCCGGTTAAACGTATTTTAATCATCAAAGATCACCTGTATCATATAAAGACGAGTCAAACTTCCACTCGTCATATTCGGCATCATATGCTTCTTCCAATGTAATAGGATTTATGTATTGTTCGATGTTGTTGTGTTCGATGTTGTTGCCAAACGTGCTGACCCCACCGTTTGACAGATATGTGCGCAACTGTATGTACTTGCGTGCCAGCGGGCTGTAATCGCTGCTGGTTGGTGTATAGCAAATGCTAACTTGCAACTGCCTAATCTGCATTTTGTAGCGCCGATAGTGCGGCGGTGCAGCTTTCGTATTATGATCCAACTGCAATCCAGTGGCAGTCCCGAAATATTTTTTTGCTATCTGCTGGGCAAGCTTTAACGTGAAACCGGGTAATTTTTCCATATGGATTCAACTCCTTAAAAAGTGGTTTTGGTGGGGATTGCAAGCAATCACAAGGCGGATGGAAAAAAGTTTAGCCTTTTTTGTCACAGAAATCACTCCTTTCAGAGTGCGACAATTTGTCGTACTGCGTAAATTTTTAAAACAAAAAAAGAAGAAGTATTGGAATACATAATTTGTAATCAGCAGGTCGTAGGTTCGAGTCCTATTGCCAGCTCCAGTCTGATCGGCAAAATGCAGCGTACAGCTGCTATATGGAGGAGTTCCCGAGTGGTCAAAGGGGACAGACTGTAAATCTGCTGCTTCGGCTTCAATGGTTCAAATCCATTCTCCTCCACCAAAACAAAACGGAAGAGCTGCACTTCGGTGCAGCTCTTCCGTTTTCCCTTTTATGCAGTAATGACAGCCTGCCAGCTCAATGCTGTAAAGGGAATATCGGGTCAGCTTGCTTTTCTGCGGTCTGCCTGCTATAATAATCAAGTTTCGTTCGTCTTTGCAGAATAGACGGAAACTGCAGCTGAAGGTTTGGGCAGCTGACTGTGGCAGGCACGTTTTGTTTTTGGCCCGACTGTAAAAATATATGATAGAGCAGCAAGCGGACTGCGGGGGCAGACAAAGCCCTGCGGCTCGCTTTTTTATGCAGATGCAGTTTCTTTCCGTAAAAGCGGCAGAAACAGAAAGGACTTTTCATGAGGAGACTTCATGCGGAAAACAATTTTCTGACGGGCAGTATTCCCCGGGAACTGCTTTTGTTTTTCTTACCAATTTGGTTAGGCACCTTTTTTCAACAGCTTTACAATACAGTAGATGCCCTGGTTGTGGGAAACTTTGTTGGTACAAATGCGCTGGCTGCTGTCGGGGCAACCGGACCTTTTGTGCAGCTGCTGGTTGGCTTTTTCACCGGACTGTGCAGCGGCGGCAGTGTGGTCATTTCTCAAAGCTACGGTGCAGATGACAGAGAACTTGTCAACCGTCAGGTGCACACTTCCTTTGCTATGGCGCTACTTGGTGGCGGTATCCTGACAGTGCTGGGGCTGCTGATTTCCCGTCCGTCTCTTCAGCTGATGGGCACGCCGGCGGACATTCTGGATACAGCTGCCCTGTATCTGCAAATTTATTTTCTTGGCATGATTCCCCAGATGATTTACAATATGGGTACCAGTATTTTGCGAGCAGTGGGAGATTCCCGCCGCCCACTGCATTTTTTGATAGTTGCATCATTGGTGAATATTGCTCTGGATTTGCTTTTTGTTGCAGTTTTTCGCTGGGGAGTGGCCGGTGCGGCAGCAGCAACGGTCATCAGCGAAGTGGTGAGCGCTTTGCTGACCGTGCGCTGTCTGATGGCGGCTTCTGATATTCCGTGGGGACTATCCCTGCGGAAAATACACTTGGAGGGCAGCATCCTGCGGAGCATATTCCGTATTGGTCTGCCTACCGCACTGCAAAGTTCTCTTTACAGCATTAGCAATATTGTTATTCAGAGCAGCATCAATGGTTTTGGCACGACCGTTGTGGCGGCATGGAGCGTCTATGGAAAAATTGATTTTCTTTTTTGGATGACAATCAATTCATTGGGACTTTCCGTTACGACTTTTGCGGGGCAGAACTTTGGTGCTGGGCAGTATGACCGGGTTAAAAAAGGAACAATCACTTGCCTTGGCATTTCGGCGGCAATTACCCTTGTCATCAGCGCTTGCTTATATCCTGCCAGCAGCTTTCTGTTTCGCCTGTTTACACAGGACAGTGCCGTGGTTGCGCAGGGCGTGCAGATGATGCACTTCTTGGTGCCGGTGTACATCACTTATATTTGCATTGAGATTTTTTCCGGCACTTTGCGCGGGTGTGGCGATGTGGCTGTGCCGACGGCAATCACTTGCTTTGGCGTGTGCGGACTGCGCATCCTCTGGCTTGTGCTGGCGGAGCCAATATATCACACGGTGGCTTCTGTGGAGTTCAGTTATCCGTTGTCATGGGTTTTGGCGTCCCTGATGTTTGTTGTGTATTATTATAAGGGTGGATGGCTGAAACGCCGCATGGCAAAAAATGATAAAGTCCTGTGTCTGAAACAAAGCGAAACACGAAATTGCTGAAGTATACAGACAGATAGAATGAAAGTGTCTTTTAAGTTCGCTGCTGAAATTTTGGGCAGGTGCAGCGGTTTGGCAGCAGGGGAGAGCGGCCTGCGTTCCCGCGACTGTATGGAAAAAGGAACCGCAATATGATAGAATATAAACGAAATAGTACATAAAAGAACAGCAAAACAGCACAGCCCTTGGAGAGGGGCTTTAAACACTACTACTTCTGTGTAACGAGGCGTACTTATGGCTTGTACAACGATTTTAGTCGGGAAAAAAGCTTCCTATGATGGTTCCACTATGATTGCACGAAATGATGACTCTGGCTCGGGCCATTTTACCTCAAAAAAGTTTGTAACCATTTCTCCTGAAGAACAGCCTGCAGTTTATAAATCTGTACTTTCTCATGTAGAGATAAAACTGCCGCAGAACCCCATGCGCTTTACAGCAGTGCCAAATGCCGTCGAGGGCGAGGGCATTTGGGCGGCCAGCGGTGTAAATGAAGAAAACGTTGGCATGACTGCTACAGAAACTATTACTTCAAATTCCAGAGTACTGGGAGCGGATCCGCTGGTAGAGTATCAGCCGGCGCAGAGCGGGCAGCATGAAACAGTGGGCGGCATCGGCGAAGAAGACATCGTTTATATTGTGCTTCCATATATTCACAGTGCCCGTGAGGGCGTCGAAAGACTGGGCGGTCTGCTCGAAAAGTACGGCACCTATGAGATGAACGGCATTGCTTTTCAGGATATCAATGAAATCTGGTGGCTGGAAACCATCGGCGGTCATCACTGGATTGCCAGAAAAGTGCCGGACGATGTTTATGTTGTCATGCCAAACCAGCTGGGAATCGACCAATTTGACTTGGAAGATGCGCTTACGGAAAAGAAAAACTACATGTGTTCTGCGGATTTGGGGCAGTTCATTGAAAAAAACCATTTGGATTTATCACAGGACGGCAGACTGAATCCACGCGATGCTTTCGGCAGCCACGATGATGCGGACCATGTATACAATACGCCGCGTGCCTGGTTTATGCTGCGGTATTTTAATCCCCGCACCAAAGTGTGGGATGGCCCGAATGCAGAGTTCACACCGTTTTCCGATGACTTGCCCTGGTGCATGGTACCGGAAAAGAAGATTGCACCGGAGGACGTGAAGTACGCGCTGTCTTCGCATTATCAGGGAACGCCGTACGACCCCTATGAGGGCCACGGCAGCCCCGAGCAGAAAGGCATCTTTCGCCCAATCGGCATTAACCGCAACGACTTTGTCGCTTTGATTCAGCTGCGTCCGGACGTTCCGGCAGAGTTCTGTGCAGTTGAGTGGCTTGCCTTTGCTTCCAATGCCTTCAACACAATGGTGCCTTTCTATGCGAATATACATACGACACCGGCATACCTTGCCAATACCACGCAAGAGGTTTCAACTGACAATTTCTACTGGTGCAGCCGTATGATTGCTGCCATGGCAGATGCGTCTTACGGAAAATCTGTGTTCCATATTGAGCGCTATCAACTTGCTGTGCAGTCCAAAGGAAATGCGCTGATTGACCAATACGATGACAAGCTTCGGCAGGAAACAGACAGCGCAAAGCGCGCGGCTCTGCGGGAAGAGGGCAATCAGAAAATTGCAGATATGCTGAAAGAAGAAACTGCGGATACTTTGGGCAAGGTCCTTTTTGAGCTGAGCAGCCAGATGAAGAACGCTTATTCCCGGTCAGACGCTTAATGAAGCTCTGCGCGCAATGTATACGCATTTGTGTAGCAGGTACAAATAATATAATATAGAAACCAATAAAGAGCAGGCCTTCTGCCGCAAAATGAAACTGCAGCAGAAGGCCTGTCTTTTGTTTTATAAGAGATGCAGGAAGTTGTGGGCAAGGTCAAAAGAAAAACATTTGTATCAAAAATAGTGAAAATTAAATTTTAGTTGCTTTTGCAATAAAAGCAAATTGCTTCTGCTGTAAAAGCAGCGGTGCCTGCACCGCCGGCTTGGTCAATACTGTCGGTAAATGCGCCGCTGCAGGCGTACATTTGTCCTAGGCCAGAAAGCATTTCTGTAGTGCAGTCGTAATAGTTTTCGGTAATATAGCTTTGTAGCTTTTGCACCTGTGCCTGTGCTGCAGGAGAAGAGGGGAGGGAGCCCTTTAGCTTCCCAAATTCCTGGAAGAAAAGCATTAGGCCCGCACCCATAGCATTTTCCGTTTCTGAGGACCTCCCTTTGCTTTTGCTCTCAAATTGTTTGTAGGCTGCCGTACTGCCCCATTTCTCTTTCGCCTGTTTTTTGTAAGCATCCATTTTTTCTGTAGTGAAAGCTGAAAAATCCATTGCTTTATCTCCCATCGCTTTTAATCCACGCGTAAAGGTGATCAGGTTTTCCAGGTGTTCTTTTTTAAGCTGCAGCAAAGTAAGCTGCTGCTCGACAGCCAGCTTTCGGTCAAAATTCGGGCTGTCTAAAATCTGCTTAATTTCCTTTAGCGGAAATTCCAGTTCACGGAACAGCAGAATTTGGCCAAGACGCGCCAGCGCTGCATCGTCATACAGCCGGTAGCCCGCGTCTGTGTACTGTGTTGGGCGCAGAAGCCCAATCGTGTCATAATACTGCAGCATGCGTATACTCACGCCGGTCAGTTTATGTACTTCATTTACGGTTTTCATGCGGTCACCTCTTTCGTGTAAAGATAGCATAAACGGTAACGTCGCGTAAGAGTCAATAGGATATTTGAAATTTTCGGGTATGGAAACGGTTATTCGGGTGACGGTCGGATCGGTCAATCTAAACTGCGTGCTGTTTGGTAGAATCAACTACAAAATCGGCGAATCGATTGCGGTCGGGTTTAAAGATGACAAATATCCCCTGTTTGATGCACAGACAGGAGAACGCATTGCTTTGGGTAGAATTGAAGCAATTTAGCAGGGCCTTTGCAATAAAAGCGGCTGCTGTGTTTCGCTTTGCTGTAACAGCGGGAACTGTATTGTGAAGGTGCTGCCGGAATGCAGCCGGCTCTTTACTGTAATTTTGCCGCCGAGTTCATTTATCAGGCCTTTTGTAATGGCAAGTCCCAGGCCGGAGCCGCCGCGCTTTGTATTCCTGGATTTTTCCACACGGTAAAAGCGCTCAAATATATGCGGAATTTCTGATTCGGCAATGCCGTTATCCTGCACCTGCATAAACAGACTGCGGCCCATCTGTTTTGGCCGAAAGGGAAACGGCCCCGCCGGCGGCAAAGAACAGCTTTCGCACAAACAGCAGCTTTGGGTACTCTTTCAGCGGCAGAACAGTGCATAGGACAACATATTCTTCAGAGCTTTGCTGTATCGGGTAAAAGACATTCATGCTGTATTGGCCGTTCTGTGTAGAGATAGACTGGAAAATCACCTGTCCCTTTAGTGTGACATTGCTGATTGGAAAAGACAGCGCAGGTGCTTTTTGCCCAGATGAATCTGAATCGGCCAGCAGTGTGCCATCGGTGAAAAGAAGCAGACACGACATTTGCCCATAGAAGCCAGCTGAGAGGCGGATTTATCAGATACAGTACTGTTTCCCGCACGCTTTGCCTGCTGCAGCAGATAGGCATTCATAAACTGCATGAGGTGGCCGGACTGATTCTGTACACTGTTCAAATAGAACGAGGTTCCCCAAACAGACAGAGCAATCAGCAGAATAAATGTACAGACAGATGTGCAGATAAATAAAGCAAAGTGTTTCATGATTATCCTCCGCCAAAAAGTTTTGGCTTTTGTGCCTGCGGCAGGTCTGCCTGCCGCTTTTTATTTGTGAGAAAAGGCCACGCTCTGCAGTTTAAACAGAGCGGAACCCCAACAAAGCCCATAGGGGTCTTATGACTTTTCGGGAATTACCAGCTTGTAGCCAAGGCCTCGAACTGTCATAAAATACTGTTCGCCGATTTTTCTTCGCAGATTCAGCATATGAATATTGATAGAACCGATTTCAATGGACATGCTTTCGCTCAGTGCTGAGACCAAGGTTTCCCGTGTAATGACATGCCCGACGTTTTCTGCCATATATTTTAAGATTTGATACTCAGTCAATGTTAAATTCACGGATTTGCCGTCCACACTGACCAAGTGGGCAGACGGCTCAATTTTTAGCCCGCCAACCCGGATAGTTTCGTCTTCCGGCATATCCTGTTCTACCCGCCTGAGGTGGGCATTAATCCGTGCCCTCAGTTCACGGATACCAAAAGGTTTTGTCATGTAATCATCGGCACCTACGCCAAGGCCGATTACTTTGCCGGTTTCTTCACTTTTTGCCGAAAGAATGATAATCGGCACCCGCTTCATAATCCGGTTTTCCGCAGCTTTCTGCAGGTTTCCAGACCGTCCATATCCGGCATCATGATATCCAGCAGAATCAGGTCAGGCCGCACGGACACCCCTTTGCCCTGTAGGCACAGGCAAAAGTTTTTGCTTTCAACAATTTGGGTACAGCTACTTACAATAACTGCTGAGACTTTGTCTACAAAGACGTTCATCCGCTGTTTATGGGTGTCAACCCAAGCCGGTTGGCAAGAACTTTTTGTATATGCTGACAGAGAGCAAATACTGTGACATGATGAAGTCTGCTTTTGATGCTCTTTCCAGTGATAAGAAAGCTTATTTCCAGAAAACAGTTGATTCTGTTGCCGGCGAGGCCTCTACTTTGGGCCTGATCTCTGCAAATGCAAAGTGTTCCCTTGCATGGATTAAGCTGTGGTGCCAGCAGTACAACAAATAGACCGATGACGGACCTATCTGCACAGAGCTTGTCACAAAGTCCGCTGCAAACCAGTGCGCACTGCTGGTAAACTCTAAGTCCCGCTCTGTTGAGAAATCCGCAAGCTCCCTCTAAAAAGAATGTCACGATTGCCCCATACCAGAGCAATTACAAGGGCATTGGCGGCTATTCCTACAAGCATTACCTTCAGGTGCTCAAAACTTCTCCGCTTCCGTGGACAGCCTGCGCATTTATCGCTTATATGACGACAGACAAAGAGGGCTACGTTGCATGGGGCAAAGATATGGGCAGCTATTGCACAAATCCGAGCATTATGCAGGACCACTCCAAAGACGGTTATGTCAAGGGCGTAAATACCTTTGCGGTAAAGAATGATAAGCCTTTCAGCTGGTGGGCTTCTGATACTGGCGGACGTCTTGTTGTAGAAGACCCCACTTACTGTGCAAAAGTTTCCGGTCAAATGAGTGACTGGATTGACACCAGCATTGGCGGCAAGGGCTGATAAAGACCAGCAAATAAAAAGGCATGAACTGATTGCCGCTGCATAAAGCGCGCTTTCCTTTGCGCAGTTTTGGAGGAAGTATGGAGCAAGTAGCAACACCAGAAGCCAAGTAAATTCAGAGTGGGCTTAAACAAGGTGCTTACCTACTTATCCAAGCCGCAGAACCTTGTGCTGCTCATACTTGGCATTGTTTTATCAATTACGACCATCGGGCCAATCATTTCCATTATTGCAGATACCGTGACAGTACATATCGGTTCGGTAGACTCTGCGAATACAGGGCTTCTCACAAACTGGATTGACTTGTTTACGGGCAGCCTGCGCACAGTGTTTGATGCAGTTGTAGACGGCACGGAAATTCAGCACTCAAAACCAGACCCGGAAGTCTTTCTCACAGCGGCAAAAAAGCTCCATGAAAAGCTGGAAAACTGCATTGTGGTGGAGGACGCCGCTGCGGGAATTGAGGCTGCAAAAAAGGCAAATATGACGGCTGTTGCCGTCAGTGATGCAAGGCATTCAGTCCTTGCGGATTATTGCGTAGATGATATTGCAGAAGTGGCTGCTATTGCACGCAGCTTATGCCCCTAAGGAAGTAACGCATACATGGTTCTTGGGTATCCAAAAAGAATAGACCGGCGCTTATAAAGGTCCCGCGCAATGTAGTGCGGCATCACCTATAGGCGTCGGCCTTTTTTACTTTTTATGTATATGCAAAACTCATTCCGGATGAGAGTCCCGCCAATAGCGCTGCTGCTGCTTTTCGGTTAGGCCGGCAACAAATTTCTGCTTTTCATCGGTTATTTCCTGCAGCTGTGTGTAAACAGAAAGCAAAATGGTCAGGTCCAGAAATTCCTCTGTGGATTTTGGCAGGGGAGACTGCTCCAGTGCCTGCTTGACCTGCTGCAGGTTTTCCAGGCAGGTGTCCAGCGGGTGTTCGATATGTACGGATGAAGCGAGCCCGCGCATACAGGCGGCCAACTGCCGACTGACTGCAGAAGGCATGCGGAATTTTTGCAAATCTTGCCAGATTTCCCGCAGCAGGGCATATTCGGTTTCCCGCAGATTCATATAGTCCATGTAGTACCCGGCATGAGAAGCTAAGTTGTTGTTTGCGTACACAATGGCGTGCCGGCTGCCCAGTTTAATATGGTCAGAAAGGCTGTCCAGCAGAGCGTCCCCACTTTCGGTACAGGAAAGCCCCTCCAGCCGGTCTGCAAACAGCTCAAACAGATGCTTCAATTCTTCTTCCAGTTGGCTGCGCTCCTGCAAAAAGTCCTGTTCACGGTTTGGCAGCCAGCGGTTCACTGCAAAAGCAACGATCATGCCGATGAGGATGCGCTTGGTTTCGTTCAGCAGAAGTGCACCGGTAAATGGTTGCTGCTGAATGAATAAATGCACCGCAATAACAATATTGATAGAAATCGTGCTGCGCCAGCCCAAAAGCATGCTCAGCATAATCACGACAAAGGCAGTAAAGGCAAAAGGACCTGCGCCGATACCGAAAAGCCGGTCTGCCAGCAGTGCAATTAAAACAGTGTAGCCAAAGGAAATAAGGCGGCGCGCTGCTGTCATCAAAGTGTCGCGGTTGGTTGTTTCAATTCCCAGCAGGGCGATGATGCCGGTAGAGGCTGCAAATTTCACCCCGAGCAGGGTGGCAATCAGAATAGAAACAGTTACCCCGATAAACAGCCGGAACGCGAGCCGCAGCGTATCTTGATTCAGGCAAAGGCGCTCTTTCTTTGTTTTCATATTTTCATCTCTTTCTATTTTGGGCGGGGTACAGAAAAGGTAGAACACGGCCGCGCGCTGCTTATTTTTGGTCCTGTTCTTTCAGCAGATCACGGATTTCTGCCAGCAGCAGCTCCTCTTTTGTGGGAGCAACTTCCTTTTTCTCTTCTTCGGCCGGGTGGCGCAGCCTGCTCAGGCGGTTGATGACTTTGACAATGAAGAAAATAGAAAGCGAAATCAGCAGGAAGTTAAACACTGCCTGCAGAAAAGCGCCATAGGTCAGCACTGCGCTGCCGCCCAGCGAAAGGGAAAGACTTGAAAAGTTTACTTTGCCGGTCAAAAGACCTAAAAGCGGCATAATAATATCTTTTACAAGAGAATTGACAATGGCACTGAAAGCAGTGCCGATGACCACGCCGACTGCCATGTCAATGACACTGCCGCGCATTGCAAATTCCTTAAATTCCTGAAAGAACTTTTTCATAAAGCGGTACTCTCCTTTTTTGAAAGCTTTCTTTCATTATTAAGGAAACCGCAGCAAAAAGCAACCTTTTTCTGACAAAAAGCGCACTAAGTTTTCATCTGCCGGTCAATCCACGCCATCAGCAGGTTCACAATTTTCTCCTGCTGTGCGGGCGTCAGTTCGCGGCCCTTTGGCACGCGGTACCATTTTTGCAGGCAGCCCCGGCAGCAGCAGGCGCAGGCGTGCTGCGCCAGAAAGATCGGGTGGCCGTGCATCGGCGTCTGCTTTCCATCGTTTGGAATGACGGCCGGCGCCAAATGCTGACGGATAAAATCCTGCGCATGGCGGCGAATCGTATCCATGCCTTTTTGGTGCACGTATTCTTTGTCTTTCGGTCCCAGATGAAATCTGGACCGGAATTTTGAAGCCTGCAGCTTCTGCAGAGCCTGGTCAATCGTCTGCAAGAGCGTTCCCTCCTTTTGAATTCTGTATCTCTCAGTGTACCACAACGGCACGCCGGCGGATTTGTTTTTGTCGCGCAAATGTGCTAAACTTGACAGAAAACACAAAAGGAAGCTGACACAATGAAAGTAGTTGCAGTATTGGGCAGTGCAAATGAAAACGGAAATTCTTCGACACTTGCAAAAGAACTTTTGCGCGGTGCAGCAGCGGCTGGCCACGAGACGGTTGTTTATGAAGTGAATAAAATGAATCTTAGCGGCTGCCAGGGCTGCGGCTTCTGCCGCAGAAACGGAACCAACTGCCGGATTCAGGACGATATGACTGCGTACTGGAAAGACCTGCAGGAATGTGGCGCGCTGATTCTCAGCAGTCCCAATTATTATTCGCAGGTGACCGGCCCTATGATTACATTTATGAATCGGCACTACTGCCTTTCCACCGCGGACGGCACCTGCCGCCTGCATGCGGGAATTAAGCTTTTTGGTATCTTTGCTCAGGGCAACACCAACAAAGAAGCCTATATGCCGCAGTACAACTGGTACCTCAGCGTTTTTCAGGGCAGGGGAATGGTGTTGGCGGATACGCTGGTATGTGCAGGCGAGCAAAAACTGACCGCCGGCAGTCCGCTGATGCAGCGTGCTTTTGCGGATGGCAAGGCGCTCTAAAAAGCAGCCTGCTGTTACTAAAAAAGTACTAAAAAAGAGGGCGCTTCTGCCGCAGAGACTTTTGGCGGAGCGCTTTTTTGTATTTATATATTTTAAGTGGAAATTTAAGCTGCTGCAGCGGTGATCCTCTGCAGCAGAAAGGAAGCGGCAATATGAATTCTGCATCTGTTTCGCCGGAACGCATGGTTTTGCTGGTTGGCATTGTTTTGGTGCTGACGCTGCTGACAGAGCTTGTGCGCTTTGCGGTTTACCGCAAAAAAATACACTTTACCTGCCCCAAATGCCAGCATGTCTTTAAGCCCAGACTCGGCAATTTCCTGTGCTCGGGCGCGTCTAACACCGCCTCGGCTGGCAGAATGCTGACCTGCCCCAAGTGCGGCGTACGCTCATATATGGAGCCGGAAAAGGACTGCCTTTCGTGATAATTCTCTTTTTCCCACCGCACGGCAGACGGGTTTTTTCAGTAAATGTTTTACAGCAGAAGAGAATATATGGATTGCGCCGGCAAACGATAAAGTAACTATAAAAGCAGAGTGTGACAATTTCAGAGATTTGTCATACTTTAAGACTTTATTTTCAGGTTGTCTAAGGACAAATGCGTGTTTCATTCCTATAATGAAGCCAAGATAAGGTGTGCGGCACCGCCGCGCCATGCTGCACAGTGCTTTTCAGGGGAGTGCAGCATTCAGCCCGTTTATTTATTGTATTATTGTTTTTTAGGAGGATATGAATCATGGCAGATGCAGGTTTGAAAGAACAGCTTCAAAAGTTTGGCATTAAAAAAGCTTTAAGCTATTTGGGAAAGGACCCCGATAAAAATATCCCAAAACTGCTGAATATGATCGACAAGTTTGATAAAGGCGACATGTACTTGGGCCAGCGCAAAATGTTCCACCGCTTTGTTGACAACCCCGACAACAACTGGTACCAGCTGATCAAAAAGCTGTGGGACGTTGTAGATACCCATGTGCTGCAGACTGTGTTTTCAAACTTCATTGTCAATGCAACGCTTATCGGCGGCAAAAAGCAGGACGCTATCCGCAAAAAGTATGGCTGCAATGTGCCGTTTACCATTCTGCTTGACCCGACAAGTGCTTGCAACCTGCACTGCACCGGCTGCTGGGCTGCTGAGTACGGCAATAAGCTGAACCTCTCTTTTGAGGAAATTGACGACATTATCAACCAGGGCACCGCAATGGGCACTTATATGTACATTTACACAGGCGGCGAGCCGCTGGTGCGCAAAGATGACCTGATTAAGATCTGCGAAAAGCACAGCGACTGTGTCTTCCTCTGCTTTACCAATGCAACCCTTATTGATGATAAGTTTGCTGAGGATCTGCTGCGTGTTGGCAACTTTGTGCCGGCTATCAGCGTAGAGGGCAGCGAAGAGACCACCGATGCCCGCCGCGGCAAAGGTACCTTTAAGAAAGTTATGCGCGGCATGGATATTCTGCGCAAGCACAAGCTGCCGTTTGGCGTTTCCTGCTGCTACACCAGCCAGAATGTCGATGCTGTCAGCGACGAGAAGTTCTTTGACTGGCTGATTGACCAGGGCGCTCTGTTTGCTTGGTTCTTTACCTATATGCCAGTTGGCGTTAAAGCACCGACCAGCCTGATGGTTCCTGCCGATAAGCGTGAACTGATGTATCATCAGGTACGTAAATTCCGCAATACCAAGCAGCTCTTTACACTTGACTTCTTCCTTGACGGCGAGTATGTCTATGGCTGCATTGCCGGCGGCCGCTACTACCTGCATATCAACGCAAACGGCGATATTGACCCCTGCGTGTTTATTCATTACAGCGATTCTAATATTCATGACAAGACTCTGCTTGAGGCTTACTGCAGCCCGCTGTTCATGGAATATCACAAGAATCAGCCGTACAACGAAAACATGCTGCGTCCGTGCCCGCTGCTGGATAACCCCTACCGTTTGGAGGATGTTGTCAAAAAGTCCGGCGCGCACTCTACCGATTTGGAAGAAAAAGAAGACGTGCATGAGCTCTGTGCAAAGTGTGAGGCACAGGCAAAGGCTTGGAAGCCGGTTGCCGACCGTCTGTGGGTCAGCAGCGAGGGCAACAAGCACGGCCTCGGCTGTGAAAACACGATTCTGCCTGAAAACCGCATTGACCACAGCAAGACCCGCCTGATGCGCGATGTTATTCAGGAAGATATCGAGGAAGACAACGCAAAGATTGCAGCAAAAAAAACTGCTGAAGCAAAGAAATAAATTATATTGAAAGGTCCCTGCTGCAAAAGCAGGGGCCTTTTTGCGGATAATGGCCTTTTGCAGCTGTGCTTTTTCGTGCAAAAGAAAAGCAATCTGCTCTTTCCTTGCGGGATATTTTATGATAAAATTGAAAAGCACGTAAAATAAAGCGGATTTTTTGCAATCGGCCGGGAAACCGGCAGAACGGGGGAAACGATGTCTAACGTAAGCAGAGTTTTTGTGGAAAAGAAGCCCAGCTTCGACGTGGAGGCGCAGCATATTCGGGAAGACCTGGTGCAGAACCTTGGGCTTTCCAGCATTACTGCGCTGCGGCTGATCAACCGCTACGATGTGTCCGGCCTGTCAGAAGCGGAATTTGCAAAAGCGCGCGATACCATTTTGTCAGAGCCAAACCAGGATATTGTTTATGAGGAGACCTGCCCGCTTGCGGGGTGGCAGGCATTTGCTATGGAGTATCTGCCCGGCCAGTACGACCAGCGGGCCGACAGCGCTGCCCAGTGTGTGCAGCTTTTGACCCAGGGCGAGCGCCCACAGGTCGTTACAGCAAAAATTGTTGCGGTACAGGGAAATCTCACTGCGGATGAGATGGAACAAATGGAAAACTACCTGATTAACCCGGTAGAGAGCCGTCTTGCCTCTATGGAAAAACCCGAGACGCTGGAGATGCGCGTACAGCGCCCGGCCAACGTAAAGCGGGTAGAGGGCTTTACCAAATGGAATGACGGGGAAATGCGCGCCTATTTTGATAAAATGGGTTTCGCCATGACCTTGGAAGATCTTCTCTTTGTGCGAGATTACTTTAAAGAGCAGGAACAGCGCGACCCTTCGGTTACGGAGCTGCGCGTCATTGATACTTACTGGAGCGACCACTGCCGCCATACCACTTTCAGCACACGCTTAAAAGACATTCAGGTAGCACAGAGCGCTGTCAGCGGCGTCATTGAGCAGTCTTTGCAGGCGTATTATGATGTACGGAACGAGGTTTACGGCAAAGACAGCAAGCGCGCTGTTTCTTTGATGGATATGGCAGTCATTGGTATGAAAGTGCTGAAAAAGCGCGGCCTGATTCCCAATCTGGACCAGAGCGAAGAAATCAACGCCTGCTCCATTGAGGTGCCGGTCACAATTGACGGAAAAACAGAGCCGTGGCTGGTGCAGTTTAAAAACGAAACGCACAACCACCCGACTGAAATCGAGCCTTTCGGCGGCGCGGCAACCTGCTTGGGCGGCGCAATTCGCGACCCGCTTTCCGGGCGCGCTTATGTCTATCAGGCCATGCGTGTTACTGGCAGCGGCGACCCGCGTGTCCCTGTGGAAAAGACACTGAAAGGCAAACTGCCCACCAGAAAAATCACGACCGGTGCGGCGCACGGCTATTCCTCCTACGGTAACCAGGTAGGCCTTGCCACTGGCCAGGTGCAGGAGCTCTATGACCCCGGCTATGTCGCAAAGCGGCTGGAAATCGGTGCGGTTATCGGCGCCTCTCCCAAAGCAAACGTTGTGCGTGAAGAGCCGCTTCCCGGCGATATCATCGTACTTTTGGGCGGTGCAACCGGCCGTGACGGCATTGGCGGTGCGACTGGTTCCAGTAAAGCACATACCGAAGAAAGTGTAGAGGACTGCGGCGCAGAAGTGCAGAAAGGCAACCCGCCCACTGAGCGCAAGATTCAGCGGATGTTCCGCAATGTGGATGTTGCCCATATGATTAAACGCTGCAATGACTTTGGTGCTGGCGGTGTCAGCGTTGCTATCGGCGAGCTGGCCCCGGGTCTGCGTATCAATTTGGATAAGGTACCGAAAAAATACGAAGGCCTTGACGGTACTGAATTGTCTATTTCTGAGAGCCAGGAGCGCATGGCGGTTGTGCTGGACCCCAAAAATGTCGATTCCTTTATTGCCGCAGCAGATAAAGAAAACCTTGCCGCCACAGCTGTAGCGGTTGTCACAGAAGAGCCGCGCCTGCGCATGTTCTGGCGCGGAGACGAAGTCGTCAGCATCACGCGCGCGTTTTTGGATACCAACGGCGTCACGCAGGAAACCAATGTCGAGATTGCGCCGGTCGACCCGCAGCAGAATTACCGGGAGCAGGTGCCGGCCTGTCTTGCGGACAAGCCGCTTGACACAGCTTTCCGCGACAATCTGTCCCGGTTGGAAGTATGTTGCCAAAAGGGCCTTTCCGAGCGTTTTGATTCCTCTATCGGCGCGGCAACCGTATTGATGCCTTTTGCAGGCTGCTACCAACTGACGCCGGAAGAGGGCATGGCAGCAAAGATTCCGACCGCTGGCAAGACCGACGATGCAACTGCTATGGCGTACGGTTTTATTCCGGGCATTTCCAAATGGAGTCCGTTCCATGGGGCTGCGTGGGCTGTGACCGAGAGCCTTTCCAAGCTGTGTGCAATGGGTGCAGACCCGCTGAAAGCCCGCCTGACTTTCCAGGAATACTTTGAGCGCATGACCGAGGATCCGAAGCGCTGGGGCAAGCCCACGGCGGCCATGCTGGGCGCTTTGGCGGCACAGCTGGGCCTTGGCCTGCCGGCAATCGGCGGCAAAGACAGTATGAGCGGCACTTTTGAAAAATTGGATGTTCCGCCGACCTTAGTCAGTTTTGCGGTCACGATGACCAAGGCGAGCAAAACACTGTCTGCTGTCTTAAAAGGCGCCGGACATGATCTGGTCGCGTTCCCACTGCCGGTAAATGAGAAAACGCTGCTGCCTGACTGGGAGGCACTGAAAGAATACTATCAGACAATCACCAAAATGATGCAGGACGGCGCGGTTCTCTCTGCGGCGGTTGTCAAAGAGGGCGGTGTCGCTGCCACTGTGGCAAAGATGGCGTTTGGCAATCAAATCGGCGTTTCCTTTGACCGCAATATGGAAGATGCCAAGGAGCTCTTTGCGCCGCGCTGCGGTACGCTGGTTTTGGAACTTGCCGGCGGCTCAGCTTTTCCGAAAGAAGCGGTCGCGGTCGGCCGTACCATTGAGGCACCGGAAATCGTTTTGGCCGGCAGCCGGATGCCACTGAAAGACCTTGCTGCGGCATGGTGCGGTACACTGGAACCCGTTTTCCCAAGCAAAGCTGCAGCAGTTCCGGTTTCCCACGAAATTCCGCTGTACAGTGAGCGCAACAGTAAAGCGCCGGCTGTTAAGGCGGCAAAACCGCGTGTGTTCATTCCGGTATTTCCGGGTACAAACTGTGAGTACGACAGCGCAAAGGCTTTTGAAAACGCCGGCGCCGAAGCTGACGTACTGGTTGTGCGCAACCTGACGCCTGCTGCAATTGAAGAAACAATCGATGCAATGGCCAAAGCTATTTCGCAGTGCCAAATTATTATGCTGCCGGGCGGCTTTTCCGGCGGCGATGAACCAGATGGCTCCGGTAAATTCATTGCGACTACTTTCCGCAGCCCCAAAGTTGCCGAAGAGGTGCAGCGCCTGCTTGAGCAGCGCGACGGACTGATGCTTGGTATCTGCAACGGTTTCCAGGCCCTCATTAAGTTGGGACTGGTTCCCTATGGTAAAATTACGGAACCGAGCGAAAAGGCACCGACGCTTACGTTTAATACCCTTGGCCGCCACGTTTCCCGCATGGTATATACGCGCGTGACCAGCGTCAAGTCACCATGGTTTGCGGCAGTACAGCCGGGGCAGATTTTTGCAGTACCGGTGTCGCACGGCGAGGGCCGCTTTGTCGCGAGCGATGAAGTGCTGCAGTCCTTAATTGCCGGCGGTCAGGTCGCAACACAGTATGTCACGCCCAGCGGCATTCCCAGCGGCGATATCGAGTGGAATCCCAACGGCTCTGTATGTGCCATCGAGGGCATTACCAGCCCGGACGGCCGTATTTTGGGCAAAATGGGCCACAGCGAGCGTCACGGCACGAATTTATATGAAAACGTTCCTGGTGAGAAAGATCAGAAACTGTTTGAATCGGGTGTAAAGTACTTTGAATAATTCTCTAAAACGCACTTGGGCCGAAATTGACCTGGATGCGGCAGCTCATAATTATCAGGCAATCCGCGGGGCTCTGCACCCCGGCGTAAAAATGTGCTGTGTTGTCAAAGCAGATGCTTATGGCCACGGCGCAGAGCAGCTTGCGCATTTGTACGAGCGCTTGGGTGCCCAGTGGCTGGCGGTTTCTAATCTGGAGGAAGCAATTCAGATCCGCGCCTGCGGGGTGGGCCTGCCAATCCTCATTTTGGGGTACACGCCGCCTACTGAGGCGAAAAGACTCTCTGAGCTGAAAATTGCCCAGGCAATTCTTTCTCAGAAATACGCGGAAGAACTGAATGCGCAGGCACAGCGGGCAGGTGTGCGGGTGCTGGCGCATATCAAACTGGATACCGGCATGAGCCGCATTGGTTTTGTGTATCAGGACCCGCAGCGTGACGTGAAGTCTTTAGAGCAGATCGCGCAGGTCTGCGCACTGCCGGGCTTGCTGCCGCAGGGCATTTTCACCCATTTTGCGGTTGCCGATGAGGGAGCGGACGGCGAAGCCTTTACCCGCCGGCAGTATGCCTGCTTTACAGATGGCATTCAAAAGCTGCAGGAAAAGGGCATTCAGTTCCGCATACGCCACTGCGACAATTCCGCCGGGCTGATGGACTATCCCGAATTTCAGTTGGATATGTGCCGCCCGGGTGTCATTCTGTATGGCATGATGCCTTCCGGGAAAATGCGTACAAAACTTGACCTGCAGCGTGTGATGCGCCTGAAGAGTGTGGTTTCTTTGGTAAAGACCTTGCCGGCAGGTACGCCGCTGAGCTATGGCTGCACCTACCGTACACAGCGGGAAACAAAGGTTGCAACGGTGCCTGTCGGCTATGCAGACGGCTACCCACGCATGCTTTCGGGCAAAGTTGATGTGCTGATTCGCGGCAAACGTGCCCGCAGCCTTGGGCGTATCTGCATGGACCAGATGATGGTCGATGTAACGGATATTCCGGATGTACAAGAAGAAGATATCGTTACGCTGATTGGCACCGACGGCGATGAAACCGTCACGGCGGATGAGCTGGCCGGCCTGATCGGCACTATCAATTACGAAATTACTTGTGATATCAGCAAGCGCGTACCGCGTATTTACTACAAAAACGGTCGCGCGGTTGCCGAGATGAATTTGATTTGCGGGAACTGATGGTTCCCTAAAAAAGTAAAGCCGCTTGTCTTTGGCTGTCTGTCAGCCTGAGAAGAGCGGCTTTTGTGTATACAGAAAGCATTGCTTTTGGAAGCATGACGGACGATAAAAATGGAGGATAAAATGAAAACTTTGCGTACGGTTCGGCTGCAAAAGAGGCACGGCGGGGCACAGCGGAAAAACTGCCGCGTGTTGAGTGAATGAGCGGGCAGGGAAAAGGTACGCTGCGGAAGCTGCCCTGCGGCGGGCGCAGCGTGATGTTTTATCAGCCGCCAGGGCCGGTCCCTGCAGGCGGTTTTCCGCTTGCTTTCCTTTGTACAGGAGAAGACTTTTGGCAGGAGCTGCCGCCGCTTCTGCCGCAGCTCGAAAAGGCTTTTGCAGGCGAATGCCGGCCATTCTGTATGGCTGGTGTACAGCCGGTTGAGTGGACACGTGACTTTGCGCCGTGGTCCGCGCCGGCGCTCAGCTGCAAAAGCGGACCCTTTGCGGGCGGTGCCGCAGATTTTTTTGTTTTTCTCACACAGCAGGCGATGCCGCTGATTCGGGCGGCCTTTCCGGTTTCGGTACAGCCGGCAGATACCGCATTGGCCGGGTATTCATTGGGCGGCATGGCAGCCTTGTGGCAGGCGGCACAGGACCCGCTTGTTGGCAAGTGCGCCAGTGTTTCTGGTTCCCTTTGGTATGACGGCTTTTCTGAGTGGCTTTGCGGCCGCCGTGCAGGTCTTCAAGGGAAAGAAATCTACCTTTCCCTTGGAAAGAGTGAGGAAAAGGTGCGCAATGAGCGCATGAGGCAGGTCGGTGTGTGCACGCGCTGCACTGCGGCGCTGCTGCAAGAACAGGCGGCGCGCTTTGTGCTGGAGTGGAACGATGGCGGCCACTTTCACGAAGTGACGCCGCGTCAGCTGCGCGCACTGCAGTGGCTGTTTGCCGAAGACACGTCCAGCAAAATACAAAAATAAAAATGCGATAAAAACGCAGACAAGGAAAAAACAAATGGAAATGCATGTAAAACAGTTTTCAGAATTATCCTGTACTGAATTGTACGAAATCATGCGCGTACGCGTTGCGGTCTTTGTGGTCGAGCAAAATTGCCCTTATCAGGACTTAGACGGTATAGATGCCGGCGCCTATCATGTGTTCTTACAGGAAAACGAAAAAATTCTTGCTTACCTGCGGGTGTTTGCAGAAGAAGACAAGCACAGTACTGCCAGAATCGGCCGCGTGCTCACTGCACAGCGCGGCACCGGCCTTGGCGCCAAAATTTTGGAAGTGGGGATAAAGACCGCAAAAGGAAAGCTCTGTGCGCAAAAAATTGTACTTGCAGCACAGAGCTATGCAAAAGGTTTTTATGAAAAGGCGGGCTTTCGCCAAACCTCTGCGGAATTTTTAGAAGACGGTATTCCTCATGTGCAGATGCTGCTGCAAATCTAGAAATGTCGTGCAGGGCTACTGCTTCCGCTGGCTGTCATACAGTTCCTGCAGGGTCGTTTCGCGCAGAATCTGCTCTACTTTCTGGTCAATGTCGTCCCAGACGTGGACGGTTAGATAGCTGCGGATAGGCGGCATTTCGGGTTCTTTGTCAGTTACCGAAAGGTCGCCTTCCAGTACATTCAGCACATCGTAAGCGGTAATCTCTTTTGCCGGCCGTGCAAGGCGGTAACCTCCTTGTGCGCCTGTTTCACTGCGGAC
Organism: Oscillospiraceae bacterium; assembly: GCA_022483045.1. Taxonomy (NCBI): domain Bacteria; kingdom Bacillati; phylum Bacillota; class Clostridia; order Eubacteriales; family Oscillospiraceae; species Oscillospiraceae bacterium. The sequence goes on along the minus strand of JAKVOA010000001.1, from coordinate 1,299,595 downwards.
CAGCTGAGCATGTTTCATCTGGGAAAAAATGCTTTCCAGATAATTGAGAGAGAGGTTTTCCTGTTGAGCAATGGCAGAAAGCGAAACCAGCTTGCCACCGTTTTGCACCAGCCGCAGCATAGCGCGCAGGCCATAGCGCCCTTTTGTAGAAATTTTCACGGCTTTGCTGCCTCCTCTTCCGACAAAAATCCATTTTTCAGGCTTTCCAGAGTCAAGCTGTCCAACGTGGTGGAAATCGCGTTGGAAATGCGAATCCACAGCGGGCGGGTCACACACACAGCAAGGCGGTTTCCCGCGCACTGCGTGGGGTCGTCGACGCACCTCACAGGTGCAATGGCCCCGTCAATTGAGCGCACAATCATGCCGGCAGTGATTTTATTCAGCGGCTTTGCAGGCAGAAAGCCGCCGCGGCTGCCGCGCAGTGTGACAACCAATCCGGCCTTTTTCAGCAGGAAAAAAATTTGCTCCAGGTATGCTGTAGAGATGTCTGTCTTTTTAGAGATTTCTTTAATCGGTACCGGCCGGCCATTTCCGTAGGCCGCTAGGTACAGCATTCCCTCCAGGGCATAGCGGCTGCGCGTAGAGAGTTTCATAGGTTTCCTTCTTTCGGGGAATACAGCTGTGCGCATGAAAATGCACAGTGAAAAGATAATATTTATAATATATCATAGTCGATTTTTCGGTGCGGCGCAAGCTTTTTTGCTTTTTCATCAAACGCTGGCGCCCTTTTCACGAACTGTTCACGAGAACGGGGTAAACTGTTTCTTATAAAGGGTGTTTCGGCCCGAAAAAAGAAAATTGCAGTCGGCGTGCGGCTGCGCTATACTAAAGAGGAAGATTGGCCGCAGCCATGGGGAGGAATTGCAGAATGTACCGCATTTTAGTAGTAGATGATGAAGAAAAAATCCGCCTGCTCATCCGCAAATACGCAGAATTTGAGGGCTACTCTGTTGTAGAGGCCGGTGATGGCATGGAGGCCGTGCAGATTTGCCGCAGCCACCCGCGCGACTTTGACCTGATTATTATGGACGTTATGATGCCGGAATTAGACGGCTTTTCGGCAGTCAAAGAGATTCGCAAAGTCTGCCAGGCGCCTGTGCTTATGCTTTCGGCGCGTGGGGAAGAGTACGACAAAATTCACGGCTTTGAGCTTGGCATAGATGACTATGTCGTCAAACCTTTTTCGCCAAAAGAGCTGATGATGCGTGTCAGTGCCATTATCAAGCGTGCCGGCTCTGTGCGCAGCCCGCAGAAAAAAGAAGTTTCTTTTGAGGGGCTTTCTATCAACTTTACCGGCAGAATTGTGACCATAGACGGCAAGAAAACTGACCTTTCCCCTAAGGAGTACGACCTGCTGTTTTACATGGTGACCAACCGAAACATTGCCCTTACCCGCGAGCAGCTGATCACCAATGTCTGGGGCTATGACTTTTACGGCGATGACCGTACCCTGGACACACACATCAAGCTGCTGCGTAAAAGCCTTGGACCATATGCGAAATTTATTGTGACACTCAGAGGGGTGGGGTATCGCTTTGAAGCAAACTAAGTCAAAAGAACAGCAGCCCGCCGCGCCGGCCGCCGCCCCCAAGCGCCGCCGGCACTTTTCGTTTCATCAGCTGCTGGTGTCATGGAAAAACGTGAGCATTAAGTGGCGCATTTTCAGCGTGTTTGTTGTCTTTACCATTGTGGTTTTGGCGGTGCTGTGGCTGTTTCAAACCGTTTTGTTCGATAATTTTTACGAGAGTACAAAACGCCGCGAGCTGCAGCGCGCCACCGATACCATTCAGAAAAATCTGTACAATCCGCAGCTCAATGACGTAATTGAGCAGACCGCACGCAACGGGCAGATTTATGCCGTGGGGGTGCGCTCTGACGGAACCGTAATTTTCAGCAGTGATTTTTCTCCAAATCGCTTTTCTGGTTTTATCAGCGAGCACCTGCTGCAGATTTTGCAGACAACCATTAATGAGGGCGGCAGCCACTATGAGGTAATCAGCGGGCGCAACTCAAAGCTGGCAAATGGCGACCGCGAACTGGTGTATGCGACAGTAAAAAACGACAGCGGCGGCAATACTTACATGATTTTTCTGTATACGATTTTAACCCCGATGGATGCGACCATCAATACAATCCGTACACAGTTTGTGTGGCTTACTCTGATTCTGCTGGGAACGGGTGCTCTGCTGGCACTGTACCTTTCCCGGCATATCAGCAGGCCGATTATCAAGATTACCGGGACCGCGCAGGAGCTTGCCACCGGCGACTATGACGTGACCTTTAATGAGCAGGGGTACCGAGAAATTGCGCAGCTGGGACATACGCTGAATTATGCTGCGCACGAACTTGGCAAAGTAGAGCACCTGCAGCGCGACTTGGTCGCAAATATCAGCCATGACCTGCGCACGCCGCTGACCATGATTTCCGGTTATGCAGAAATTATGCGGGACCTGCCGGGTGAAAATACACCGGAAAATGTGCAGATTATTATTGATGAGGCTAACCGCCTGACTTCCCTTGTAAACGATACACTGGACCTGAGCAAGCTGCAGTCCGGCACACAGAAAGTGGAAAAGACAGAATTCGATTTGACAGAAACCATTCGGCATATTCTGCACCGCTACGATAAAATGACCGATTATGTTCTCACTTTCGATGCGGACCGCGAGGTGCTGGTGTATGCGGATGAGCTGAAAATTTCGCAGGTTGTGTATAATTTAATCAATAATGCAATTACCTATACTGGTAAGGATCGGCGGGTCATGTTGCGCCAGGTAATCGACGGACAGCAGGTAAAAATTGAAGTGACCGACACCGGCGAGGGCATTCCGGAAGATAAACTAAAGGATATTTGGAAACGATACTATAAAGTGGACAAAGAACACAAGCGTGCGCAGATTGGCACCGGCCTGGGCCTTTCCATTGTCAAAACAATTTTGGATATGCATGACGGCACTTACGGTGTGCGCAGCGCGGTCGGAAAAGGCAGCACGTTTTGGTTTTCACTGACGATTCGGCAGCAGCTGCCGCTGTCAAAACCGCAAAAGCGCCTGCCGGAGCAGCAGGAGCAGACGAAAGCGGAGGAGGATCAGAAGAAATGAAAGTTACAGTATGCGGCTGCGGGCGCTGGGGGACGTTTCTTGCATGGTATGCCGCTGTACAGTGCGGTCACGAGGTCACGCTTTACGGGCGGGAAAGTTCCGCGCACTTTGCACAACTTTGCAAAACACGGACCAACGGAATGGTGACTCTGCCAAAAGAACTGAAACTAGAGAGCAATCTGCAGCAGGCACTGAAAGAAGCGCAAGATGTCATTGTGTCTGTCGGCGCGCAGAACTTGCGCAGTTTCCTGCAGTCCATTTCCCAAAAAGCTGCCGCTGGGAAGACTTGGGTACTGTGCATGAAGGGCATTGAGGCTTCTACCGGTCTGCGGCTGACGCAGGTCGTGCGTGAGACCCTGCCAAAGGTAGATCTTGCCGTTTGGGTAGGGCCGGGCCATGTACAGGACTTTTTGAAGGGCATACCGAACTGCATGGTCATTGACAGCGACACGCAGCGGGTAAAAGAGCAGGTGGTCAGGGACTTTTCCAGTCCGCTGATTCGCTTTTATTATGGCAGTGATCTGTTGGGTAATGAGGTCGGTGCCGCTGCAAAAAATGTTATTGGCATTGCTGCGGGCATGCTGGATGGCCTGCAGAAAACAGCGCTGAAAGGTGCCTTGATGAGCCGCGGCACGCGCGAGGTCGCCCGGCTTATCCACGCGATGGGCGGGGAAGAAAGGACCGCCTATGGTTTGGCCCATTTGGGTGACTACGAGGCAACTGTCTTTAGCCGCTACAGCCATAACCGGCAGTTCGGAGAGGACTTTGTATGCGGGGTCCCTTACGGCAAGCTTGCCGAGGGGGTGCCAACGGTAACCGCACTGCTGCGTCTGGGAAAAGAGTATGAAGTGGACCTTCCTATCTGCCGGGCGGTCGATTCCGTTATCAATGGCGGAGAAGATGCAAATGAAGTCTTGAGTGGCCTTTTCCTGCGCTCACTAAAAATGGAATTTTAGTGTATTCCACTGCTTGACAAAAGCTTCTTTATTCTTTATGATAGAGGATACGAGAGAAAACAAGACCTGCCCTGCAGCGGGGCAGGCTTTAGAAAAACAGGAGTGATAAAAAATGAGCGAGTGTACCCATGACTGCAGCACCTGCGGTCAGAGCTGCGGGGAGCGCAAAGAGCCGCAGAGCCTGATCCAGCAGCCAAACGCCAAAAGCAGTATCAAGAAAGTAATCGGTGTTGTCAGTGGCAAGGGCGGCGTTGGCAAGAGCCTGGTGACTGCCATGATGGCCGTGCTGCTGCACCGGCGCGGTTTCCACACCGGTGTGTTGGATGCAGACATTACCGGTCCCTCTATTCCAAAAGCGTTTGGTATTCACGGGCGCGCAATGATGCAGGATCAGTGCATTCTGCCCTGTAAAAGTAAGACCGGTATTGACGTGATGAGCGTCAACCTAATGCTGGAAAATGAGACGGACCCTGTTGTCTGGCGCGGGCCGATTATTGCCAATATGGTGACGCAGTTTTGGACGGATGTATTGTGGAAAGATATCGATTTTCTCTTTGTCGATATGCCTCCGGGAACTGGCGATGTGCCGCTGACCGTGTTTCAGTCCATTCCGATTGATGGCATTTTGATTGTCACCTCTCCGCAGGAGCTGGTCTCAATGATTGTTGCAAAAGCGGTCACTATGGCAAATATGATGAATGTACCGATCATCGGTGTAGTAGAAAACATGAGCTATGTGCAGTGCCCGCACTGCGGCGAAAAAATTGCTGTTTTTGGGCAGAGCCATTTGGAAGAAACCGCAAAAGAGCATAATCTGAAAGTATTGGCACACGGTCCGCTTGATCCGCAGATTGCAGCTAAAATTGACAAAGGCCAGGCAGAAGAAATTGATGCCCCGTGGCTAGACCAGACAGCGGACGCTGTACAGCAGCTGCTGGAAAAGTAATTTATGCGTACAAAATAAAATATAGAATAGAAAAAAGCCGGCGCTTTTGGGGACTGTTCGTCCCGGAAAAGCGCCGGCTTTCTTTTTTTGCAGAGGCGGAAAATCAGTTGCTTGCACAGGGCAGGCGCGCCTGAATTTGCAGCCCGCCCTTTGGCAGGTTTTGGGCGCTGATGGTGCCGCCGTGCGTGCGGATGATATTTTCGCAGATAGCAAGCCCTAGGCCCGAAACTTTTCGGCCGCGGTCGGTTGTAAAGAACGGCTCAAAAATTTGGTCCAGAATCTCAGGCGGCACGCCCTGCCCATTGTCGCTGAAAGAGAGTACAATTTGATCATTTTCGCGGGTACACAGCAGCCGCAGCTTGAGCGGCTCTGCTTTTGCATGCTGAATGCTGTTGCCAATCAGATTTCCCAAAAAGCGCCGCATGTGTCCGTAGTTGCATCGAAACTGTTCGCCGGGGCAGTGGCACTCCACTATAAACTGAACCCCTGCATCAGAAAGCTCATCTTGGTACTCATTGCACACCGTCCGACAAAAGTCGTTTGTAGTCATCAGGTACATGGGGGAGGTGTCGTGCAGGCCCGCTTCCAGGTAGTCATCAAATTCATCTACAATATCTTTTATAGAAATTGCTTTGTCATAAATATTGCGCAGGTAGGTTTTCTGCTTTTCGGGCGTGACGCTTTTTGAGGAAAGCAGACGCTCAGAGTAGCCCATGACAGAGGTAAGCGGTGTCTTGATGTCATGAGAAACCGAAGCAATCAGCCGCCGCTCAGACTGGCTCTTGCCTTCCAGCACATCGACCATATCGACAAAAGTATTCTGCAGCTTGCCAATTTCATCCTGCCGGGCACTGCGCTTTGGCAGGACACCCTGCTCATAGTACTGCCGGAAAGTACGCCGCAGCCCGATAATGGGCGCTAAAACCAGCAGGTAGAGCATGACAGCAACCACCACAAAAATGCAGGTGTCCAGCACGCACAGCCCGACCATGGCGCTGCGGCTGATAGAGGCGCTCAGTTGCTGCCGCTTCAGCGGAACGCTGAACGTGCGCACAATCACTGTCTTTTTGGTGCTTGGCAGCACAATTTTTGCACTGCTCGATACCATGACGGTGTTGTCCTCCTGCGGAGACTGATACTCAAATAAAAGGGTGCCTTTTTCGTCGCGCACTTCACAGGAAATCTTGTGCGAAACAGCATAGCTCTTTAAAGACGTGTAGTCGCCATTGCAGTCGTGCAGAAACGTGGCCGCATCGGTTGCGCTTACATTGGAGCTGGTAATCAGATTAGTGTAAAGATTGTCCACTGTTTTTCCCAAGTAAGATAAAAACCAGCCGCACATGACCAGCCCGCTGAAAATGGCGACCAGCACCAGTGCAACCAGGGCCTTGTGAGAAAGACGGCTGCTCAGCCAGCCAACATGGGAGCTTCTGATATCAGTCTTTTTTCTCATGATTTGTTGCTCCCTTTGCTTTCTCTTCCACGAAACTGCTCTGTGTTACAAAGCGGTAGCCGGAACCCCACACGGTTTTGATGTACTGCCAGGAGGGGTCTATTTTGCTGCGCAGATTTTTGATGTTGATAGCCACCGCACCCACATCGCCATAGTCGGTTTTCCACACGTCGTGGAAAATCTTTTCCCGGGAAAGGGTGTGTCCGGCGTTTTGCATGAGATAAGCGAGCAGCTCAAACTCACGCGTGGAAAGCTGCACGGGTGTTCCGTCCTTTTCAACGCTCATATCTTCCTGGTCGAGGGTGATGTCCCCAATCTGCAGCAGGCCAGGTGCGCGCTGCGGCACAGCGGCACGGCTTTCACGGCGCAGGTGGGCGTTGATGCGCGCGACCAGCTCGTCCAGTACAAAGGGCTTTGTCAGGTAATCGTCTGCGCCAAGCTCCAGCCCATTGATGATATCTTTCGAGGTATCTTTTGCGCTTAAAAACAGGATAGGGCAGCTTACGCTGCTGCGGATGCGCCGGCATACGTCTAGCCCACTGATGCCTTTCATCATGATATCGAGCAGAATCATGTCGAACGTTTCTTTTTGAATCAGGGCGATGCCGTCTTCGCCACTGGAGGCCGTCTCTACTTCAAACCCGTTTTCACTCAATACATCCGACAGCAGCATTAAGATGGAAGTATCGTCATCGATCACAAGAATTTTCTGTTTTTTCATAAACTGCCGTTTCCCCCTTTTTCTGCTGCGGCAAAATGGACACGACTAAAAAGCCACGCCGCTGAATATGCTGTGAAAGGTAGCCGGAGCTTTCCCCCAAAGACCGTCTTTGCAGCAAAGAATCTTTTTTTGCACTGTCAGCCAAATGTACAAAAACCAACTATTTTATTATATCGGATAATGCAAGGCCTGTTTATTAAAAATTATAACACTTGGGCGCGTTTCCTTGACAGAAGAGGTTTATTTCTTTTATAGTAATTATGTTCTTTTATGCACTGGTTGTATCTGCAATAGTTTCCAGTACATGGAGAGACGAAAGATTAGATGAAGGTGGATGAAGTGCTAAAAAAAATCGCCCGTGCGCTGACACGCAGACCAAAGCTGGTAGTGATCATTGCCGTTTTGCTCATGATTCCCAGCTTTATCGGCGCAGCAGCAACTAAGGTCAACTATGACCTGCTGACGTATTTGCCGCCGGATACAAACTCTTCACAGGGTGAAAAAATACTGGAAGAGCCGTTTCACAGTGCAGCAACAACTATGCTGATTGTGCAGGATATGCCTGCGGCATACACAAATTCCCTAAGAAAATCGATTGCAAAAGTGCCCGGTGTTACAAATGCCATTTGGCTTTCTAGTATCACAGGCATTCAGGTCCCAAAAGACATGATTCCCGAGAAGATTCGGAAAGCATTTTATTCCGGCAACTCGACCATGATGATTATCCAGTTTAAGAGCCCGGGTGCTTCCGAAGAAACCATGCAGGCAATTGCAAAAATCCGAAAGCTCTGCAATTCGAAGTGCCTGATGGCAGGTGCATCTGTTCTGGTAAAGGATACCAAGGACCTGGTCGACCAAGAGTTGCCGCAGTATGTGTTGCTGGCGGTTATCCTCTCTTTGGCGGCCATGTCGCTTTCCATGAACTCTTGGCTGCTGCCGGTTACTTTCCTGCTGGATATCGGCTTTGCGGTTGTGTACAATTTCGGTACCAATATCTTTTTGGGGCAGATTTCGTACGTGACTATGGCAATAGCAGGTATTCTGCAGCTGGGTGTCACAATGGACTACTCCATTTTCCTGTACAATCGATACCGAGAGGAACAGAAAAATTACGATGACAACAAAGAAGCCATGGCCGTGGCCATAGAGGCGGCGTTTGCTTCCCTTTCCGGCAGTTCACTGACAACCATAGCGGGCTTTGTTTCGCTGTGCTTTATGCGGCTGCTTTTGGGGCGCGATATCGGCATTGTCATGGCAAAGGGCGTTGTGCTGGGCGTCCTTACCGTTATCCTTGTGCTGCCGTCTATGCTGCTGCTGTTTGACAAGCCAATTCAAAAGTATCAGCACCGCATTTTCCTGCCGGACTGCACCAAGGTCAACCGCTTTGTGGTAAAGCACAACAAAGCCTTTGTGGTGCTGTTCATTCTGCTGTTTATCCCCAGCATTTACGCAAAGAACAACGCGCCGGTTTACTATAAACTGGACCTCGCCATGCCGCAGGATATGCCCTCTATTGTGGGCACCAACAAGCTGAAAAATGACTACGATATGGCGACAACACACTTTATCATTGTACACGACAGTATCGGCAACCAAAAGCTGAAGCAGCTCGCTGACAAAGCAGAAAAAGTGGACGGCGTGGAAAGCGTACTTTCCTATAATCAGCTGGTCAGCTCAGATATCCCGGACTTCTTTGTGCCGCAGGAAATCAAGGATATCTTTAAGAAGGGCGGCATGCAGATTATCATGGTCAACTCGCGGTACGTCTCGGCCTCTACTCAAGTCGCCAATCAGATACAGGAACTGACCAAACTGGCCAAGAGCTACGACGGCAATAGCTACTTAACCGGTGAGGCTGCCATGACAGCCGACCTGATTACTACTTCGTCGACTGATTTTCGTGTGACCAATGATATTTCTATGATTGCAATCTTTATCATTGTCGCGCTGGTCTTTAAGTCCTTTACGGCGCCGCTCATTCTGGTGCTGGCGATTGAACTGGCAATCTTTATCAATGAGGGCATTCCGTACTTTACAAACGTACAAATCCCGTTTGTCGCGCCAACCGTCATCGGCTGTGTGCAGCTGGGCGCCACGGTCGACTACGCAATCCTTATGACGACGCGATTCCAGGAAGAGATACAAAAAGGCAATACACGAGCACAATCTATTGTCACAGCGGCGACGGCATCAGATGATTCCGTGCTGGCAAGCTCAATCGTTCTGTTCTGTGCAACATTGGGTGTTGGCGTTATTTCGAAAATCGAGATTATCAGCAGTATCTGCATGATGCTGGCGCGCGGCGCAATTATTTCGGCGCTGATCACCATCTTTATTCTGCCGGCGCTGTTGTACACCTGTGAACCACTGATTGCACATACCAGCCTGTGGTGGAGAAATCCAAAGCCGCCCAAAAAGAGCATGGCCCAAAAAGCACTGGATAAGCACAGAATGAAGAAAGTGCAAAGCAAATGAAGAGAAAAACGCTGCTGTCAAAAAAATTACGAGCAAAGGAGAAATACACCGTGCTGCATTTATTTGAAAAACAAAAGAACAGGCAGCCCGGCACTGCTGCTAAGCGGGGGCTTGCGGCCGTGCTCTCTGCCGCAGTCGTTGTTGCATCCATCGGGGGCGGAACTGCCGCCTTTGCTGCGGATACATCATCATCCGTTCAGCCGGTCTGTGACGAAACATATTACGCAATGCTGGATTATTACGGCGACCTGCAGCAGGGCAGTGTCGTAAAAAGCTATTCGCTCAACGGCGCAAAAACAATCAGCGATACAGGTACATATGACAAAGTCAGCAACTTGACGGATGACACCAAAGCACAGATTTCCGGCAACAAGCTGACGTTTGACCTGAGCAAAAAGAATCTGGACCATTTCTACTTTGAGGGTACTACTTCACAGCCTTACTCAGAAATGCCCTGGAATATTAAAATGTCCTACCGCCTCAACGGCGTTGCCACCAAAGCAGAGGACTTGGCCGGAAAGACCGGCTTGGTCGAAATCAATATTGATGTAACCGCCAAAAAAGACAGCAGTATTGCAAGCTACTACAAAAACAACCTGGTCTTGGCGGGTTTGACAGCGTTTAATGAAGATGACATTGTGTCGCTGGAAGCAAGTGGTGCACAGGTGCAGCTGCTTGGCAACCTGCGCTCGGTGCTCTTCATGGTTATGCCGGGCGAGTCCCAGCATATCAGCATTAAGGTAGGCAGCAATGCCTTTACGTTCTCTGGCATGACCTATATGGCGGTTCCGGCAACTTTGTCGCAACTCAGCCAAGTTACTGACTTGAAAAATGCAAAGAATAAAACAGAGAATTCCTACCAGACCATCGTCAACAGCCTGAACACCATTCTTAATTCGGTCGATACCATGGGCAGCAGCCTGAATACCGCTGCAAATGGTCTTGACCAGCTGAACCAGGCGCGGGCGACTCTTTCCTCTGGTAAATCCAACGTGTATCAGAGCGTGGATGTTTCTTTGGAAGATCTCAATAATATTTCAAAATCCCTGCAGCCGCTCAGCGGCAATCTAAATACAGCCAGCAGTGCTCTTTCCAGTGTGTCTTCTCAGCTTTCCGGCTTTTCGGGCAGCGTCAGTTCTCTGAAACAACCGTTGGCAAACTGCCGCTCTTCCATTACTGCACTGCAGAAAGACCTGAGCGCTGTCAGCAACTTGGCACAGAATTTTGCAGCCAATAGCAGCAGTGCAAAGACTGTTCTGCAAAACCTGCAGAATGATGCGGATTCGCTCAGCTCAAACCTTACATCTTTAAAGAGTCAGCTGCAGGAAATGCGCTCTGACTTAAAGCAGATTTCCGATATCACCGGCCTTGGCAATATTAAACTCGACGGCAAGACAACCGCGGAAATTGAGCAGATGGTCACAAAAGCGCAGACCCTGCATGCACAATATTTAGCTTACCTTCAAAAAGCACATGTCGCTCATTTGACGTTTAAGGAATATCTGGAGAAGAATGGACATTTCTCAGCACAGCAGGCAGCGCTGTTCGATAAACTCTGGAATGTCAATGAGACGCAGCTTCTGAAAGAAATCCAGCTGGCAGAGGCGGTCAATACCATGCTCGGCCAGGTCAACGGAAAAATAGACCAGGTCAATCTGCTGATTGGCAACGTGCAGTCGCTGAATTCTTCGATTCTCAGTACTGTGGACCAAATCTGCACAACTATGGGCGACGCGGGCATCGGCGGACAGCTGAAAAATATGAATCAGTTGCTCAGCAATATCCTGAATACTGTTGATATGAATAAAGGAGACATCTCTTCTGTAACCCAAAGTCTGAATGACCTGGGCAATGTGGCAAAGACCATTACCCAAAGTGCCGACAGCGCCCTGACAACGATTGATTCGATTTCAAAATCTGTCAATCAGTACATTCCGGGTGTCCAGCAGATGATTTCCAACTGCAAGACGATTGTAAACTCGGCAACGGTTGGCTTAAAAGACACGTCTACTTCGCTGAAAGCCATGGAGACGCTTGCAAAAGCGAGCGGCAGTAACTTAGACGCCGGCACGCAAAAGACGCTGCAGGGCCTTTCCAGCACTCTGCGCAGTGCATCGAAGAGCCTTGGTCAGACCGATAGTATCCGCAGCGCCGAAAATGCGCTGACCAGTTTGATCGACAGCGAGTGGAACAGCCACACCGGCGGTCAGAACAATATCCTGCTGATGGACCCGAATGCAAAGCCGGTTTCCCTTACCTCTTCACAGAACAGCACACCGCACAGCATTCAAATGGTTATTCGCACACAGGAAATTAAAGAAAGCGATGCAAAAACCGCAACCGACACCACCTCAACCACAAAGAACACAACCTTTATGCAGCGCGTCGGCAATCTCTTTAAAGGTATTTGGGACGCCGTAGCAGGCGTTTTCGTACACAAATAATCAATTAAAATTGCATTTTTGTTTTCAGCGCAGTCTTTATCCATTCGGATAGGGGCTGCGCTTTTTTGCGCTTTTGCGGCGGGGCAGCCGACAGAATGGGTTCGTTTTCGCCGGGGCCAAATGCTACAGTATCCCTGTAGCTTTCTATTGTGCTACAAAATTTATCTGCAAAATACAGGCGTTTCGTTTTGCCGTGGGAAGGAAGTTTGGATAAATGGATAAAGAAACACAGGAAAAACAGAAAGAAAAGGGGCCAGTGCAGCTGAAATTGGCAGAGCATACCCTGACAGCCCTGCTCTTTGGTGAAATAGATCATCACTCGGCCAGGGAAATACGGGAAGAAATAGACATGGTCCTGATGCGCGTGCGCCCGCAGAAGTTGGTGCTCAACTTTGCCGGGGTGCAGTTTATGGATAGCTCTGGCATTGGTCTAATCCTAGGCCGCTGCAAGCTGATGCAGCTGTGGCAGGGAAAGGTTGCTTTACAGGACTTGCCTCTGAAGCTGGAGCAGTTGGTAGCAATGGCGGGACTGGACGAGCTGTGTGAGATACAGACGAAGGAGGAACCGAAAAATGAAGCCAATCAATGAAATGCACCTGCACTTTCCGGGTGTCAGTGTGAATGAAAGCTTTGCGCGGGCTGCGGTCAGCGCTTTTGCCGTGCAGCTTGACCCAACCTTGGACGAGCTGTGTGACCTAAAGACCGCCGTGTCAGAGGCGGTGACAAATGCCATTGTGCACGGGTATAAGGATACCATTGGCACCGTGTACATAGACTGCAGAATTTTGCCCGGCAGCTGCATTCAAGTGCGGGTGCGCGACAAAGGCTGCGGCATTACAGATATTGCAAAAGCGATGGAGCCGCTTTATACAACAGGCGGCAGCGAGCGCGCCGGTCTGGGATTTGCTGTTATGAAAAGTTTTACGGACAAGCTGCGGGTGCAAAGCCGCCCGGGGGCAGGCACCACCGTTTTGTTGGAAAAGACCTTTACGCCGCGTGTACGCTGCAATGGATAGAGAAGAGCGCATTACGCAGAATTTGGGCCTTGCGCGCGCCTGTGCAAACCGCTTTCGCGGGCGGGGCATTGAGTATGATGATTTGTATCAGGCGGCCTGTGTCGGTCTGGTGCAGGCGGCAGACCGCTTTGATGAAAGCCGCGGCCTGCGGTTTTCCACTTATGCCGTGCCGGTCATTTTAGGGGAAGTACGCCGCCTTTTCCGCGAGGGCGGCGCTGTCAAAGTAAGCCGGGGCCTGCGCGATCTTTCCCGCAAAGCTGCAGCAGAAGCAAAAGCTTTTGCACAGCAGACCGGCCGTATGCCTACCGTTACCGAATTGGCGGAAAAGCTCGGTGTCGATGCTGAAACCGCTGCGCAGGCAATGGGCGCCGCACAGACACCGCTTTCTTTGACAGCAGAAGATGGTACGGGTGAAGAGCTGGATATACCGGATGAAGCACATGAAGAAGAACTGACCGATTCGCTGAGCCTGCGCCAGGCGATTGACCAATTAGGGGCGCAGGACAGAAAGCTTCTGTATTTCCGCTATTTCCAGAGCGAAACGCAGAGCCAGACAGCAGAGCGGCTGGGCATGACACAGGTCCAGGTTTCACGTAGAGAGAAAAAACTCATCAGTACACTGCGTAGCGCTTTGGGGTAACACAGAGAGCATTAGAATGGCACAAAATACGCTTATTTAAAAAAAGCGAAAAAAAGTGAAAAAAGGAGTTGACAAAGGGGGAATGCAGTGGTAATATATATGAGTCGCCGCAAGAGAGGCGCCCCACAGAAAGCAGAGGGGAGCAAGGAAAGTGGAGATGCAGGACCTTGAAAATTAAACAACGAAAGACAAGTAACGGACCCGAAAATTCCGAGAGGAATGGCGAGAAGTTGACTCGCAAAAAAACAACAAGCAAGATACGCAAGCGTATCAAAGAGAGCTACGAAAGCTCTGAAATTGATTTAGACAGCCGAAAGGCGTTTAGATAGCATATTTTAGAGAGTTCGATCCTGGCTCAGGACGAACGCTGGCGGCGTGCCTAACACATGCAAGTCGAACGAAACTTTTTGCTTCGGTAGAAAGTTTAGTGGCGGACGGGTGAGTAACGCGTGAGGAACCTGCCTTACAGAGGGGGATAACGTCTGGAAACGGACGCTAATACCGCATAATATTACGAAGTCACATGGCTTTGTAATCAAAGGAGCAATCCGCTGTAAGATGGACTCGCGTCCGATTAGCTAGATGGTGAGATAAAGGCCCACCATGGCGACGATCGGTAGCCGGACTGAGAGGTTGAACGGCCACATTGGGACTGAGACACGGCCCAGACTCCTACGGGAGGCAGCAGTGGGGGATATTGCACAATGGAGGAAACTCTGATGCAGCAACGCCGCGTGAAGGAAGACGGTCTTCGGATTGTAAACTTTTGTACTTGGGGACGATAATGACGGTACCCAAGCAGCAAGCTCCGGCTAACTACGTGCCAGCAGCCGCGGTAATACGTAGGGAGCGAGCGTTGTCCGGATTTACTGGGTGTAAAGGGTGCGTAGGCGGCTGAGCAAGTCAGTTGTGAAAACTATCGGCTTAACCGATAGCCTGCAATTGAAACTGTTCAGCTTGAGTGAAGTAGAGGTAGGTGGAATTCCCGGTGTAGCGGTGAAATGCGTAGAGATCGGGAGGAACACCAGTGGCGAAGGCGACCTACTGGGCTTTAACTGACGCTGAAGCACGAAAGCATGGGTAGCAAACAGGATTAGATACCCTGGTAGTCCATGCTGTAAACGATGATTACTAGGTGTGGGGGGTCTGACCCCTTCCGTGCCGGAGTTAACACAATAAGTAATCCACCTGGGGAGTACGACCGCAAGGTTGAAACTCAAAGGAATTGACGGGGGCCCGCACAAGCAGTGGAGTATGTGGTTTAATTCGAAGCAACGCGAAGAACCTTACCAGGTCTTGACATCCTACTAACGAAGCAGAGATGCATAAGGTGCCCTTCGGGGAAAGTAGAGACAGGTGGTGCATGGTTGTCGTCAGCTCGTGTCGTGAGATGTTGGGTTAAGTCCCGCAACGAGCGCAACCCTTACTGTTAGTTGCTACGCAAGAGCACTCTAGCAGGACTGCCGTTGACAAAACGGAGGAAGGTGGGGACGACGTCAAATCATCATGCCCCTTATGACCTGGGCTACACACGTACTACAATGGCCGTAAACAGAGAGCAGCGAAACCGCGAGGCGGAGCGAACCTCAAAAAGCGGTCTCAGTTCGGATTGCAGGCTGAAACCCGCCTGCATGAAGTTGGAATTGCTAGTAATCGCGGATCATAATGCCGCGGTGAATACGTTCCCGGGCCTTGTACACACCGCCCGTCACACCATGGGAGCCGGTAATACCCGAAGTCAGTAGTCTAACCGCAAGGAGGACGCTGCCGAAGGTAGGATTGGCGACTGGGGTGAAGTCGTAACAAGGTAGCCGTATCAGAAGGTGCGGCTGGATCACCTCCTTTCTATGGAGAGTAAGCTTAGATGAAACAAGCTAGGCGAAATCCTAGGTCGGTCGGATCAAAAGCTTGTCGATCGTTGTTTAATTTTGAGGGTCTTGGGAAACTAAGAGTCTCAAAGTGGTGGAAGGGAAAGAAAGCCACCAGTATGGGGGTATAGCTCAGCTGGGAGAGCGCCTGCTTTGCAAGCAGGAGGTCAACGGTTCGATCCCGTTTATCTCCACCAAGGGCTTCTGGTGAGAACCGGAAAGCCGGGAAATGGGCTTATAGCTCAGCCGGTTAGAGCGCACGCCTGATAAGCGTGAGGTCGGTGGTTCGAGTCCACTTAAGCCCACCAGAGGGGGAAACCCCAGCTGTACATTGAAAACTGAATAAAGAAAAGAATGCGAAAAACGATATCAAGTAAAGTTTAAAAAAATTACTACAATTTTGCAATTTTACGAGTTTTAGAGAACCAAAAGAAACACATGGTCAAGCTACAAAGAGCGCAAGGGGAATGCCTTGGCACTGGGAGCCGAAGAAGGACGTGGCAAACTGCGAAAAGCTTTGGGGAGCCGTAAGCGGGCTTTGATCCAAAGACATCCGAATGGAGCAATCCGGCTGGAAACATATCCAGTCACTGTGCAGTGAATCAATAGCTGCATGGGGGGAACCGCCTGAACTGAAACATCTAAGTAGGGCGAGGAAGAGACATCAAAATGAGATTCTGCTAGTAGTGGCGAGCGAACGCGGAAGAGGCCAAACCGAGGGTAGCAATACTTTCGGGGTTCGGACAGCAACACGCATGCGAAACCTTAGCTGAACGGTCTGGGAAGGCCGGTCAAAGAGTGTGAGAACCACGTAAGCGAAAAGGGGAAGCAGCCAGCTGTATCCAGAGTACCGCCGGACACGAGAAATCTGGTGGGAAGATGGGGGGACCACCCTCCAAGCCTAAATACTACCCAGTGACCGATAGAGAATAGTACTGTGAAGGAAAGGTGAAAAGCACCCCGGGAGGGGAGTGAAATAGAACCTGAAACCTTGTGCTTACAAGCACCGAAAGCCCGTCAAAGGGTGATCGGGTACCTTTTGTAGAATGGTCCGGCGAGTGAATGTAACTGGCGAGGTTAAGGACTTAAGGTCTGGAGCCGAAGCGAGAGCGAGTCTGAATAGGGCGCATAAAGTCAGTTGTATTCGACCCGAAACCGGGTGACCTACCCATGTCCAGGTTGAAGTGGAGGTAAAACTCCATGGAGGACCGAACCGACTCCCGTTGAAATGGTAGCGGATGAGGTGTGGGTAGCGGAGAAATTCCAATCGAACCCGGAGATAGCTGGTTCTCTCCGAAATAGCTTTAGGGCTAGCCTTGTATTAGATTACCGGAGGTAAAGCACTGAATGGTTCAGGGACCGAAAGGTTACCAAGACCTATCAAACTCAGAATGCCGGATAATTGATGTACAGGAGTCAGACGGCGGGAGATAAGTTTCGTCGTCAAAAGGGAAACAGCCCAGACCCACAGCTAA